>DATHVW010000230.1:0-34558 GCA_035461085.1 Longimicrobiales bacterium | reverse complement strand
AGCTGCTCGCTTTCCGTATCCAGATTGCTCGTCGCCTCATCGAGGATGAGGATCTGCGGCTCGGCCAGGATCGCGCGCGCGATCGCCAGCCGCTGCTGCTGCCCGCCGGACAGCTTCACGCCGCGCTCGCCGACGAACGTGGCATAGCCCTCCGGGAGCCGCTCGATGAACTCGTGGGCGTTCGCACGGCGCGCCGCATCCTCCACTTCCGCCTCGGTTGCATGGTGCCTGCCGTACGCGATGTTGTCACGCACCGTTCCATCGAACAGGAAGACATCCTGCTGCACGATCGCGAGCAGGTCGCGGTACGTGCCCAGCCGGAACTCGCGGATGTCGGTTCCATTCAGCAGAATGCGGCCGCGCGTCGGGTCGTGAAAGCGCGCCACGAGATCCGTCACGGTCGTCTTGCCGGCGCCGCTGCGGCCGACCAGCGCCACTACCGAGCCGCCCCGGACCACGACATTGAAGTCGCGCACGACCGGCACATCCGCGCGGTATTCGAAGTCCACGCCCTCGAAGCGGATCTCGTCAACGACCTGCGGCGCGTTGCGCGCGTCCGCCCGGTCCGGCTTGTCGTTCTCCATCGCCAGGACCTCGAACACACGCTCCATCGCGGCCAGTGAGCGCTGCATCTCCGAGAACGAGTTTACGATGTTCCAGACCGGGTTCAGCAGGAGGAACGTGTACCACTGGAACGCCATGATGTCGCCGATCGACGCACCGCCGCGGATGTTGAGCCACCCGCCGTACCACACGATGACGACGTTCACCGCGCCGAGCAGGAGACTCCACGAGGCCCACAGCACGAGCTCGCGCCTCTGTGCAAACATCTCCTTGCGCAGGACCGTGTGACGACCGCGCATGTAGTCGAGCAGCTCCAGCATCTCGCGCCGGAACGCGCGTACCACGCGAATGCCGGAGAACGTCTCGCCCGCGCGGCCGTCGATGCGCTCGACATCCTTGCGCACCGATCGGTAGATGGGCCGGACGCGACGTGCGAACGTGAAGCTCAGGAGCATGACGCCGGGCACGATCGCGAGTGCGGTCAGCGCGAGCCGCCAGTTGAGCGTGAACAGCACCACACCTGCGATGACGAGGCGGATGACGGAGATGGAGGGCGAGATGACCGCGAGCTGGAGCAGCCCGGCCGTCGTGTCGATGTCGCCGGTGAGGCGCGACAGGATGCCGCCCGTCTTCATGTCGTACAGCTTCGGCAGCGGCAGGTGCAGCATGCGATCGAACAGCGAGCGTCGCAGCGACAGCATCACGCTCACGTTCAGCAGCCGCTGCCGGTAGTCCTTCACGGTGCCGACCAGATTCGACACGATGATGACGCCGAGGAAGATCATGCCGGCCAGGTGCAGGCGGCTCAGGCGTGCGGCGGTGTCGAGTGCCTCGTTCAGCAGGACACGATCGACGATGTACCGCATGAACAGCGGCTCGACCATCTGCAGGCCGGCGCCGATCAGCGCGAGCAGGAACACCATTGCGACGGCCGCGCGGTGCGGCTTGAGCCACCGGATGTATTCGCGCAGATACTGCCGCCGGCCGGCGCTGAGCAGTCGCGTTCTCCGCGGCCGGTTGCCGCTGCCTGCGCCGTCCGTCGGAGCCGCGCCGTCCGCCGGAGCCGTGCCGTCCGCCGATGCCGCGCCGTCCGGCGGAGAAACGCCGTCCGCGGCCGCGCCGTCGCCCGCCGCCGTGGCGTCCTTTCCGTCAGCCTCGCTGGCGTCGTCGAGCCGCCGGTCCCTGTAGGCCTGGACGAACCGGCGATACTGCTGGCGGGAGGAGCGGGGGGTGTCGCGGCTCATTCCTGAAGCTGGCTGCGACGGCCGGCTTCCAGCAAGAGCCGCGGGAGGAGGCCGGCGCGGGCGGGATGCCCGCTCCGGCCCGCGCTCCCGCTCATCGCTCCTTGCGGTACATGCGCATGGCGAGCGGGGCGAAGATGGCGACGATCACGCCGGACGCGACGAGCACCCAGGCGATATCGGCGAAGCGCGCGCCACCGTGCATGAGGCCGCGCGATGCATTCGTGAGATGCGTGACGGGATTGTAGCCGACTGCCGTCTGCAGCCAGCCCGGCATCGTCGCCGGGTCAACGAAGATGTTGCTCGCAAACGTGAGCGGGAACAGAAGCAGAAAGCTCGACGTCATCACCGACTCCGGCGTCTGTACCATCATGCTAACCACGATCCAGATCCACGACACGCTGAACGCAAAGACCAGCACGAGCAGGACCGCGAGGACTACCCCGATCACACCCGCCTGCGGCCTGAATCCGAGGATCATGCCGAGTCCGATCACCATCAGCGCCGCGATCGAGTAGCGCAGCACATCGCCCATCAGAGCACCGACGATCGGCGCCGGCTGCCAGATCGGGAGCGACCGGAACCGGTCGAACAGACCCTTCTGGATGTCCGTGTTCAGACCGACGCCCGTGTATACCGTGATGAAGACGATCGCCTGCACCATGATGCCCGGCAGCAGATACTGGATGTATTCGCGCGGTGAGCCTGCGAGCGCACCGCCGAACAGGTACGTGAACATCAGCGTCATCATCAGGGGGAAGATCGTCACGTCGAACAGCTGAAACGGTACGTGCTTGATCTTCAGCAGCGCGCGCCAGCCGAGCGTGAGGGACGCCGAGAGCGCGCTCGCGGGCGCATGTCCGATCGTCGTGCTGCTCATGCGTTCACCTCCTCTTCCGCCGGCGCTTCCGCCGCGTGCCCCGTCAATGCGAAGAACACCTCGTCCAGGCTGGGCTGCCCCATCGAGAACTCCGTCACGCCAACACCCGCCTCCGCCAGCGCCCTCAGTGCCTCCGCCACCTGCGCCTCGCCCGCCACGATCGCCGTCAGTGAGTCCGGACCCGTGCCGTTGTGAACTTCCGGCCCGAGCACCTGCCTCAGCAGCGCGTCGGCCTGCGCCATGCGCTCCGGCGAGGCAACGCGGATGTGCAGCGTCCTGCCGCCCACGGATGACTTCAGCTCGCGGCTCGTGCCTTCCGCGATCAGCCGCCCGTGATCGATCACCGCCAGCCGGTCGGCGAGGCGGTCGGCCTCATCGAGGTACTGCGTCGTCAGCAGCACCGTCGTCCCGTCCGCGGCGATCGCGCGTACCATGTCCCACACCTGGTTGCGGCTGCGCGGGTCCAGCCCCGTCGTCGGCTCATCCAGGAAGATCAGCTCCGGCGTACGCATCAGACTCGCCGCGATGTCGAGACGGCGCCGCATCCCGCCGGAGTACGTGCGCACCTGCCGGCCCGCCGCGTCCGCCAGCTCGAACGCTTCCAGCAGCTCGCGCGCACGTGCCTTCGCGGCGCTCCACGAAGAGCCCAGCAGGCGCGCGACCAGCACCAGGTTCTCCGTGCCCGTCAGGTCCTCATCCACGGAGGCGTACTGCCCGGTGAGGCTCACCTTCCGCCGGACGGCCGCAGGATCGCGGGCCACATCGTGCCCCAGGACGTGCGCTGTGCCGGCGTCCGGCCGCAGCAGCGTCGCCAGCACGCGGATCGTCGTCGTCTTGCCCGCGCCGTTCGGCCCGAGCAGGCCGTAGACCGAGCCGGCCGGGATCCGGAGGTCGATGCCGTTGACCGCCCGGGTCTTACCGAAGCCCTTGATGAGCCCGGAGGTTTCTATCGCGTGATTCATGTGACGTCGTCGTAGAGGGTCGCAGGGCGACCCATGATCGATTGTCCGCGCCGCCTTATCAAGGCTCACGGGACCGTACGCGCCGGACATGCCGCCGGCTTCCGAGGATGCATCGAACGGTGCGTGCGAAATTCGACATCAGTCCGATGATCGCGGTCCGTCCCGCGAGCGGGGGTCCGCGCAGGCGACATGGAGCAGTGCGTCCCGCGCGTACGGCCGGTGCGTCCGCGTGGCGTTATCATGACGCCAGCCTCATACGTGCACGCGCCGGGCGCCGGACGAGACGCGCGTCCTTTCGCGCGGCACCCTGTCCACGCTGTTACGGAGATGCCATGAGAATCGATGTCGCTGCTGCGCTGTTCGTCGCTCCCGTCATGATTGCGTGCCAGGCGCGGACTGAAATGCCGGCACCCTCGCGGTCGGTGGAAGTCGTGGTCGCGAATCAGCAGTCCGCATCTGCGTCGATCCTGAACGCCGATGGCGCGACGGTGACGAACGTGAACGTCGGCACGGGTCCGCACGAGGCGCAGGTTTCGCCGGACGGTCGCATTGCTGTGGTGACCGTGTACGGCACGCAGACGCCGGGCAACCAGCTGGCAGTGATCGATCTCGTGCGCGATTCGGTGATTCGCACCATCGACCTGGGCCGCTACACGCGTCCGCACGGCGTGCTGTTCCTCGGCGGCAGCTCGAGCCGGGTCGCCGTGACGTCGGAAGCGACGAGCACCGTCCTCATCGTGGACCTGGCGACGGGCGGCGTGCAGCCGATTCCGACGAACGCGCGCGGCTCTCACATGGTTGCCGTGAACGCGGACGGGACGCGTGCGTGGACGGCCAACATCGGCGACAACAACGTCTCGGAGCTCGATCTCGTGACCGGCACGTTCGTGCGGTCCTATGACGGCCTGCCGTCGCGGCCGGAAGGCATCACCGTGACACCGGACGGGGCCGAGGTATGGGTCGGAAGCAACGACACCGGCGCCGTAACGGTGATATCGACAGCGACCGGTCAGGTGGCGCATACGCTGACCGGCGCCCGCTTCCCCTACCGCCTGGGCGCGTCACCGGATGGGTCGCGCGTCGCGATCGTGGATGGCATGGGCAACGGCCTGCTCATCGCCGATGTCGCATCGAAACGCGTCGTCACGACCATACCGCTCGAATCGCCGCGCGGCGTCGCCATCGCCGAAGACAATCGCACGGCCTGGGTCACGCTCGGCGGCGGCCAGGTCGTGGAAGTTGACATGGATGCCGGCACGGTGCTGCGCACGATCGCGGTGCAGGCTTCGCCGGACGGCGTCGGCGTCGGCATACGTCGCTGAGGGCGCCGCAACATCGGACCGGCCGCGGCCGGGCAGACGTACTGGACGGCCACCCGGTCGATCGGGTCGCTGTCCGCCGGTGAGCTGTCTTCACTCGGCGAAGATGCCCTTCATGGCCGCTTCCAGCGCACGTCGCATGTCGTCCGCGCTGGCGCCCATGTGGAACCCCGCGACGGCCGCGGGCCGCAGCAGGCCCGCGAGTTGTTCCAGATCTGCGGCACGCCCGCCCGAAGGCGTGGCCGGCTCGGCGATGCGCGTGCCGCGCGCACCCTCGGTGACGACAACACCGAGCCGCTCCAGCTCGCCGTACGCGCGCGCGACCGTACCCGGGGCAATGTCGAGCCTGTCCGCAAGCTGGCGCACCGCCGGCAGACGCGCGCCCGGCGCCAGCTCACCCGTCGCAACAGCCTCCCGTACACGAGCGATGATCTGCTCGTAGATCGAAAGGTCCGACTGGTCATCCAGCTCGAGGCGAAATGGCGGCTCGGCCACAGCCGGGCCGGAGCGACGCTCCGGCCGCGGCCCCGGGTCCGCTCCCTTCAGCACCGCGTGCACCCGCTCCAGCGTCACGCCGCTCCCCTTCAGGATCTGCGCGCCGATCCCCTTTTCCTCCCCTAACAGACCCAGCAGCAGATGCTCCGTATCGATGTGGCGATCGCCCAGCTCGCGCGCGGCCCTCATCGAATACTCGAGCACCTTCTTCGCCCGGTTTGTGTAAGGCAGCTCACCCAGCCCGGCCGAGCAGTGACCTCGACGCACCGAGTCCTCCACTCGCTGCCGCAGCTCGTCCCCGGTCGACCCCAGCGCTTCCACGAGCTCCATCGCCCGCGACTCGGGCAGCCGCAGCAGCCCCAGCAGCATGTGCTCCGTGCCCACATAGTCGTGGCCGAGCTGATTCGCCTCCAGACGGGCGAACGCCAGTGCACGGCGCACTCCGTCGCGGAAATCATAGTTCATGGGATCCTCCAGTCGTAATGTACCAGTCTGACTGATACATTGGCGAATCCCCTGACTTGTGTCAATGGAGCTGGTACAAGCGATCCACGCCCGGGAGATCAGGGACACGTCCCGGGCGGTCGCGAACGGGCGAGGACGTCACTCCGCGCGGAGAGCCTTCAGCGGATCTACGTGTGCGGCACGGCGTGCGGGAACCCAGCTCGCCACGAGCGCGACCGCGGCGAGTATCGCGGGCACGATCGTGAATGTGGCGATGTCGTGGGCGCTCAGCTCGAAAAGCAGAACGGCGAGAGGCCGCGCGAGCGCCAGCGCCGCAACCGTTCCGATGGCGAGACCCGCGAGGGTGAGCCTGAGTGAGCGACCGAGCACCATGCGGACGACATCGTTCGCGCGGGCGCCGAGGGCGACACGGATCCCGATCTCCTGGCGGCGCTGGCCCACGGCGTAGGCGGTCAGGCCGTACACGCCGACGGCGGCGAGCAGGAGCGAAACGGCGGCAAAGAACGTGAAGAATGCCGAGTAGAGGCGCGGGAGCGCGATCGTCTGCGCGACGAGCTGCTGCATGTCGCGGAACGCGGGCGGTGGGAGAGCGGGGTCGAGCGAGCGCACCGCGTCGCGGATGACGGCTCCGGCGGCACCGGCCTCCAGATCCGTGCGTGCGACGAGCACCGCATTGCGGCTGCCGATCTGTGTGGTGGTCATGAACATCTCGACGATCGGCGAGGCGCCGAGGCCGCGGTGTCGCGTGTCGGCGACGACGCCGACGATCTCTGCACGCGGCCCCTCGTCGCCCAGGAGCAGGCGGGCACCGACGGCGTTGCCGCCGGGGAAATGGCGGCGCTGGAATTCCTCGTTCACGACCACCGCAAACACGACATCGTCACCGGCACGGTCGTCGCTGGTGAAGCCGCGGCCGGCGACGATGGGCATGCCCATGACATCGAAGAAGTTCGGCGAGACCATGCGGAACCACGACACAGGCGACCGCTCATCGACGCCGAGCGTGCGGCCTTCGATGAGGAATCCGAGGTCACTGTCGCCATCCGTCATGGGGAGACTCGATGTCGTTGCCACATCGCTGATGCCGGGCCGCGCTGCCACCTGCTCGCGGGCCGTCGCCAGGAATGCGCGTACCTGCATGTCGGTTTCGTAGCGGGCGGGTGGCAGGAAGTACGCGCCGGTGACGAGTCCCTCGGGCTGGAAGCCGGGGTCCACGCGCTGAAGACGGGCGAGGCTCTTCAGGGTGAGGCCGGAGCCGATGAGCAGGACGAGCGCGATCGCGACCTGGGCGACCACGAGTGCGCTGCGTGCGCGCTGCCGCGTGCGCGAGGTGCGCATGCCGCCGGCGTCCTTCATCACGCCGGCGAGACCTTCGCGCACAGCATGGAGGGCCGGGGCGGCGCCGGCGGCAACGGCCGCAAGCACGCCGGCCAGCAGAGCGAACAGCAGGGCGGTGGCGTCGACGCTGACTTCCTCGATCCGGGGCGTGCCCGCGGGAGCCAGAGCGGTCAGGAGGTCGACCGCCCAGAGCGAGACGAGGGCGCCGCCCACGGCGCCGAGCACACCGAGCAGTGTGGTCTCCACGAGCATCTGGCGCACCAGCAGGCTGCGGCGTGCGCCCAGTGCGGTGCGAATGGCGAGATCACGCTGCCGGACTGCGGCGCGCGCGACCAGCAGATTGGCGACATTGACTATGGCAATGAGCAGCAGCAGCGTGACGGCGACGCCGAGCGCGATCAGAGCCGGGCGCGTCGACGCGAGCAGGTCATCCTTAAGCCCGATCACGGTGAACGTGACGTCGCGATTGGAGCGGTACGCCTCTGCCAGCCGCGCGGATACGACCGCGGCATCGGCGCTCGCCGAGGCGATGCTGACGCCCGGTTGCACCCTGCCGATCACGCGGATCGTGTAACAGCCGCGACCGCACGAGCCGGCCGCGTCCACAATGCGCGAGCGCCAGATCTCCGCGTCGAACAGCGGATCGCGAAAACCCGGCGGCATGACGCCGACGATCTGGTGAGATACATCGTTCAGCCGGATGGTGCGACCCACCACCCCGGGGTCACCGCCGTAGGCGCGCTGCCACAGGTCATGACCGAGCACGACGACCGGGTCCGCGCCCGGTCGCTCCGTGTCGGGATGGAACGGTGCGCCGATCGCGGGACGCACGCCGACGACGTCGAAGTATCCCGATGAGACGATAGCGCCGGTGATCGCCTCCGCGCCGCTCTGCGTCTGTAGTGCGGGCCCCCAGTCGCCGACTGCGGCGAGCGAGGTGAACGACGAGGTCTGATCGCGCAGGTCCACGAAATCGGGAGGTGTGAACCACTCGCGGTCCGGTCCGCCGCGCCGTGTCATGTCCTGCCACACCATCACCATGCGGTCGGAGCCGGGGTAGGGCAGTGGCCGCAGGAGCATGGCATTCACGACCGCGAAGATCGCGGCGGTGGCACCGATCCCGATGGCGAGCGTCGCTGCGACCGTGATGGAGAACCCCGGCGCACGCAGGAGCGCGCGCCACGCGTAACGGATGTCCTGGATGAGCTCGTGCATGGCGGCCTTTTGCGGATCAGACAGACATCGTGGTGGTGACCGGATACCGATACGTGCGTGTGAAAGTGTCATACCCTCGCCCGCGGAATCGTCAAAGTCTTTGATGACAATGCGTTATGCCGAAGCGCGCGCCTGCGCGAGCGGCGTCGCCGGCTCATTTCCGGGACGGCTTCCACCGAAAGCGGGACGCCCTGCCGCGGGCTTTGCGCGCCCCGCCTCCGGTTTTAGCTTCCCGGCTCGGGGACGCTCCCCGCACGCACCTGAAGCGAAAGGCCGGCTCCATGAAGAAATTCGCGCTGCTGATCTACATCGACGACGAGATGCTCGAGGCGCTGCCGGAGGGCGAGTACGACACGAGGATGCGCGGCTGCCTGGCGCATGCCGATGAGCTGCGCGAGGAGGGCCGGCTCCACGACTCGCAGATGCTGGAGGATGCGAAGACCGCGAAGTCGATGCGCGTCCGGAACGGCCGCCGCACCGTGGTGGACGGCCCGTTTACGGAAACGAAGGAGATGCTGGCGGGCTTCAACCTGATCGAGGCCGCGGACATCGACGAGGCGGTGCGCATCGCGGAGGCGTTTCCGTGGGCTGCTACCGGATGTATCGAGATCCGCGAGATCAGGGATATCGAGGGTGTGCGTCAGCGGGTGGGCAGCGCGGCTGCCGCGCTCAGCAGCTGATCGACCCGCACGAACGAATACCCGCGCCGCTGGAGCTCGTCGATCAGCGGACCGATGAGTGGGTACATTCTGTCGGTCCGCTCCGGCCCCGCCCCGAGGTGGAGCAGGAGCAGGAAGCCGTTGAGGCCGTCCGGTTCGGCCGTCTCGTGATCCAGGATACTCTGGACGATGTCGACCGATGAGATGAACCGCGGATGGTCATCCGGCATGTAGTCCGCGTTGGACCGTGTGCCGGGCGTGTAGTTGAACAGCACCAGCCCCATGTCCCGCGACCAGTCGGCGATCTCCTGGTTGTACCACTCGAACGGCGGGATGAAGTACCGCATCTGCCCGCGCGTCGGACCGAACACCGCGAGATCGGTCAGGTTCTTCTCAAGGTCCGCACGGAACTGCGCCTCGGTGACCAGCGTCTCGCTGCGATCCTCCCACGACGCATAGAGAAGGTGTGCATCGGAGTGCGCGCCGAGGTAATGCCCCTCATCGACGATCCGGCGCAGGTGTGCCGTGAACGCCGGCGTACGAAGGAAGTCGCCCGTCACGAAGAACGACGCCTTCACGCCGCGGTCGCGCAATGCATCGAGGATGGACTGCGCACCCTCGGCGTAATTGCCGCCGGTGAAGATGAGCGCGATCCGCTGCTCGTCGCGCGGACCGCGCGTGATCCCGCCCTGGTCGTAGGTGAGACGGTCGGCCGGCACCGCCTGCCCGCCGCCCGCTACGGGGTGGCAGGCGGCGCTGCCGGCGATGCACAGCCATCCGACCGAACGCAGCCTCACATCAGCGGCCGGTGAATGCCGGGACGCCTAGCGGCTCCACGGCGGCACAACGCCATTCGAGCGGGCATAGGCGATCATCTGGCCGAGGTGCTCGTGCAGGTGCGTCGTCGTGAGCACCCACAGGTCGGTGCCGCTCATCTCGCTTCCGAACAACTCGATCTTCTGCGCGAGGAACGCCTCGTCCGCCTTCTCCATGGCGGCGCGGAGATGCGCGAACGACTCGCGCATGGTCTCCATCGCTTCGGCCTTGGTCATGGTGCGTGCCTCGTACGCCTGCACGCTCGGGTAGTCACCGGCCGTGATCCCCGTCTCCGCCGGCGCCGCGATGCCGACGGCCGTCGGCAGGAACCAGTTGTCCGCCGCGACGTGGACCAGGACCTCGGCGGTCGAGCGTACGCCATCCGCCGGCCGCCACGCGTACTTCGCCTCGGGGATCGCGCCCGCGAGTGCCGTCATCTTCTCTTCCACCTGGGTGACATCGCGCAGCAGCGCGTTCATGACGGCGGGGCGCGACGCGGCGGCAGCAGGATCCTGGGCGTGAGCGATCGCCGGCATGACGACAGCAGCCGCTAACAGTGAGAACGCCACGAACGGGGACCGACGCAGTGTGCTCATGAGGAGGGCTCCGGATGGGGGTGGTTGGAACGCATCTCCCATATTCGCATTTTACGCGCCCGGATCAAGGCCTCAGCGTTCGTCCCGGCCCGTGCGCATCGCGCCTTCCGTGTACTGCCGGGCGTAGCCGCTTCGCTCCAGCACTTCGGCGACGGGCAGGTCGTAGATATCCTGCCACGAATCCGCGCCGTGCGCCGCGACCCAGGCCTGCACGACCCGCAGACCGATGAAGTAGCCGGCTGCGCCGGGCGCGCCGGCGATGAGCCGATCGCTCCTGCTGGCGACGCGGTCGCCGTCGCTGCGCTCGCGTGACGCGAGGATCGGCAGCGCCGCTTCGAACAGCTCGCGCTCGTGCGCGAGCGCCCATTGCCATTCATCATCGGAGTACATCAGCGACCGCGCTTCCGAGCGCAGCCCTTCTCCGTGCACCCACGCGACGTAGGACGCGAAGCCTTCGCTGATGATGCGGTCTAGGACCGTGCCGGCGTCCGGATCATCCGCGCGGCGGCCGTGCACCTGATGCGTGAGCTCGTGCGGCAGCAGACTCGCGATGGCGGCCGAGTCCGGGACCATCCGTGTGAAGTCCGCAACCATGCCGATCCCGCCCAGGCCGCCCATGTCGGTCCAGCCGGGTCCGAACACGATGTACCAGGTCCCGGCCGGACGCCGCCCCGTCGTGCGCTGGATCCACTCGACACCTTCCGTGAAACGGCGGTCGAGGGCGACGTCGAGCAGCGGCTCCAGCCGCGCGTGGATGGGATGTTCCGGCTCCAGCAGCTTCACCGCCCATTCCCGAAACGCGGCCTCATCGCCCAGGTAGCCCGCCCAGAACTCCGTGTACGGCGCGTACACCGTCCTCACGAGCTGCTCGATCGTGCGGTCGGCCGGCGCGCCGGCCGTCGCGCGCAGCGCTTCCGCCTGCAGCTTGTACAGGTTCACGACGCGCAGGGAGTCGTCCGCGAGGTGGAGCTCCGCGGCGGTCGCATGGAGCTTCCGCGTGATCGACGTGTCGCTCGGGGACGCGGCCCCGGCATGGGCATGCTGCTGCGCGCTGGCCGCTCCCGCGGCCGACAGGAAGAGCAGCGATGACGTGAGTACGGCGAATCGAAGTCGCATGCGGGTTCGTTGTATTGTCCGTGAGGTGCGCGCGCTGCGTGCTGCAGGCCGTGCTCCTGATTATCGCGAAATCGACGCCGGTCCGCTACGCCCCGCGGGGGGCGTCCATACGGACGGCCGGCACCGCATGTGCATCGCGCTAACGGTCCGAGGGGTGGGGAGGAGGGGAAGGGGAACAACGGAAATTTCAACCACAGAGCACACGGAGCACACAGAGAACAGACTACGGATTCATTTCTTTTCAACAACAACAACAAACCCACAGCTGCCACCTGGTGCATACGTGAGAACGCGCGGCCCGCGACACGCGGTGCATCATGGGCGGATGTTGAAGTTGAAAAAAGAAATTCGTCCTCCGTGTGCTCAGTGTGCTCCGTGGTGAAAAGAAAGTTGATCGCGTGATTGAAGACCTGTGGTACAAGAATGCCGTGATCTACAGTCTCGACCTCGAGACGTTTCTCGACTCGAACGGTGATGGCGTCGGTGACTTCGAGGGCCTGATCCATCGCCTGGACTATCTCGAGTACCTCGGTATCGATGCCGTGTGGCTGGCGCCGTTCCAGCCGTCGCCGCAGCGTGACAACGGGTACGACGTCAGGGAGTACTATGGCGTCGATCCGCGCTACGGCTCGCTCGGCGACTTCGTGCAGTTCATGCACGAGGCCGGCAAGCGCGGCATCAAGGTGCTGATGGACATCGTCATCAACCACACGTCCGACGAGCATGCGTGGTTCCAGGACGCGCGCAGCAGCCCCGACTCACCCTTCCGCGACTGGTACCTGTGGTCGAAGACGCGGCCGAAGAACTGGAACAAGGGGATGGTGTTCCCGGGCACGCAGAAGGCGATCTGGACGCGCGACGAAGAGGCGGGCGAGTACTATTTTCACCGGTTCTACGAGTTCCAGCCGGACCTGAACATGGACAACCCGGAGGTGCGCTCGGAGGTGCGGCGCATCATCGGGTTCTGGCTGCAGCTGGGCGTGCACGGGTTCCGTGTGGATGCCGTGCCGTTCGTCATCGAGAGCGTGAAGCCGGGCAGGGACAAGGGCGAGCTGCATTTCGAGTACCTCTCCGAGCTGCGCCGCTTCGTGCAGTGGCGCAGCGGCAGCGCGATCCTGCTGGGCGAGGCGAACGTTCTGCCGGAGGAGAGCACGAAGTACTTCGGCGAAGATGGTGCGACGGGTCTGCACATGATGTTCAATTTCTTCGTCAACCAGCACCTGTTCTATGCGCTGGCGACGGGCGAGGTCGAGCCGCTGCGTGAGGCGCTGCGCGCGACGGAGGGCATCCCCGAGACGGCGCAGTGGGCGCAGTTCCTTCGCAACCACGACGAGCTGGATCTCGGGCGGCTGACGGAGGAGCAGCGGCAGAGCGTGTTCGCGCGATTCGCGCCGGATCCGGACATGCAGCTGTACGATCGCGGCATCCGCCGCCGCCTGGCGCCGATGCTCGGCGACCGCGAGCACGAAGAGCTGGCGTACAGCGTGATGTTCTCGCTGCCGGGCACGCCCGTCATCCGGTTCGGCGACGAGCTGCGCATGGGCGACGACCTCGAGCTCGAGGAGCGGGAGGCGGTGCGTACGCCGATGCAGTGGGCGGACGAGCCGAACGGCGGATTCTCGGCGGCAGACGAGACGGTCACGCCGGTCATTGACCACGGCGTGTGGAGCTACGAGCACATCAATGTCGCGGAACAGCGTCGCGATCCGGACTCGTTCCTGAACTGGACCGCGCGCATGATCCGGGTGCGCAAGGAATGTCCGGAGATCGGCTGGGGCGAATGGTCGATCATCGACGCGGGCGCGGAGTCCGTCCTCGCCATGTGCTACCGGTGGCGCGGCAACGCCGTGCTGGTGCTCCACAACTTCGGCCAAACGCCGCACGAGGCCGTGCTGCACCTGGACGACGAGGATGCCGACCGCCTGTCCGACCTCCTGGAGGAAGAGGAGGTCCACGCGGATGAGGACGGCGCGCTGCGCGTGCCCCTGGACGCTCTCGATTACCGCTGGTTCCGTGTAGGTGGACTGAATTACGCCGTGACGCGCACGCGCGGATAGGGACCACCGGCACGCGGGCCGGGGCCAACACACTTGCTCCGACGCTCGTGCCGGTTACATGTTGGGACTGTCCGGTCCTGCCCGCCCGGAATCGCCGCACCCCATCGCGTCCCCTTCGCGGGTGACGTACATCCTTCATGATGTCCTCAGGCAGGTTCCGATGATCCGCACGCGCATTATCATGCCGCTGCTGGCGCTCGCGCTCGCAGCCCCCGCTACCCATGTCTCCGCGCAGCAGCCGACACCGGCCGAGCTGGCGCGTCCGCTGTCGCTCGATCCGCTCGTGACGGTGGGCACTCTGCCGAACGGCATGCGTTACTTCATCCGGGAGAACGTGTGGCCGGCGCAGCGCGCCGAGCTGCGTCTGGTCGTGCAGGTCGGGTCGATCGTCGAGGACGACGATCAGCTCGGGCTCGCGCATTTCACGGAGCACATGGCGTTCAACGGCACGGAACGGTTCCCGAAGCAGGAGCTGGTGCAGTATCTCCAGTCGATCGGCATGCGGTTCGGGCCGGACGTGAACGCCTACACGAGCTTCGATGAGACCGTGTACATGCTGCAGCTGCCGACGGACGGTGATGAGTTCCTGGAGAAGGGCATCGCGATACTGGGCGACTGGGCACATGCGCTGGCGTTCGATCCTGCCGAGATCGATGCGGAACGCGGCGTCGTGATCGAGGAGTGGCGGCTGCGGCGCGGAGCCGGCGCGCGCATGCAGGATGAGCAGCTGCCGGTCCTGCTCCGCGGCTCGCGCTATGCCGAGCGGCTCCCGATCGGCACGGTCGAAGTGCTGCAGTCGTTTCCGCACGAGGCCGTGAAGCGGTTCTACGAGGACTGGTATCGTCCGGACCTGATGGCGGTCATCGCGGTCGGTGACTTCGATGGCGCCGAGGTCGAGCGCATGATCACCGAGACGTTCTCGCAGATCCCGGCGCCCGCGGCGCCGCGGGAGCGGCCGGCGTTCACGGTGCCGGACCACGAGGAGACGTATGTCACCGTCGCAACGGATCCGGAAGCGACCAGCAACTCGCTCACGATCTATCACCTGCTGCCGCGCCGTGATCACATGACGTTCGGCGGCTATCGCGATCGCACGGTCGAGGACCTCTACTTCTCCATGCTGAATGCGCGGCTCTCGGAGATCGCGCAGAAGCCGGACGCACCGTTCGTGGGCGCCGGCATGGGGCGCGGCTACTTCGTGCAGGCCGCGGACGCATTCACGGTGAGTGCGGGCGTGAAGGATGGCGGAATCGAGCGCGGCCTCGAGGCGGTGCTGACGGAGCTGGAGCGCGCGGCGCGTCATGGCTTCACGGAAACGGAGATGGAGCGGGCACGCACGAACGCGATCACGGCACGCGAACGACTGTTTGCGCAGCGTGAGCAGCGCACGTCGGCGTCGCGCGCCGATGAGCTGGTGCGGCATGTCGTCAACGGCGAGGATGCGGCCGGCAGCGAGGCGGAGCACGAGCTGCAGATGCAGATCCTGCCACAGGTCACGCTGGCCGAGATCAACGAGCTCGCCCGGACGCGACCCCCCGCGGGCAACCGCGTCATCATGGTGCGCGCGCCGGAGAAGGAAGGCGTCGCCGTGCCGACCGAGGCGGCGCTGCTCGCGATTGCAGAGGTCGTGAAGAGCAGCACGATCGAGCCGTACCAGGACATCATCGTGGATCAGCCGCTCATCGCCGAGATGCCGGAGCCGGCCGCGATCGTGGAGGAGGACAGCGTGCCGGAGCTGGAGCTGACGCAGTGGCGGCTGGCGAACGGCGTGCGCGTCCTCCTCAAGCCGACGGACTTCCAGACGGATCAGGTGATGCTGCGCGGGGTGAGCCCGGGCGGGTCATCGCTCGTGCCCGACTCGCTGTTCATGGATGCACTGCTCGCAACGTCCGCCGCGGGCGTCGGCGGGCTGGGCGAGCTGAGCCAGCAGGATCTGCGCAGGGTCCTGACCGGGAAGACGGCGTCGGCGAGCGCGATGATAGGAGCACGTACGGAAGCGATGAGCGGCTCATCGACACGCAGGGACATCGAGACGATGCTGCAGCTGGTCTACATGCGCTTCATGCCGCCGCGCCGGGACTCCGCCGTGTTCGCGTCGTTCACGCAGGCGAACCAGGCCATGCTCGCCAACCGCGCGAGCAGTCCGCAGGCCGCGTTCGGCGATACCATCACCCTCACCATGGCGCAGCACCACCCGCGCGCCCGGCCGATCAGCGCGGAAATGTTCGACGAGATCGATCTCGACCGCGCACTCGGCATCTACCATGATCGTTTCGCGGACGCGAGCGACTTCACGTTCGTCATCGTTGGCGACTTCGACATCGACTCGATCCGGCCGCACGTGCAGCGATATCTCGGCGGGCTGCCGTCGCTGAACCGTGCTGAAGAGGGTCGTGATATCGGCATACGACCGCCGACCGGCGTGATCCGCAAGGTAGTACGCGCGGGCACAGAGCCGCAGAGTCAGACGTACATCGCCTTCACGGGGCCGTTCGAGTACAGCGAAGCCGAGCGCCACCTCCTGGGATCGATGGGTGAGGTGCTGGAGAACCGGCTCCGCGAGAAGCTGCGCGAGGCGCTGGGCGGCACGTACAGCGTCAACGTGTCGGCCGGCGGCGGGCGCGATGAGCCGGCCACGTACAGCGCCACCATCAGCTTCGGCAGTGCACCCGATCGCGCCGATGAGCTGACGGAGGCCGTGATGGCCGAGATCACCGCCCTCCAGACGGACGGCCCCACCGCAGCGGATGTGGAGCAGGTGCGCGAGGCGCAGCGGCGCGGCCGCGAGCTCGCTCTCAAGCAGAACGCGTTCTGGCTCGGCTCGATCACCACGGCCTACCAGTACGGCGATGATCCGCGCGAGATACTGCGCCAGCACGAGATGACCGAGGCGCTGACACCGGCCGCCATACGTGAGACGGCACGGCGTTACCTGCGCATGGACAATTACGTGCACGTCACACTGCTGCCGGTGGCGCCGAACATGTAACGCCTTCAGCGCACCGTCCCGGCCGGGAGCTGGAAGCGTCGCAGGTGCCCGGCCGGACGGCTCACCGACACCGATTGGGTAGCAGGGGCGGTTTCAGCGATACGAGGTTCATTCGCGGATCCGGATCCCAATGACGGCCGAAGTCGCGTGGGTGGGACCGGACGGCGCGATGCCGTACTGGAGGGGGTCCATCACGTCCGTCGCATACGACGTGACGCGGTAAGGATTACGCCGGCTGGTCCGTGACGGCGTCAGCCGCGGCGGCGGTCGGGAGCCACAGCTTGAAGCACGAGCCTTTTCGCGGCGTACTCCGGACGGTCAGGTCACCGTTCATCAGGCGGGCGAGGTGGCGGCTGATCGTGAGACCCAGACCCGTTCCTCCCTTCGTGCGCGTCCTTCCCGTCTCCCCCTGAACGAACGGCTCGAAGATGGCCGCGATCTGATCCTGCTCCATGCCGATGCCGGTGTCCTCGACCATGATGCAGATCCACGGGCCGGACCCGGCCAGCGACGCTTCAGGGTCGGGGCTGCTGGTGGCGTCGCAGGTCACGCGGATGTGACCGCCGGGCTCGGTGAACTTCACGGCGTTCGACAGCAGGTTCGCCACGATCTGACGGACGCGATCGACATCTCCAATGAAGAACAGCCCGCTTTCCGGGCCGCAATCGCTCTCCACCCGCAGCCTGCGCTCTTCTGCCTGGGGCTGGATCAGATCGAGGGCGGCCATTACCGGGACGTCCGCGCGGGCGGACTCGTGCTCGACCGTTATGCGGCCCGCCTCGATCTTCGCGAGATCGAGCACGTCCTCGACCAGGCCCAGGAGGTGGTCGCTGCTCGAACGAATGCGCTTGAGGTGACTGCGCTGCTCATCCGTCAGCGGTCCGACGATCTCGGCCTCGAGCAGGCCCGCATACCCGATGATCGCGTTCATCGGCGTGCGGAACTCGTGACTCATGTTGGCGAGGAATTCCGATTTGGCGCGATTGGCGGCTTCCGCTTCAATGGTGCGATCCGTGAGCTGCATGTTGATGCGCTCCATCTCCGCGAGCAGGCGGTCGCGTTCCTCCTCCGCACGCACGCGGCGCACGGACTGGCCGATGTCGCCTCCGATGACTTCCACCGCCGTGAGCAGGCCCTCATCCGGCGAGAGGACATCCGGATGGAGGAACTCCACGACGCCGAGCACCTCCGCACCCGAGCGTATCGGAAACGCCAGCGCCCCGTGCAGGCGCGCTGCCCGCGCTGCCTCGGCACGCGGGAATGAAGGATCGTGCACGACATCCTCGACCCAGATGGGCTCGCCGCTGTCCCAGACGCGGCCGGGCAGTCCGACGCCGCGCCTGAACGCCGTGTGCTCCGTCACGCGGATGAATGTCTCGAGGGCCGGCTCGGGCATGCTCCAGCGGCCGGCGACCCGGAGCACGTCCGAGCCTGGATCGACGATCCAGAACACGCCGACCGCCCAGCCGAGCCGTTCACCGATGGCCGCGAGGATGCGTGGCGCGGCCGCATCGAGCGTGTGTGACTCGGCGAGGATGCGCGTCACGGCATGCTCCGCCGCGATGCGGTCCTCTGCGATTCTCCGCTCCGTGAGGTCTCGGATGAATGCACTGAATACGGTGTGGTTACCCGGACGCGATGAGGACACGGTGAGCTCGATGGGGAACTCGGTGCCGTCCCGGCGAAGTCCGGTGATCTCGATGCGGCGGTCCATGATGCGCTTTTCGCCTGTCGCCAGGTAGCGCTCCATTCCGCGCCGGTGCGCTGCGCGGTGCTGCGGTGGGATGATCGTGTCCGACAGCGTCCGCCCGATCGCTTCCTTCGCCGTCCAGCCGAACGTCACCTCCGCCTGGCGGTTCCAGCCGGTAATCACGCTGCTCTCGTCCGTCGTCACGATCGCGTCCAGGGCGGACTCCACGATCGCGCGCATGCGCCCTTCGGCGACGCGCAGCTCCTCGTTCAGCGTCTCGAGCTCCGCAGCCAGCTCCTCCAGCTCCGCCGCCTGCGACTCCAGCTCTTCGGCCTGCTGCTCCGACTGCTCGCGCTGCTCGGAGATCTCCAGCACCAGTCGCGCGTTGTCGATGGCCGTGCCGGCCCGCCGCGCGAGGTCCTCGACGAGTTCGAGATCCTCCTCGGTATACGTACGACCGGACTCCGCATAGACGAACAGAATCGACCCCAGCACCCGGTCGCGTGCGACGAGTGGCGCGATCACGTAGGACCGCAGTCCCAGCTCGCGCAGCATCCGCAGATGCTCGGCATCCTGCGCCGCCTGCTCAAGCAGCTCATCCGGAATCGTGGCGGCGAGCTCCGACATGCCCGTGCGAACCACCTGAGGCGCGCCGACCGTGGCGTCCGGGTTGCTGGGGTACTTCTCCTCCAGCTTCCTGACCAGCGCCACCTTGTCCGGATCGCTGTGCTCGACGGCTACGCGCCGGAGCTGCCCGCTCTCCAGGATGTCGATCGCGCACCAGTCCGCCACTTCGGGCACCGCCAGCTCGGCCACGTTGCGCAGCGTGCGCTCGTAGTCGAGTGATGAGGCGAGGATACGACTCGCCTCGGCCATGAAGGATGCATGGCCGTCGCGCTGCTGCCGCCTCGTCTCCGTCCGTCCACCCTCACTCATCCGTTCGACACCTCCCCGTGGAACAACAGCGCGGCGCCGGCCCGGTCATCGGCGGACACCGGTCAGTTGTCGGCTCAGCCGCCTCAGCATGGCGTGTGCCTCCGGATCATATGCCTGCGCGTGCGCCCGCCCAGGTCGAAGTCCGTCGTAATAGCCGCCGCTCGTGATGTCCGTTCCCGTGATGAGGTGCATCACGGCGTCCGCACCCTCGTCGATGGTGCTGCGCGCGGCCACGCCCGCCTCGCGCACCATGGGCGTGTCCATCAGCGTAGCCGGATGCAATGCCGCGACGGTCACGCCGCTGCCCTCCAGCTCGCGCGCGAGATCCACGGTGAACAGAACCTGTGCCAGCTTGCTCTGCGCGTACGCGCGTCCGCCGGAATATCCGTTCTCCAGCATCGGATCATCGAACTCGATCGGACGCTGCGCGCCGGACGCCACGTTGATGATGCGCGCTGGTGCACTCTCGATGAGACGTGGCAGCAGCAAGCGTGTGAGCGCGTAGCCGGCCAGGTAATTGACCGCGAAGTGCAGCTCGTGGCCGTCCGCGCTCAGCTGCCGCTCGTTCGAGCGGTTCAGCCAGATCCCCGCATTGTTCACCAGCACATCCAGGCGCTCATACTCGCTCAGAATCGTCTCGGCCAGCGTTCGCACCGCGTCGAGCGACGCGAGATCCGCGGCGATGAAGCGTGCACTGCCAGCGCCAGCTGCCTCGATCTCCGCCACCAGTGCGCGGCCACGTTCGGCGCTGCGGCCGTGCACGATCACGTGCGCGCCGCCGGCGGCCAGGCGCCGTGCGACCTCGCGGCCGAGCCCGTCGGTCGAGCCCGTGACGAGGATGACCTGCTGGTCCGGCTTCACATGCGCTCCACTACCGGTCGTTGTGGTCTGGGCGGCAGCGGGTTCACCGCAGAGCGGCAGCACCGCCAGCAGCAGGGTTGTCACGGCCGCCGTTCGACGCAGGGCAAGCATCGTTCTCATCCCTTCCCATACAGCCGGCTGAAGACGGGCGCGACCGGCCCGGTCCGGGCGAGTGTCTCGGGGAGCATGTGCAGAAGCGCACCGCCGAGGAGGGTACCGGCGGCGAGTGCGACGAGCGGCAGCAGGATGCGCTGCAGCGTGTGCGGCCGCAGCAGCAGGGTGTTGCTACCGGTCAGCGCGATCAGGCTCATGGCGAGCCCGGTCACGACGATCCATGCGAGCGTGTTCATGCCGTGGCGCCGGCGGTGCGGCCGGCGCGCGAGTAGCTAGTCTAACGGGACACGCTCACCTCTGTCGATACACTTCGGGACCGCGTGGCGCCTGACCACGCGCCTGTCTTCATCGACTGCGATGGATCAACCGCAGGCCGAAGAAGATGGCGGGCGCCGCGAGCCACAGCGCGGCCAGTCCGGCGACGATCATTCCCGCAGGTATCGACAGCTGCAGCTGCGTGCCCGGGATCACCGGGCGGAGCGCCAGGAACGCGGCGAGCAGCACGATGAAGGTCCCTCCGATGATGAAGCTGCCGATGCGGTGGTCCGGCCAGCGCGCGTACGCGTTCTCGATGGCATACCATCCGAGGATCGTCGCCCATACGAGACTGCCGACGGCGATCGGAAGTGCGAACAGGCCGATGACCCAGCCAGCCGGCTGTCCGGCCATTCCGGCGAGCGCCGCGATGGAGAGCCATACGCCGAGGATCATGGCTGCGGTGAAGGCGAAGATGGCTGCCAGTGGAACCGTGAGCCCTGGAAATTGGCTCTCCCCGGTATCCTGCCGGGGGCGCCCGAGGTATCCGAGCACCGCGCCATGCACCATGCCGAAGCCGCTGCCGAGCGTGGTGAGGAATGCGGCGGTGAGCAGGAGCGCGTCGGGGTGGACACGGCCGAACAGGAGGAGACCCGCTGTGGCGAGCCCGCCGGCTGCGCCGCCGGCGAGGGCCCAGCACCCGGTCATGGTGGCCATCCAGCCGAAGCGTGGCACCACGAGGTCTGATGCGTCTGGCAGGTAGTGCATTGTCGTGCTCATCTGTCCCTCCATCACGGATCGGGTGACCGCGCGCCTGAGACCGGACGGGCCGCATGCACGCGCCTGCTATGCGGCCGGGCGCCCGCGCGCCCGGACCGTCACCGGTGTTCAGGATCGGAAGCGGGCGTCGGTCCCGGGGCCAGCCCCATCACCGGCCGCGTCCGTATAGACCTGTCCTCCGCCCGCGCGGGCAGCTGCGCCGGCGTGCGGTTGGCTGAGCGGGTCCGTTCCGATCAGTTCGACCTCGAGCGGACCGTCGGTGCGCGGCACGAGCCCCGCCGCGCCCATCATGCCCATCGTGCGCGGCAGGTTGAGTGAATCGGCGAGGCCGGACGGCACGACCATCAGCGAGCCGCGCTTCACGATGCTCTCATAGAGCATGTTCATCGCACGCAGATTCATCGCGAGCGGGTGGTCCCGATACGCGTCGGCAGCCTCCACGAACTTCGCGGCGATCTCCGTTTCCGCGGTGCCGAGGATGATACGCGCCTGCCGCTCGCGCTCCGCCTGTGCCTGACGTGACATCGCGTCTTCGAGCGCGGGCGGGATGATGACGTCACGAATCTCGACCGACTGAACCTGAATGCCCCAGTTCAGCATTTTGCGCTCGAGCGCGTCCTTCAGGCCGTGCCCGAGCTCGACGCGCGACTGGATCAGCTCCGCGAGGTCGTGCTTGCCTATGGCATCGCGCAGGGCCGTCTGTGCTGACAGAATCACCGCCTCATCGTAGTCCTGCACTTCCAGCGCGGCGCGTTCGGGATCGTTGACGATCCAGAACGCAATCGCATCGACGTTGACCGGTACCGTGTCGCGGGTGAGGCACGCTTCGGCGCCGAAGGCCGTGGTGCGGATTCGCTGATCGATGTGGTAGCTCACCCGCTCGATCAGCGGCACGATCACGAAGTAGCCCGGGCCGCGCAGCCCGCGATAGCGGCCCAGCCGCAGCAGTACTGCCTTCTCCCACTGGTCCGCGTACTTGAGCGAGGACGCGAGCAGCACCCCGAGCAGCAGGCCCGCCGCCGCGGCGGCCGGTACCGGGACACCGGCGACGTAAAGCGACCCGCCGAGCAGGCCGGCAGCGACGAATCCCGCCACGAACGCCGCCAGCGGGTAGCGGGTGTCGTTCGGCGAATACCTGTTCATGGTGCCTCCATGGTATGAATGGCCGGCGGCGCCGGCCGGTGAAGCCTCAGCGGATCCGCACCGGCGGTCCCGCAACGCGAACTCCGCGCGTCGTCGGTGCGCGCGGGCGGCCCTCGACCGAGCCGCGCCCCTTCATTGGCCGGATCACCGCATGTGTCTGCGGCTCGATGTGCGGACTGCGCGCGTGCCCCAGCTCAATGGGCAGCGCGACCCGGACGAGCACGGTGAGCACAGTCAGGCCGAGCGCCCACACCCCGGCGGTAACGGCGATCTCGATCCAGGTCGGCGAGTACTCGACGATCTCGCCGAGCGGCGAGGGCACGAAGCCGGGGACGACCAGGCCGATGCCCTTCTCGACCCAGATGGAGACGAACAGCACGGCGCACGCGAGCATGAGCCAGCGCGTGTTGCGGCGCAGCGGGTGGATGGTGAGCGCGATCGTGGCGGCGATATTGAGTCCCACGGCCGTCCAGATCCAGGGCACCAGGCGCGTGTGCCCGTCGATGCCGAAGAACAGGTAACGCGCGTTGATGCCGTGATGCGTCGGTGAGTAGAACTTGTAGAAGATCTCCGAGAGCAGCATGATGAGATTCGCCTGTGCCGCCACTGTCGTGATCAGCGCCAGCTTCGTGAACGCACCATCGCTGATCTCGTAACGGGTCTCGCGCCGGATGAACCACAGCAGCAGGATCACGAATGCGGGTCCGGCGGTGAATGCGGACGCGAGGAAGCGCGGTCCGAGCAGCGCCGTATTCCAGTACGGCCGTGCAGGCAGCCCCGCGAGCAGAAACGCCGTGACCATGTGGATGCTGACTGCCCAGATGACCGCGACGTACATCCAGGGCAGATACCTGTGCTTCTGCGGCGTGCGCCCCGCGAACCGGCTGTACAGGATGTAGAACGGGATGGCGAGATTGATCGCCAGATAGCCGTGCAGCACGATGACGTCCCACGCGAGCAGGGAGCGGGGCCAGTTGAGGAGTCCCACGCCCGGTATGAGGTGCCACGCCGCCACCGGATTGCCGACATCGACGATCACGAACAGCAGGCACATGACCAGCGCCGCCACCGCGACGGCTTCCGCCATGAGCACGGCGCGCGCGAAGTCGACATCCTTCAGGATGTAGGCGGGCAGGACGAGCATCATCGCCGCCGCGGCGAGGCCGACCAGGAACGTGAAGTTGGAGATGTAGAGTCCCCAGCTGACGTGGTCGTTCATGCCGGTGACGCCGAGCCCCTCCCGCAGCTGGATGGAATAGGCGTAGCCGCCGAGCAGAATGATGCAGGTCAGCGTCGCCATCCACAGGTGATAGCGGGGGCCGCCGGTGGTGGCAGAATGTACTGCGCTTCGTGCGAATGCCGTCAGGTGCATGTGACGCTCAGTCGCTGAAGTACCAGAAACGTGGCTCGGTCATGAGATCCTCCTTGAGCCGGAACACCCGCTTGTTGGCGAGCACCCATCGTATCTCGGACGCCGGATCGAGCAGGTTGCCGAAAACGCGCGCACCCGTCGGGCACGCCTCCGCGCATGCCGGCAGCCGACCCTGTCGGGTGCGGTGCACGCAGAACGTGCACTTCTCGACCACGCCCTTCTTGCGCATGCGGTTCCCCAGATAGTGCTGGTTCGGGTTCATTTCCTGCGCCGGGACCTCCGGCTCGCGCCAGTTGAAGCGGCGGGCCCAGTACGGGCAGGCGGCCATGCAGTAGCGGCAGCCGATGCACCAGTCGTAGTCGATGACCGTGATGCCATCCGGCTCCTGCCACGTGGCGCCGACGGGGCACACCTTTACGCACGGCGGATCCGCGCACTGGAAACACTGCGTACCGAGATAGAAGTGGCCCTCGGCGGGGACATCGTGCTCGAACGTGGCATCGGCGTGGTCCAGATCTATCACGCCATCCTCCATCTCGAAGATGCGGATGTATTGCGTGGCGCTGCGTCGATCGAGGTTGTTCTCGTTGATGCACGCCTCGATGCAGCTGCGGAACCCCTTGCATTTCGAGATGTTGAACGCATAGCCGAACTCCACGCCCGGCCGGGCGGCGGTGGACTGCATGGTTATCTCGGTGCCGTGCTTCAGCTGCGCCAGACGCTCCAGCCGCGCGATCGTTGCCGCCCGTTCGTCTTCCGTCATGCGGCGGTAGTGCTGCTTGATGTGCTCGCGCCATTCGAGCTGCTTCGCCTCCTGCTCCTCCGCTGTCGCGCCGCTCACGGGCGAGCACGCGCTCGTGCCCTGCGCCGCGGCCGCGAGACCGGCGAGCAGCACCCTCAGCGCGCCGCGCCGGTCCGTCGGCCGATCCAGAATCGATTCGTGCGCTTCTGCTTCGCGCAGAACGTCATCGAGACGCAGGTCGCGCTCGGTGCTCATCGCTCCCTCCTCCCATCAGGGACGATGCGCGGTGCGCGGAACGGCACGCGCTGCCCGGTCTGCGGCTGGTGCGGATCGTGACAATCGGCGCAGCCCATCACGACACGGCGGCCCTGCCAGCCATCGAGCCGCTTGCCATGGGCACCGGCCGACCACTCATCCGCCTGTGCAAAGTGACACTGCGCGCACAGGCGGTATGCGTGATCCAGGCTCACCTGCTCACCACTCTCCAGTTCCAGCAGCTCCACGTCCGCGCCCGCGTGACACAGCATGCAGCCGCCGCCCGCGGCCGCGGGATGCGCTGTCGGTATGTCCTGGTGAGCATCGGTCGCGCGCTGTCGTGACGGCACCAGGCCGCGGCCGAGGTGACACGCGGTGCAGGGATACTGCGTCAGGTCCGGTGTGCGCGTGCGCAGCCCGATCATCAGCGTGCGCATGCCGAAGCGACGGGCGTGTGCGCCCGCGATCTCCCGCGCCCGCGGCGCCACCTCGAACGCTGCGCCGTCCGGACCCGTGCGCCCGTGCACCGGCAGTCCTGTAACGACGGGGAGCAGGCCGGGCTCGACATGGGCTACATCGGTCGCGATTGCCTGGGCGAGCGCGCCGCCTCCGGCGTCATGGTCCGTGCACGCCGCGGCCGCCAAGGCGATCAGCGCCGCACAGGTGATGAGCACCGCCGTATGCGTGCTCATGGCTCGTCTCCAGGGCGGCGGAACGGTGGAGCGGGCGGGCGCTGGAACACGCCGCCGTCAGCGGCGAGCGGGAGGTGACACTGCCGGCAGTCACTGCGTTCCGGGTGTGTCGTGCGGATCTCTGCAACCGCGGACGGACCGGCGTGACACGCGAGGCAGTTCGCGCGCATCTCCAGGTCGTGCGGAATCGGCTGCGGCATCCCGTCGCGGGACGGTGACAGCTCGGGCCAGAGCTCCGGCGCGGGCGGCGGGATACGGGCACCGGACTGATTGGCCGGATCGTGGCACTGTCGGCAGACGGCATTTCTGCCCTGATCCGGGTAGTCGATCCCGACGAGTGTCGCGTCCGTCGCATGGCACTGCAGGCAGGCGCTGAGCTCCGGGTGAGGCGTGACCGGCGCATAGGACGCGAAGCGGGCAACGAATCCGCCGCGCTCGTGGCACGTGTTGCAGCTCGACGCGCGGAACTCCTCACTCGTCAGACCGTGCGGCACGCGCGGTGGCGCCCCGGGCCAGGCGCGGAGCATCCGGAACGTGGCGAGCGTGCGCGGATGCACGTCGCTGCGCCGTTCCGCGTCTCCGGACGCGAGCTCGTCGATGCGCGTACGGAATACGCCGGCCTCCTCCGGTATCGGTTCCGGGAGCGGCTGAAAAGCGGGGACTGATGTCTCATCGGGATCGAGCCGGGCCGCGACCGTATCGACTCCGGTGATGAGTACGGCCATCGCCAGCACGGCGGTGGTGGTGAGCGCGATGCGGCGCAACGGGTTCCGGTCGTGACGCTCCCGTGTCACGTCGCCCCCCGGGCCGTGATCCGCTCGACACGAACGGCGCACGCGGAGTCGGGTTGCCCCGAGAGCGGGCATGTCGCGTCGAGCATGAGACGATTGATCGGCAGTGCTTCGTCGAAATGCGGCACGAAGACGCTGCCGCGGGCGGGACGCGTGCGCTGATCGATGCACGCGTCGATCTCGAGCTGGCCCCGGCGCGTGATGAGTCGCACCCGGTCGCCGGACCGGATGCCGAGCCGCGCGGCGTCCTGCCCGTTCAGGTGGGCGCACGCTTTCGGCATGGCACGATGCAGGGTGGGCACGCGCCGCGTGGCCGTGGCCGTTAGGTCGTGCTCCAGCACGACACCGGTCGTCAGCCAGAACGGGTAATCGCTGTTCGGCGACTCCGCAGGCGGCTGATGCGGCCGCAGCCAGATCCACGCACGGTGATCGGCGTGTCCGTAGAAGTCGAACTCGCCACGACGGGCATCGGCGGCCGGGTCGCGTCCGGTGCTGTAGCGCCAGCGCGTCTCACGACCATCCACGAACGGCCACACGAGGCCGGTGCGTGCACGCAGCTCGGCGATCGGGGGCAGGCGCCTGCTGACGGCTGCGTGGAAGCGCGCATACTCGTCCCAGCTCGCTTCGACGTGGCGCCCGCGTGCCCATGGGAACAGGCGCTGTGCACCCAGCCGGCGCGCCACCTCGATCATCTGCCACGCCGGATCCATCGCGTCGCCCGGCGGCTCGATCATGCGGTCGAAGTGCTGCACACGGCGCTCCGAGTTGCCGGCGATGCCTTCACGCTCGACCCACAGTGCCGTCGGCAGCACGACATCCGCGGCGTCCGTGGTCGCCGTCGGGTACGCATCACTCACGACGATGAAGCGGTCTGCGCGGGCAAAGGCAGCATGGTAGCGCTGCAGGTTGGGAAGGCTGCGGAGCGGGTCGGTACCCTGGATCCACAGGAAACGAACACCGCCGTCCTCGAGCTTGCGGAACAGTGGCAGGATGCCCGGAGCGGGGCTCCCGTTGATGCGCGCCTCGTCAATGCCCCAGAGTCGCCCGGCGAGTGCGCGCTGCTGCTCCGTCGCCGCGAGCGCAGACCCGTCCGCGGGCGTGAGACGGCCACCGCATTCGACCGCAGCGCATGCGTCCGCAGCGCCCGTCGTACAGAGCGCGCCGTTGCCCGGTGTCGCGATTCTGCCCGTGAGCAGGTGAATGTTATAGAGAGTGTTGTTGATCCAGGTCCCGCGTGCCTGGCGGCTTATCCCGGCACCCCACACGGACATGACGCGGCGCGCCCGATCGCCGTACAGCGAAGCCAGCCATTGTATGTCCGAGGCCGCAATGCCGCTGATGGACTCGACGCGCTCCGGTGAGTAGTCGGCCAGGAAGCGGACGTACGCGGTGCGGTCGGTACTCGCGGCAGTCTCGCTGACGAGCGGGTCATCGCCCATGCCGTAGCCGATATCGTTCTCGCCCGTGCGGAACGCGACGTGACGTTCGATGAATCCGTCGTTCGACCAGCCGCGGCGGACGATCTCGTGGCAGATCGCGTTGGCCAGGGCAATCTCGGTGCGCGGCGTGTAGACGAGTGTGCGATCGGCGGCATAGCTCGTACGCGACATGCGCGTCGTCACATCGATGATGCGGACGGCCGGGTTCGTGCGCCGGCGCTCCAGTATGCGCGAGAACAGTACCGGGTCCGCCTCCGCAATGTTGTGGTTCCACAGCACGAACACGTCGGCGAACTCGATGTCGTCATAACAGCCGGCGGCGCCATCCATGCCGAAGCTGCCGATCAGGCCGGCGGCACCGCTGGCGGTCTCGAGGCGCGTGTCGCTCTCGATGAGGTTGGTGCCGAGCACGCCGCGAAACAGCTTCGCGGCGATATAGCGGTCCGGTACGCTCCACTGGGCCGAGCCGTACACACCGACACTGTCACTGCCGTGTCTGGCGATCGTGTCGCGCAGACGGGTCGCGACCAGGTCGAGCGCCTCGTGCAGGGGCACGTCGACAAATGTGCCGTTGCGGCGGATCCGTGCCCGGAGGAGGCGGTCAGGGCCGTAAAGCGCCTGTGCCGCATGGTATCCTTTGACGCAGGCGAGGCCGCGGCTCACGGGCGAATCCGTGTCACCCTTCACGGCGATGGCACGACCATCACGTACGCCCACGAGCAGGCCGCAGCCGATACTGCAGAAGGGACACGGCGCCTTGTTCCACACGACCGGGCCGGGACCGGTCGCGGCAGCAGCGCCCGCCGTCTGGAACGCACCCCGCGCGGCCGTGGCGCCGGCGACGGCGGCGGAAGCGAGAGCGGCTTCCATCAGAAACGTCCTTCTATCCATGGTGCTCATGGCGTTTCGCGTGCAGGGGTGATGTACTGCATCATCATTCTCTGGCCCGGGGATCGCCGACGTGGCAGAACGCGCATGTCTGCGGTGTGCGCTCGCCGAGTCGCTGCGCAGCGAAACCGCGGCTGTGAGGGTTGACGCCCCAGCCGCCCGCGGCGGAATGGCAGCGCACGCAGTCCGTCTGGCGATGGCATGACGTGCATGTGTCCATGCTCATGCGGGCGGCCTGGCCGTGCGCCAGCAGCCACATCGGCTGGGCATCGTGAAACGCGGCACTCATGGCGGCCGTCGAGCTCAGGCCGGAGCGCTCATGGCATGCGCGGCAGAACGTCTCGGTCGTGTGGCACGACTGGCAGCTGCCGCCGCCACCGAACGCCTCCATGGCGTGACGCTCCAGGAAGTTGTCGGCGTGGAATGCCCGGGATCCGGCATGACACGTCGCGCACTCACGCTGCGTGTGGCACTGCGCACACTCCAGGCTGCCACTCGCGGCAGCGCTGCCGTGCGTCGAGGCGATGTCGGCGGCATGCATGCGCGACGTGAACTCGGCGGAATTGACACCTGGCGCGGTCTGCGTCACACCGTCGGCCAGAGCGCTGATCACAACCCGTGTGTCTGCGTCAACCCTGGAGTGGCATGCCGTGCAGCCGGGTTGCGTATGACAGTTGGCGCAACCACCCACGCCGCCGCGTGCCGGCTCGCCGTGTGTCAGCGGCCAATCGGAATCATGCGTCGCGGGCAGTGGGTATTCCGGGGCGCGCCCGCTCTCGAGCGTAGCAATGCGCGCGTCACGGGAGAGCGCCGCGATGGGCGCCAGCCGGGCGGCGTTGGGGTGGCAGCGCTCGCAGCTCTCGCGTGCATGACACACGCTGCACGATGCGCCCTTGCCAACTGCATCGGGTCCGTGTGTGGACAGGAAGTCCGCTGCCGTATGAGAAGGCGGAGAAGGGAAGTGGGCGACACGCTCGAGCGGAATGGCCTCGGCATCCGTCAGTGCGACGTGGCACCGGCTGCATTCGACGGCGGCGTCGAGGTGCGCGGGGGCGCGATGGGCATGACACTGGATGCAGCGGTCCGGCTCAGCCGGCGCAACATCCATCCGACCGGCGGCGCCCGTCCGTGCGTGGCATTTGGAGCAGTCCGCGGGCTCGCCCGCGAGCGACGTCTGCTCCAGGTGTGCAGTATGCGAGAAGCGCAGGTTGGTGGGCTGCGCCTCCGGCCGTTCCCAGGCCACCCGCACGACGCGCGCGCCGTCATGGCAGCGTTCACAGGCGGCTTCGTCCGGATACGACTCCGCCGCGTCGCCGGTCCTCATTCCGGAGTGGCAACCCTCGCACACGGGGAAGAGCCGCTCGTGTACCTCATGGGGGAAGCCCTGTGAGAGCCCGACCACCGCAGCGAGCGCGCCGCCGCCGATGACGAACGGCACGAGCGCGACGAGGATGATGCGGCGGCGTTTCATCTCGGCCTCTCCGCGGCTCCGGGGAGACCGGGCTCTGCGCCGGCCGTCCACTGCACGCGCAGAGTCGCACGCCGCTGTGTCCAGTCCATCGCGGCCATATCACCCGCACCCAGGTGGCGGTATGCGGCCGCCGTTGCGAACAGACGCAGCCGGTCGGACGCGCGCACGGACGCCTCGGCGCCCAGGCCCGCCACCGTGCTCTCGTCGAGCCTGAATTCGTAGAACCGCTGGAACGCGAGCCCCTGCATGGAGAGCGTGGCAATGTCGCCGAACCGGCGGCTCAGGACGCCCTGGATGTCCCGGCGCGCGGCACCGGCAGCCACTTCGACGTGCCATGAAGTGTCGAGCTGCCACCGTGCAGTCGGTGACCAGCTCACACCGGCGCCCAGGCCCCAGCCGTCCGTCCGCAGTGCGGCCAGGCCCTGCATCCGGCCGGCCTCCCCGTACCTGCGATACGAGGCTTCACCGCGGACGATCACATGCGCCGTCGGGCTCCATGCCGCACCGCTGCGCACCTCATCGAAACCGACCGGGTCGAACGCGCCCCAGATGGTCCACAGCTCGAAGTAGGGGCGGTACCGGCGCAGCTCGCCGTTCAGCATGACGCGCCCGAGCGACCCGGTGCTCACGCTCAGGCGCGCCTCATTGAGAGCGGCGCTCGCAACGTCGAGCTCTACGGAACCTGCCAGGGACACGCCGCTCGCGCGGACCATCGCATCCGCCATGGCCAGCTCCGAATACAGACCGCGGCCGTCCGTGCGGAACTCGACGTGGTAGCCGCTGCCGATCGCGAATCGGGTGTCACGGCGGTAGCGCGCGTACGTGCCGAGCAGCACACCGGAAGACGGGGGTGCGAACGCCTCCACTGCCTCCAGCGCCCCGCCACCGCGACTCTCGTTCAGGCCGCGCAGCAGGCTGCGGCCGCCGTACGCCTCGACCCATACGCTGCGTGCCGGACGTACCGAGACGGACAACCCGTCGAAGTTGTAGAAGCCGAGCCCCGTGCTCTGCCACTGCCGCCCGAGTCGCACGCGCACGCGTGTGCGTTCCAGCTCGCCATACATGGCGAGCACGTCGAACGCATCATCGCCCCGCGGCCACAGCCCGGCATCACCGCCGAAGCTCGTACGCGCGCGAACGTGGGCGAACAGGCGGACACCCGTGCCGAGCCCCCAGGCATTCGCTTCCATGTCATGCATGACCGGCACGCTCGAGGTGCGCCCCCCGGGCCGCACATTCGCGCAGTACGCCTCGCCCGGCACACAACGCACGACCCGGCCGTCGGCCGTCTGGCGCAGCACGCCGCTTCCCGCCGCAGAGTCGGCAGGTACGCTGTCACGCACGAACGGGCGGATCTCGATGTAGCGGAATGTCGTTGCGCCCGTGACGCGCACCGCCTGGCCGGCGAGCGGTGCAGCGCAGGCGAGAAGCACCCCGAGCGCGGTCAGGAATGCGGGCACGCGTAGCGCGTGGTCCAAGTGCACGCGCAGTGCGACTCCGATGAACATCTGCAGCCGCGGGCGCCGTCCGGAATCATGCCCCGTGCTCATCGGCGCCCCCCGCCACCGATCGTGTGGGCCGGCAGCGTGCCGAACGCAGGCACCTGGTGGCAGCGGGCGCAGTCGCCGGATGGCTCATGTGTGCGCTGCGCCGCATGGCACACAATGCACAGGCTGCGGGATGCGGCGGCAGGTGCCGCCCGCGCGCCGTGGCAGCCATTGCCGCCACACGTCAAATGAGCGGATGCGTCATGCACGGCGGGACCGGGTGACACGTGGCATGATTCACAGTCCGCGGCTGCAGTGTGGTGACGCTCGTGACAGGATCCGCAGGTACGATCCATCTGCAGCGTGATGGGCGCGCCGTGACAGTCGCGGCATTCGACGCTCGCATGCAGCACATGCCCGAACCGCAGATCGCGCGTGCGACTGTCCTGCCACACAGTCAGCTCGAGCGATACCCGGACGGTGCCGGGCTCGGGCAATTGTGACCGCTCGTGGCACGCGGTGCATTCACTGCCGCGCGCCGCATCACCATGGTGGCACGCGAGACAGTCGGCCGCCGTTCGCAGCAGCAGCGTGCGGTGCTGCTCCCCCGTGCCGTGACAGCGATCACAGGAGATACGCTCGTGCCGCCGGTGATCGAATTCCGTGGGACGGGCGCCGGGGGACTGGAGGTCGGCACGCGAACGCACCGGCGCGGCGAGTCCCGCGAGCAGCAGAGCGGCCCCGATCACCACCGGCACCACCCCGCGGCGGCCCCGGCGGAAGAACCACTCTGCCTGTGTGCTCATGTTGCCCTCCGGTCACCGCCCCGCCGCGCCTGGATCCCGCCGGCCGCGCGCATGCGCCCGCAGCAGGCCGGGAGCGTCAGTGCGACGTCAGCTGGGCGTCCAGCACGAGGCCCGCGGACGGAGTGACCTGATAATCGATCTCCAGCTGGCGAATGCTCGCCAGCAGCAGGGCCTCGACGAGGAACGGATTGTGAACGATCGAACCCTTCTTCTGCGCGAGCTGCATGTTGAAGCGCGCGCCTTCCGCGGTCGTGTACGCCGGATTGCTCGAGCTGAGCTCGGATGCCGGAACAAGGGCGATGAGTGCGCCGACTTCATCGGCCAGTCGCGCGATGCGCATCCCGGCAACCGTCATCGCGCTGCGTGCCGCCGATTCCGAGAGGTGGCAGCTCACACAGCTGCGGAACGAACGCTCCGCCAGGTCGCAGTCCGTCGCACCGGTCGGAATGCCGGCCGCATCGGCGCATGGGATGGCCTGGAAGCTGTGTCCGGTCGCACGCGCGGTGAAGCTGCCGGTCAGCGGATCCGTGAACTGGTAATTGTTGACGTGACACGTCGCGCACATCCGCTCGTTGCGATCACTGCCATGACTCCCGACGATGCCCGAGAGCTGCACACCGGGCGGCACCCAGCCTGCCTCTCCAAGCAGCAGCGGGCCTTCCGGCGAGTGCGGGCCGCGTGCCTGCGCCGAAACGGAGGAGAGATCCGGTTCGCCACGCTTGTGGTGGCACTTCATACACAGGTTCTGTTCTTCGTCCGCGACGTTGAGCGCGTAGCGGAGCTGCCCCTCATGCTTCGCATCGTGCGGGTCGTGACACACCGCGCATGTCACCGCCAGGTGGTCCGTCGGCGCCGACTCCTCCATGAACGTCGAGTTCACACCCCAGCCCTGCAGAATCGCCTTCGCCTCGTGGCACCCGTTGCAGCTGGGATTCGCCGAACGCGATTCCACCACACGAGCGTGTTTCGACTCGCTCCATTCCTCGGCAAACGGACGGTGCGAGCCGGAATGGCACTCCGCGCAGCCGCGCGACATGTCAACCGGCACTGCAATCGACGCGAGCGGCTTCGTGCCGTCGGCATCCGGATTCAGCACATGCGTCAGGCCCGGGCCGTGGCACGACTCGCACTGCACGTCGTGGTAGCGCTCGTTGCCCGTGCCGACCCACCCCACGCTTGCGTCCGACACCAGATTGCCGCGCGAGGAAACGCTGTGGCACGCCTCACACATCGCCTGCTTTGCACTGCTCTCCCACAGCGTCGACCACGCGTCCGCGTGCGCCGTCTCCTGCCACGCCGCCTGCTTTCCCACATGGCAGTTGCCGCACGTCGTCGCCTTGCTATCCACCGATGAGTAGCCGAGGAAATCGCCGGCGCCCACAGGCAGGTTCTCCCACGGGTGCGGATCCTCGGACACGAGACCGTCATCACACGCGGCGACCCACGCCAGCATGAGCAGGATGACCGCACTACCCTTCATGGTTCTCATCGAACGCTCCCCGGTTCTGATTCGATTTGTGGGAGGCTCCTCCCTCGCCCCGCCCGTGCTGCGGCCTCGATGACACGCAGCAGCTCCTCACGCGAGCAACTCGCGAGGTAACAGAAAATGCCCTGTTCCACGACTTCGCCGTCGGCTTCCGACGAGGCGTCGCTCAGCGCCACAATGCGCACACCGGGATTGCGATCCTTCAGCAGTGCGACGGCGAGCTGAGCGGTCTCCGGATGTGCATCGATCTGGTCGAGTACGGCGAGGTGTGGCTGCCGCGAGCGGACCGCCTCGATGAGTGCCGCGCCGGGTCGCACGGTGCGAACCGCGAACTGATCGCGGCGCAGCCGGCTCGCCAGCCATTCCCCGATGAGGGAACCGGAGCTGACAACCAGAACGTTCGTGCGGCTCATCGCATCATCTCCAGCGGCGGTGGCTGGCGTTTGCTGCAGGGAATCAAAGGCAACGGCGGTGCCGTGTTTCATCGCATCACAGGCGCACTCGGGCATATGCTGCAAGTTGCAGCTGAGGCGGGTGTTACGGCGGCGGGCGAGCGACGGAGCCGGCGGTGTGTCCCGGCCGGCTGTCACGCGGGCGAGACAGTGCGGCTGGCCCGGGCGGACCATGATCCGTGTCGC
>DATHVW010000229.1:0-23942 GCA_035461085.1 Longimicrobiales bacterium | reverse complement strand
CTGTTTTTCACGACCGACGGCGTATGCCGTCCGCTGGCGGCCGCGCGTCCCTGGCGAGCACAGAAGGAGCAACATGAGTCTACGTGGAGTCAGAGTCCTGGTCACCGGCGCCGGCGGCTTCATCGGCTCGCATCTGGTTCGATATCTGAAAGCCGAGGGCTGCTGGGTCCGCGGAGTGGACATAAAGGAGCCGGAATTCGGCCCGACCGAGGCGGACGAATTCGAACTGCTGGACCTGCGTCGCTGGGAGAACTGCGTACGGGCGACACGCTCCGTCAATGAGGTGTACGCTCTCGCCGCGGACATGGGCGGCATGGGCTTCATCTCGTCGAATCACTCCCGGATCATGCACAACAACGGGCTGATCGACATTCACACGCTGGAGGCTGCGCGGCAGAGCGGCGTCAGGCGTTACCTCTTCACGTCGTCGGCGTGCGTGTATCCCGAGCACCTGCAGGAGGACACGGCCGTCCAGCCATTGCGTGAACAGGATGCCTATCCCGCACAGCCGCAGGATGCCTACGGCTGGGAGAAGCTGTTCATCGAGCGGCTGTGCGCCCATTACCGCGAGGAGCAGCATCTCGACGTCAGGATCGTACGATTCCATAACATCTTCGGCCCGTACGGCACGTGGGACGGCGGGCGTGAGAAGGCGCCGGCCGCCCTGTGCCGCAAGATCGCGCACGCGAAGCTGGTGGATCATCCGGTCGTCGAGATCTGGGGCGACGGCGAACAGACGCGGTCGTTCTGCTACATCGATGACTGCACGGAGGGTCTGCACCGTCTGATGCGCTCCGGATACAACGAGCCGCTCAACCTGGGGCAGGATCGGATGGTCAGCATCAACGAGCTGGCTGACCTGATTGCGAGCATCGCCGATTACCCCGTGGAGAAGGTTCACATCCCGGGTCCGCAGGGCGTGCGCGGCCGCAACTCGGACAACACGCGGCTGCGCGAGGTGCTCGGATGGGAGCCGCGAATCCCCCTCGAAGAGGGTCTGCAGCAGACGTACGCGTGGATCGAGGAGCAGGTCGCAGAGCGCATGCGCGCCGCGCAGCAGCCGCTCGCGAAACCGGCGTAGCCGGATGCCGCGCTGAGGCGGGCGCGGCGCCGGATCATCCGCTATACTCCGACAATGACAACTGTGCGTAATTCGCCGGCGCCGCAGACCTGATGAGCAATCGGGTCGGCGTCGCCGTCATTGGCTGCGGCCTCGTGGGCGCGCACCGGGCGCGGAGCGCTGCCTCCGACCCGCGCACCGTGCTGCGCCTCGTCATCGACACCCAGCCGGCTCAGGCCGGCCGACTGGCCGCCGAGCATGGCGTGGACGCGTCCTCCGACTGGCGCAGCGCACTCGCGCGCGATGACGTCGGCGCGGTGGTCATTGCGACGCCGAACGCGCTGCTCGTCCCGATCGGCGTGGCTGCGTTGCGCAGCGGCCGCCACGTGCTGATCGAAAAGCCGATGGGACGCAACGCCACGGAGGGGCGCGCGCTCACAGGGGAGGCCCGACGCTCGGGGGCCATCCTGAAAGTCGGGTTCCGCCACAGGTATCGCGAGTCGCTCATCCGCGCCCGCGAGCTGCTGCGGGCCGGAGAGATCGGCCGTCTGATCCAGTTGCGCGCCCGCTACGGATACGGCGCCCGGCCGGAACACCAGCAGGCCTGGCGGGCCGATGCGGAGCTGGCCGGAGGTGGCGCGCTGCTCGACGAGGGCGTGCACATCGTCGATCTGTTCCACTGGTTCGCCGGGCCCGCACAGCGGGCCCAGGCGGAGCTGCAGACCGCAGTGTGGGATCTGGGGCGTCTGGAAGACAACGCGTTCGCCATGCTTCGATTCGCCGCGGGAGTGGTAGGGCAGTTCCACGTCGGGACCACGGAATGGAAGAATCTCTTCTCGTTCGAGATCAGGGGCGATGCGGGCGCCATCCACGTCGAGGGTCTGGGCGGCAGCTATGGTCCCGAGTCGCTCGTCCTCACGCGACGTGCGTATGGCGATGCTCCGGCCGGCATCGAACGTACCGATTTCGCCGACAACGACTCCTCGTGGGCGCAGGAGTGGGCCGATTTCGCAGGAGCCCTGCACGGCGAGCGCCTGCGCCAGGGCAGCCCGGAGGAGGGACTACAGGTGCTGGCCACCATCGACGCGCTCTATGCCGCGGCTCGCAGCGGCTCCGCCATTGCCATTGCGCCCGCGCCTTCGGCGCCGCGCGATCTGTCCGCGCGGTGACAGCCTGCTCTTCGTTCCGCCACCCTCGCTGCTCGGCTGCCGACGGCCCCTCGGGGCTGGCGCAATTCACTCCGGCATGGTGTAACTGGCACGTCACTCGCAGAGCAGGTGGATGAGCGCGGGGTTCAGGCAGGCGCGATGCCCGCGTGTGCTGGTCATCGGGCCGGTACCGCCGCCGTATCATGGCGTTGCGGTCATGACCCGCGCGCTTCTGGACTCCGGCCTCGCCGAGCGTTTCGAGGTGCTGCACCTGGATACGTCCGACCGCCGCGACGTCGCGAACATCGGGCGGCTGGATCTGGGCAACGTGCAGCTCGCACTGGTTCACGGGACGCGTTTCATGAGGCTGCTGGCACGCAGTCAGATGGACGTGGTGTACGCGCCGCTGTCCCAGAACACGCTCGGCTTTCTGAGGGACGCGCTGTTCCTCGTGCCGGCGCTGGCGGCCGGGGTGCCTGTCGTGCTGCACCTGCACGGTGGCCGCTACGGGGAGTTCGTTCGCTCTGCGCCCGTTCCCGTTCGCGGGCTCGCGCGGTCGATCTTCAAGCGCGCGAGCCGCGTCATCGTGCTGGGAGAAACGCTGCGCGGCATGCTCCGCGGCCTGGTGGCGGACGGTCAGATCAGCGTGGTACCGAACGGGGTAGCGGATGCGGCCGTCGCGCCGCGCGAGTCCGCCGGCGGAGCGCGGATGCGCATCATCTTCGTGGGCAACCTGATACCGTCAAAGGGCTATACCGAGCTGCTGGACGCTGTGCAGACACTGCTGGATGAGGGAATGGATGTGGACGTCACGTTTGCGGGCGGAGTCGCGGACGCAGCCGTCCACGGGAAAGCTCTGGCCGGTGTGAGGTATGGAGAGGATCGTGTCCGGTTTGCGGGCAGTGTCGACGCGCACGTCAGGGCAGAGTTGCTGGCGGCGTCGGACGTGCTGGTCCTGCCGAGCCATTACGGCAACGAAGCCCACCCGCTGGTTCTCCTGGAGGCCATGGCGGCGGGATTGCCCGTGGTGAGCACCCGCCATGCCGCGATCCCGGAGATCGTCGTCGATGGTGCGACCGGACTGCTCATCGAGCCGCGTGATGCCGCCGGCCTCGCGGCAGCACTGCGCCGCCTGGCCCAGCGTCCCGACGAGCGGCTGGCGATGGGGCGCGCGGCGCGCCGTCGCTACGAGGAGAGGTTCACACTGCCACGCTGGACGGAGCGGATGATCGCCGTGTTCGAGAGCGTGTTGCCGGCCGGGCAATGACGAGCGATCCGGTCCTCTCCGTCCTGATCGTCGCGTGGAACGTGCGGGACCTCGTGCTGGCATGCCTCGCCTCGATCGAAGCGGACGCCGGGGCGCCGCCGCTCGAGGTCATCCTCGTCGACAACGCATCCAGCGACGGGACCGTCGACGCCGTCGTCGCGCGGTACCCTCATGTGCGTGTCCTCGCAAACGCGCAAAACGTCGGGTTCCCGCGTGCCAACAATCAGGCGCTCGCGCATGCACGCGGTCGATACGTCCTCTATCTGAATCCCGACACCGAAGTGGACCCCGGCACGCTGGCCGCGTGTGTGCGCGAGCTGGAAGAGAACCCGGACATCGGGCTGGTCGGCTGCCGGCTCGAGTCACCCGCGGGTGAGGTCCAATACGAGGGCGCACGCAACACGTACCGATTCCGGCACCTGATGTTCGAGCTGCTGTACCTGCACATGCTCTTTCCGCACAGCCGGGTTTTCGGCCATCACAGGATGGGCGACTGGGACCACCGCGGAAATCGGGACGTCGAGGCGGTGAACGGTGCGTTCATGATGGTGCCGCGCGATCTGGCGAACCGGGTCGGCGGGCTGCCCGAGGACCTTTTCATGTATCACGAAGACCTGTCCTTCTGCCTGCGAATCCTGCGCACGGGGCGTCGGCTGCGCTATCTGGGCGACGTGCGCACCGTCCACCACTGGGCGCAGTCATCGCGGAAGAGCACCGCGCGGCTGGCGCTGCTCGAGGTCGAGTGCAAGCACCGCTTCGTCTGCGAAGCGTCCGGACCTCGCTGGGGCGCGGCCGCGCGGTTCGTGCTCGGCGTCCGGGCGGTGGTGCGCATGGGAATCGCCACAGCGGGAACCCTGTTGCCGCAGCGGTGGAAGGAGCCGTACCCGCGCGTATTCGATCTGGAGCTCCACTGGCTCCAGCTGCGGTGGGCGGTGCGCCCCGCGTCCATCGCCGCGCAGCTGCCGCGCGCGCCCGAAACGGAAAGCGAGCCGATGCGCCTCGGAGCATGGCCGGCATGAGGACGGCACGCCTGCCCCTGTCCCTGCCGGACCTGCCGGACCGCTCGGCATTCCTGCTGCCGGCCGCGCTCCTGGCTACGGCTGCCGTCGTCTCACTCGCGGCGGCGCATTCGCCCTTCCTCGCCATGGGCGCGGTCGTGGGTGCGCTGCTGACGGTTTTCGCGCTCACGCGTCCGCTCGCGATCGTCGGTCTCATGCTCGTCATCGGGCCCGCTGACCTGTCGGTCCTCACCGGCGGCTTCAAGAGCATGTTCGAGCAGCTGGGCGGCCTGGACATGAACGGCATCCGCCTGCTCGGAATGAGCGCAGCGCTTGCCCTCGTCATCATGGCCGACCGGCAGATTGCGCGGCAGGTGTTCCGCCCCGCGGCTGTGTTCTATGTCCTTCTCATACTCTACTGCGCGGCGTCGCTGCTGTTCTCGCCCGCGCCGCTGGACGGTGCGCGGCTGGTGCTCAAGATCGCGTATCCGCTGCTCGTCTTCATCGTCATCGTGGGCCTGCTTCCGGAGCGTGCGACGCTCGACCGGCTGATGGATGCCGTGCTCGTCGGTGCGGCGGTCCTGTGCCTGGTGGTGAATCCGCTGTACCTGGCGTTCGGCGGCTTCGAGCGGGAGATCGGCGGTTACATCCGGCTCCGAGGACTGGGCGCGCACCAGAACCCGTTCGCGTTCTACCTGGTGGCAGCGCTGCTGATGTCGTTCGTGCGCTTCACCACGCGCCTGCAGATCCGCTACCTGCTGCTGTGCGCCGTCTGCAGCTTCTGGATGGTGCTGACGATCACGCGGATCGCATCCCTGGCGATCGTCGTGGCACTGCTGACCATCGGCGTTGTGAACGCCGTGCTGACCCGCCGGACGCGTGCCCTCGCCGGTGCGGTGGCGGCGGGCGTGCTCCTGGCCATTCCGTTCGCGGGACCGGTGCTCCAGCGCACGCTCGGATTCGTTCCCACGCCGGGCGAGCTGCTGGCCCTGATGCGCAGCCCGCAGGTCCTGATCCAGACGATGAACTGGGAAGGCCGGGAAGCGTTCTGGGCCGTCGTGTTCGACGCCTACCTGGCGTCGCCGGGCCTCGGGCTCGGGATGGGGGCGTCGTCCGCAGTGCTACGGCTCCATTTCCCGTCATTCTCTGCGCCGGTCGTGCACAATGATTATCTTCGTCTGCTCTCGGAGGCCGGCGTCGTGGGCGTGGTACTCTTCGGCTGCGCCCTGATGGCGTGGTGGGTGAGCACCATGCGAGCGGCACGCACCGGGGACAGGACGGTAAGAGAGTATGCACTGCCCGCGTTCGGGTGCATCGCCGCGCTGTCGATCATCGGGCTCACGGACAACGTTTTCGACTACTACGGTCCATTCACGCAGTATGTCGGATTCCTGTGCGGCGGTGCCGTTGCGGCCGCCGCCGCTGTGGCGCGGTCCGCAGCGGATCCGGCCACGGCCATCGAAGGCGGCGCCGCGGCGCACCGGGACCGGAACCACGATCGTTTTCGCCGATGAGCAGGAGCGGCATGACATTCTGGATACGACGCACGATCGGCGTGCTTGCACTGGGCGTTCTTCAGACCGCCTGCGATTCGCCCACCGCGCCGCGGAGCGCCGTCGGCATCGCCGGCCTCACGGCGGGCGGCGAGCATAACTGCGTCGTGACCGACAGTGGCTCGATCTGGTGCTGGGGGCGCGGGACGGAGGGCCAGCTCGGCAACTTCAACACTCTGGATTCCAGCGAGCCGGTGAGGGTCGCGGGAGCAGCCTCGTATGTCCAGGTGGACGCCGGACGGCGGCACACCTGCGCCGTGAAGGTCGCTGGCGCCGCCAACTGCTGGGGATGGGGGTTCTACGGCCAGCTGGGCGACGGCACGACATCGACCTACACGGGCGCGACCGCCGTGGTCTCGGCGGATCGGTATGTGCAGGTGAGTGCCGGCGGCAACCACACGTGCGCCATTACGGAAGCGGCCGCGATCCACTGCTGGGGCGACAACAGCCAGGGTCAGCTGGGCGACAGCACGTATACCAGCCGTCTCGAACCCGCCGTCGTTGCATCGACGGAGACGTTCGCGGCGGTGAGTGCCGGCATGTCTCACACGTGCGCCATGTCCGTTGCAGGTGAGCTGTTCTGCTGGGGTCTGAACCACCTCGGGCAGCTGGGGACGGGAACGCTCGTGGGGGCACCGTCACCCGTGCGCGTCGAGACGACGCTGCGCTTCCGCTCGATCAGTGCGGGCATGAGTCACACCTGTGCGGTGAGCACCGACGGGGCGGCGTACTGCTGGGGAAGCAACGTATACGGCGAGCTGGGCAATGCCGGCCGGGCCGAGGCCGGCATGACGGGCTCGCCATGGCCGGATCCGACCCGTCTGGGTTACACGTTCGAGACGGTGTCGGCCGGTGAATGGTTCACGTGCGGTGCGGTGTCCGGCGGCCCGGGCCGGTGCTGGGGCCGGGGCCTCGAGGGACAGCTCGGCAACGCTCAGCCGCTCAACACGACGGTGCCGCTGAGCACATTCGACGGAGTTTCGATCACGTTCATTGCGGCGGGGCTCAGGCACGCGTGCGCGCTCGGACCGGGTGACGAGGTGCACTGCTGGGGTGACGGCACCCGCGGGCAGCTCGGCCGGCCGCGCGGCAATACGTCGCTGACGCCTTCGCGCGTTAACATACCAAGAGATTGATGATGCGTGTTATTCTGGTCCTGGCCCTGCTGGCGAGCGCGTTCTGCGGCACCGACCGCGTAGCGGCGCAGGAGGTCGTGGCGACAGCGGACACCGCCGCACCGGCCGCGCCCAACCATCTGGAAGCCGGCGATCGCATTCGCCTCCGTATCTGGCGCGAGGACGACATGTCGGGCGAGTTCAGGGTCGATTCCGACGGGACGATTGTCTTCCCCCGACTCGGCTCGTGGCCGGTCACCGGCAAGGATCCGGCTGCGCTGAAGGCGGAGCTGATGGAGGCGTACGCGCGCGTGCTTCGTACGCCGGCGATCGAGATCACGTTTCTTCGACGGATCAACGTGGGCGGCGCTGTGCAGAAGCCGGATGTCTACTACATCGATCCGACGATGACCGTGCGGGATGTACTGATCGAGGCGGGCGGTCCGACCATGGTGGGGCGCACCGACCGGATCGAGCTCATTCGTAACGGTGAGGTCATCCAGGCGCGGCTAAGACAGGATCTGCCCGTGGTGGAGTCACCGATCCGGTCTGGCGATCAGCTCTACGTGCCCGAGCGCAGCTGGCTGTCGCGCAACACGAGCGCAGCCGTGGGCATTGGCGGCGCGATCCTGAGCTTCGCCGCGACGATGATCATCCTCGCCGCTTCGAACTAGCATGCAGCATTCGACATACAACTCGACCAACGGGAGCAGGCCACGTGTCAGCAGCGAAGGGACGCTGCAGACGGTGAGCCGCGCGCTGCGACGACACTGGATCATCCCCGTGACACTGCCGGTTCTCGTGATCGCGGGCACTGCGCTGGCACTGTACTTCATGCCGCGCGTGTACGAGGCGAATGCGCAGCTGCGCATTGATCAGCAGAAATCGAATCTGGCGGTGCTCGAAGCGCTGAAATCGCTGTCGAGCGGTTCGGAGATCGAGACCGAGATGGTCGTGCTCCGCTCACGCACGATGGCGGAAAGCGTGACGGACTCACTGGCACTCCGTGCGGCGATCACGGCCCCGCGCGGTGCGCAGCGGCACACGTACTTCGAGCGGCTCCACGTGGACCGCAGCGCTCCCGCGGGCGAATGGACGATCCGCTCGACGGAGCAGGGCGTTGAGGTAGTGCCGGCGGAAGGTCCAGGCGAGGCCGTGCGATTCGGTCGGGGGGAGCCGCTTCGTTTCGGGGGGGTGGAGGCGGTGCTCACGCGCGAAGGGCTGCGCGACGCGGAGCTTCGCCTGGAGGTGGCGCCGCGGGCGGATGCGGTACGGCAGTTCCAGCGCACGCTGTCTGTAGGGCGGCCGAACCGTGAGGCGGACGTCGTTCAGATCGGCTACGCGAGCACGGACTCGGTGGTGGTGCGTGATGTGGTGAACACGGTCGTGCAGCATTTCATCAGGCGGCGCCAGCTGGAGCAGAGCACGGAAGCCGTGAACATGGTGACGTTCCTGAACGAGCAGATCGATACGCTGACACTGCAGCTCACGACGGCCGAGGAGGCGCTGCGTGATTACAGCGAGCAGAGCGGCATCGTCGCCATGACCGCACAGGCCGAGTCGTTCGTTTCGCGGCTCGCAGATCTGAAAGCTCAGCGTGACCTTGCCGATGCCGAGCGCCGTGCCATTGGGGGATTGATCGGGCCGGGCGGCAGCGCCTCCCGGGACTACCGCAACATTGTCGGCTTCCACACGATCCTGCGGAGCCCGTCCGGCTCCGAGCTGCTGCGCGCGCTGAACGAGGCCGAGAACGTCCGGGCCGCGATGCTGCAGCGCTACACGGAGGAAGCGCCGGAGGTCGTGCAGCAGACCGAGCGGATCGAGGAGCTGGAGGAACAGCTGCGCGGGATCGCGACGACGTATCTGTCCGGTCTCAATAACACGGTTTCGGAGCTGGATGCGCAGCTGGATGGCTACGACACCGAGCTGCGGCAGATTCCCGAGCAGGAGATCCGCCTCGCACGGCTGCGCCGCCAGGCGGAGCTGCTCGAGGAGATCCATACCCTGCTCCAGACGCGTGTGAAAGAGGCGGAGATCGCAGCCGCCGTGCACGACGCAAGCGTTCGCGTCGTTGATCCGGCCATCGTCCCCAGCCGCCCGGCGCGCCCGCGGCCGAAGCTGAGCCTCGCGTTCGCGACCGTTCTCGGACTCGGACTCGGCATTGCCGGCGCCGTGCTCCGGGATCATGCCGACCGCACCGTCCGCACGCGCGAGGAGCTGCAGACCGCACTGCCGGGCCTGCCGATTCTTTCGGTCATTCCGCGCGCCCGCGGTGCGCGGGTGAACGGTGGCTCGCGGATCAGCGTGGTGGATGGTGAGACGCCATCGGCGGAGGCGTACCGGCAGCTGCGCACGAACATGTCGTTTGCACGGCCCGGGATGCCGCAGCAGGTGATCGTCATGACGAGTCCCACTCCCGGCGACGGCAAGTCGATGACGTCTACGAACCTCGCTGCGACGCTCGCACAGCAGGGCTCGCGGTGCATCCTCATCGATGCCGACATGCGACGCGGCGCGCTCAATGAAGCCTTCGGCCTCGCCCGCGACCCCGGCCTCTCGCAGGTCCTCGTCAACCAGGTCAAACTGGACACCGCGGTCCACACCGTGGAACTGCCCGGCCGTCACGCGACGCTCGACTTCCTGCCCGGCGGCGTCCATCCGCCCAACCCGGCGGAACTGCTCGGCTCGACCCGTTTCAAGGAGCTGGTCGAGCGCTGCCGTGAGAAGTACGACGCGGTGATCATCGATGCTCCGCCACTCAACCTCGTGACTGACGCATCGCTCATGGGCGCATCCGCCGACGGCGTCCTCGTCGTGGTGCGGGCGGGTGTCACGCGCGGCGATGCCCTCAGCTTCGCCATCGACCAGCTCGAGGCCGTGCGTGCTCCGCTGCTCGGTGTCGTCCTGAACGACGTGAACCTCCGGAGTGAGGGCTACTACGGGAAGTACGAGGGCTATTACGGTCGTGAGCAGCGGGCGTAACCGCGCGTTCGCAGCAGAACGATGTCAGTGAGCGCGGCAGTGCAGGGCGGCGGCAGGCAGCTGGCGCGCAACACGGCGCTCAATGCCGCCGGGCAGCTGCTTCCGCTCGTGCTGGCAGTCGCCGTGCTGCCTTACGTGCTGCACGGGCTCGGTACCGATCGCTTCGCGGTGCTGACCCTCGCCTGGACCATCATCGGCTACTTCGGCTTTCTCGATCTCGGGCTGGGGCGCGCCACCACGCGGTTCGTGGCCGCCCTGCTCGGGTCGGATCGCCGTGCAGGCATCAACCGCGTCGTGTGGAGCTCACTCGCGATCCAGTGCGCGCTCGGACTGACCGGCGCCGCCGTGATCGCGGGACTCGCGCCCGTCATTGGACGTGACGTCCTGCGCATCGCCGACCCGGTGATCCTGGCCGAGACCGTGAGCACGCTCAGAGTGGTTGCGCTCGGCCTGCCGCTGGTGCTGTTGTCCGGAACGTTCTCGGGCGTTGTCGAAGCATACCAGCGCTTTGATCTCGTCAACCTCGTCCGTGTGCCATCCAGCCTGGCCACACTCGCGGTGCCCGCCGCCGGTGTCCTGCTCGGTGCGTCGCTGCCGGCGATCGTGATCGGGATCCTCGTCGCCCGTGCATGTGCGCTGCTGTGCTTCGCGGCACTCGCCACCCGGCTGGGCGAAGGGCTGCGGCCCGTCCGACCCCACCGCCGCACTCTGCGCCGTCTGCTCGGCTTCGGTGGCTGGCTCACCGTCTCGCTGATCGCCGTGCCGATCCTCACGTATGCAGAGCGGCTGCTCATCGGCGGACTGCGGTCGCTCACCGATCTCGCCTACTATGCCGTGCCATTCGAGATCGTTGCGCGTACGGCCGTGATTCCGTCGGCTGTGGCGCTCACGCTCTTCCCGGCATTCAGCTACGCGCAACGCAGTGGTGCACGCATCGACGAGCTCTTCCGGCGTCCCATGAAGCTGCTCTTCCTGCTGCAATGGCCGCTGCTCGTTATCCTGTGGCTGTTCGCCGCGGAGATCCTCGACGCGTGGATGGGAGCGGAGGTTGCGGCTGCCGGCGCGCCCGTGCTTCGTCTGCTGGCCCTGGCCTTTTTTCTGAACGCGTTCTCACAGGTCGCGCTCGCGGGCGTCCAGGGACTGGGGCGTCCCGACCTCAAGGCAAAGCTGGACATGTTCGAGGTACCTTTCTTCGTTCTCCTCGCCGCACTGCTCATTCCGCGCTTCGGCATCACGGGTGCGGCTGCGGCGAAGCTGGTCGTGACGGTGCTGGATACGGCCCTGCTGTTCGTCTTCGCGGGCAGGCTCGGCCGCCGCCCGATGATCGACTGGTCCTTCCCCCGCCGTCACCCTGCGGCCGCACTCGCTATCGCAACGCTCGTTGCCATCGTTGCCCTCTCGGCCCAGGCGCCGGTGGGGGTCAGAATCGTCGTCATGTTCGTGGCCGCGGGCGCGCTGGGCGGCGCTGTCTGGACTCGCGCGCTCGATGCCACCGACCGTGCCGCCGTGTTCGGCTTGTTCCGTCGCACGCTGCCGATGAAGGAAGTCACGCCATGAACGCGGGAAGCGGCTCCTCACACACTCCGGCCGCCGGCGTGCTGCGCGGCGAGCGTTACATGGAGGCGTGCGCCGAGCTGCTCGAGCACTGCCGCGGGTCGCTGATCTATGACTCGGTGATGCGCGACAATGAGGAAAAGCTCGGCCGCGTGGATGCCGGATACGCACGCTGGCTGGACGGCCTGCTGACATACCTGAAGGATGCGTACGGCGTTGCCGATCTTCCGATCCTCGACTTCGGCAGCGGCATGGGCTCGCTCACCGTGCTCATGAACAGCCTCGGCCACCGCGCGATCGGCACCGAGCTGCAGAGCGAGCATTTGCGCATCGCACGCATCCTTGCCGAGGAGAACGGCATGAACGGCGACGAGACGTTCGTGCTCAGCCGCGAGAACCGGCTCCCGTTCGACGATGACACGTTCGGCATTATCACGATGTTCTCCGTCCTCGAGCACATCGACAATGCCACGCTCGAAGCACTGATGCCGGAGCTGCGGCGCGTGTGCCGCGGTGTGGTGTTCGCGCTGTTCCCGAACCGCTGGAAGATCCACGACGATCATTCCAAGCTGCGGTTCGTGACCTGGCTGCCGCGCTCGCTCGCCGTACCGTACATCAGGATGCACGGGCATCGCCACCAGTATCACATCTCCGACGATGGCACGTGGGATGTCGTGTCACGCGGCATGTATGCCGCAGCGAAGCCGTTCGAGCGCGGCGGTTTTCGTCTCGCGTTTCCGCCGGACGAGCACGTCTTCCCGCCGCTGGACCAGCTGCCGGCGATGCGCGGCATCGGCCGCACCATGACGATCGGCGGACGGGAGCTGTTCGTAGGTCTACCGTATCCGGTGAGCATCGCGGCGCGCTTCGGCATTCCGCGCCAGGCGTTCTATCCCTATCTGAACCTCGTCTTCGTCAAAGACGAGTGAGCGCATGCGCATAACGTTTCTTCTGCCGCGTTACGGCTGGCAGCCGAGCGGCGGCTTTGCCGTCGTGTACAGGTACGCGGGGCTGCTCGCGCGGCGCGGCCATCAGGTAACGGTCGTTCATCCGCGCAGGCTGCCCGCGGGAGGGTGGCCCGTCCCGGTGGGCCTGTACAACCGGCTGCATTATGCAGCCGGGCGCCTGCGTGACCGCGTGTGGCGACCGACACTGAAATGGGCGCAGCCGGATGAGCGGATCCGCATGGTGTGGACGTCCGATCTCGGGGCGGCGAATGTCCCTGACGGCGACGCCGTGATTGCGACGTGGTGGTCAACGGCGGAGGCCGCGCTCGCACTGCCGGAGGCAAAGGGTGCGCGGTTCCACCTGATCCAGGGCTACGAGACCTGGAATGGCGCGCACGAGCGCGTGCATGCCGCCTGGCTGGCGCCGCTGCACAAGATCGTCATTGCACGATGGCTGTTGCAGAAGGCGCTCGATCTCGGCGTGCCGGAGTCGATGCTCACACATATCCCGAACGCCATCCCGCTCGACACGTTCCGACTGATGCAGCCGATCGAGAACCGCGAACCGCGCGTGGCGATGCTCTACTCCGCGGAGCCGTACAAGGGTGGCGACCTGGGGCTGCAGATTCTGCAGCGCGTGAAGCAGCGTGTGCCGGCCATGACCGCGGTACTGTTCGGTGTCGGCAGGCGACCGGCGCAGCTGCCTCCGTGGATTCGCTATATCCGGCGGGCCACTCAGCAGCAGCTCGCGAACGTCGTGTACAACCAGTCCGCGATCTATCTCTGCCCGAGTCTATCGGAGGGGTGGCACCTGCCGCCGGCGGAAGCGATGGCGTGCGGGTGCGCGCTCGTCGCGTCCGACATCGGCGGCGTGCACGACTACGCGCGTGACGGTGACACGGCCCTGCTGTTCGAGCCGGGGAACGTCGAGGCGGGTGCCGACCTGGTCAGCGGGCTCCTGCAGGATCCGCCTGCACGCACGCGGCTCGCGAAGCGCGGACTGGACACGATTGGCGTGTTCTCGTGGGAACGCAGCGCGTCGCAGCTGGAAGCCCTGCTCGAGGAGCGGAACGCGCGCGCGTCATCTCTCCCATGACAGCTCGGGCGGCATCCAGCGTCCCGTCAAGCGCAGGGAGTAGTTGGTCTCGCGTTCGTACGGAAAGTCCGGCGAGTTCACGTGGTGGAGCCCGATGAAGTCCCTGCTGTAGCGGAAGCTGTAACCGGCCTCCGCTTCGAGGGAGAACGCTGATCGTGTGAGCAGGTGTCCGGCACGAACGGAAATTTCCGCGTCGTGACCGTGCGGTCCGTGAATGGCGCCCCAGACCGCGTAGTAGGCATCGTCGTCGTAGCGGACGCGCTCGACGGACAGGCTGCTTCTGCCCTGACCCCAGAAGACGTCCGCGCCAATGAACTGGGACTCGGATCCCGGTCCGATCGGCGCCCCGAGCAGCTGCCCGCGATGCGTATGGCCCTGCACGACGGCCGTGCTGGCGTACAGCGTCTGTTGCCAGCGGCCCACGTCGGCATGAGCGAGCGCGTCGGAGAGATGCGAGATCTCCGCACTCAGACGGACGGCAGTCTGCCCGCGACGCACGACCTTCTGCAGTCCGAGCGTATAGGCCTGCAACGCATCGACCGGATTGAGCAGGCGAATCCATTCCTTCCACCTGTCCTGTCGCGCCCACTCGCCGTACACCTCGAAGCCGCCCGGCGCCGCTGCCCAGCGCATGAAGAGGCTCAACAGCTGCATGTCGCGCGACTGACCCGAGGAATCGGCATCGACGCCCGTGAATGCGCCCAGCAGGACATCGTCCGTGGCCGTCGCGTCGTCCCACACCTGCGTGTGCAGTCTCGCTGCGCCCAGATACAGACCGTCCAGGCCGCGCGGGCGCAGCGTGACGATCATGCCCGACAGCGCGCGGTGGTCGTTGTCGGGATCGTGATCGAAGTAGTCGCTCTCCGCGAGCCGGCCGAGAAACAGCTGGAACTCCGCGTCCCCGATCCAGATGTCGCGCGCACCGTCTGATTCCACGAATACGTGGGGGAAGCCAGCCGCCGTGCCGCTCAGCAGGAGCGGATTCCTGCGGGCGGGACCCCAGGCGATGTTCTCCATGGAGAGGCCCGTCCGCAGCCCAGTGGCGTTGATGCGCACGAACGACTGGCCGGCGCTCAGAGCGACGTCGGAATCCGTGCCGAGCCTCTGCGGCAGATCGATGAAGCGTCCACGCCAGCGATCGATGAAAGGCGAGTACGCCGGGTCGGGGTAGGGCAGCATGGGAAAGCCCGCGTTCTGGTGCGCGTGCACGGTCGGCACCAGCGCCGCCTCCAGCGGGCCCCAGCGCAGCCGCGCGCCGGTGGCGAGTGCGGCCGACAGGCCGGCCCCGCCCCACTGTCCGCCGTCGTTCCAGTCCCGCGGGTAGGCCGAGTTGCTGACGATGCGGAAATCGACCGGAAGAAGTGCTGCGCCGTATCGGGGCACCGCGGGCAGCGACAGGTGCTCCAGCAGCCGATCCACCGCCGCGGCGCCCGCGCAATCCGAGGACTCGTACCAGTCGGAGGTACGGCGGATCAGAAAGGAACGGGCGGACCGGGTACCGAGCAGGTCCAGGAGGCGTGACATGTCCGCCGACGGTCCGACGAAGTCATGCCCGCCGAGCCTGACATCACAGGAAGCGGCAGGTTCCTGCGCGCTGGCCCATGAAGGCAGACCGAGCGCAGCCAAAGCGATCAGGGCCGCAACCAGCGCGCGACGGCGACGGCCGGCGTGCGGGAACGGAGTCGCAGCGCAGGTGCTCACCGGGCCCACCCGCCGGCCCAGCGGACACCGAGTCTCAGGCTCCAGTTCCGGTCGCGCCGATACACGCCGCCGCCCGCCTGACGGATCTCGCTCAATCCGAGCAGGTCCCGATTGTAACGCAGGCTCCAGCCGGCCATCGCATCGACGGACAGAGGGCCGAGCGTCGCGAGATGACCCGCCCTGAACGTCAGCTCGGTGTCGCGGGCGTGCGATCCGAAATACGGCGCGAACTGCACGTTGTAGACATCGTCGTTGTACCGCGCACGCTCGACCGACAGGCTGCTTCGGCCGGCGTCCCAGAAGTAATCGGCTCCGACGAACAGTGACTCGGCGCCCGTGCCGATCGGCGCGCCCAGCAGCTGGCCCCGGTGCGTGTGACCCTGTCGAACCGCGGTGTTCGTGTAGAAGCCGACGCCGCCGTCTCGCTGCGCAAAGCGGATGGGCAGTGCATCACTCAGGTGCGACACCTCGGCGTTCAGGCGCAGGGCGTTCGCGTCCAGGCGCACCACCTTCTGGAGTCCCAGTGTCCATGCCTGTGACGCGTCCAGGTTCCGGAGCAGGCCGGACCAGCCGTCCCAGTGATCCTCGCGCGCCCACTCGCCATACGCTTCCAGACCGTCCGGGGCGGTCGCGAACCGGAAAAACGCCGTGATCAGCTGGTTGTCTCCACGACGGTCCTGTGGATTGCTCGAGACGTCGCGATACGGCCCGATCACGACGTCGGCGAGCGACAGCTCCGGCCACCACGTCAATGCCTGCAGCCGGCCGGCGCCCACCGTGAGACCCTCGAAGACTCGGGGCTGCAACGCGAGCAGCAGGCCCGCCAGCATGCGATGGTCGTTGTCCGGATCGTCATCGAAATACTCCGATTCCGTCAGGCGCCCCCAGAACAGCTGGAGCTCCAGGTCGCCGATCCAGATATCCACCGGCCGTGCCGTCTCGACGAATGCGTGCGCGAAACCGCCCGCTGTCCCGCTCAGCAGCAGCGGGTTCCTCAGCGATGGACCCCACCGGATGTTCTCCGTGGAGACACCGGCGCCGAAACCGCGCACATCGACGCGCGCGTACGACTGGCCGGCGTCGATGCGGGCGAAGCTGCCGGCGCCGAACCGCTGTGGCAGATCAATCGCCGTCGACCACGCACTGCCGTATTCCGAGTGATCCGGTTCCGGTTGCGGCAGGATGTCGAATTCGCTGTTGGACTGCCACGTAACCACCGGAGCCAACGCCGCACTGAACGCGCCCCACTGCGCCGCAACACCGGCGCTCAGGGCCGTGCTCAGACCGCGTCCCGACCACAGCACGCCTTCGTTCCAGTCGTGCGGGTAGGCCGAGTTGCCGACCACCAGCAGCTCGGGCGCCAGCACTCGAACGCCGGTTCCGGGCGGCCTCGTGCCGAGGAGCAGCGCCATATCCGTCACCGCACGCGGGGCAGTGCAGGCGTTGCCGGCATACCCGCGGCCCGCTCGCCGCAGCACGAACGACGCGTTGGAGGTGGTGTCCTGCAGGTCAATGAGTCGCGCCAGGTCGGCCGGCGGTCCCACGAAGTCCGAGCCCTGCAGGTAGACGGCGCAGGAATCGGCGGGGACCTCCGATTGCGCCAATGCGAGAGCCGGCGCGAACGCGGCCAGCGCGAGAGCGACGGCGCAAACGATGGCGGAAATCTTCACGCCCGAACGAAGTCCGTGTGACATCGGGCGGCATTGTACCCGTAAGCGAACGCGCGGGAAAGTAGCCTCCCGTGTTTCGCATGTGCCTGCTGAGGAGATATCATCCGGAGCGGTCCGCCGGGATTGGGCCGTTCCGGCCGCGCTGCAGCGGCCCGGGCTGCGAGGCCGCAGCTCCGGCTCCTGAAACGAAACTGACATACGGATGTCGACAGTCGATTTTCACAATCACGTCATTCCCGGTGTCGATGACGGCGCCTCGAACGATGCCGAGGCCGCGGCCGCGTTGCGCGCGTTCCTCGCGCACAACACGCGCCAGATCGTTGCCACGCCGCATGTGAACGGGTCGCTGACGCTGCGACCCGAGGCGCTCGAGGAGCGGCTGCGCGAAATCGATGCCGGCTGGGAACGGCTGCTGGTCATCGCCCGCGAGCACGCGCCGGACATGGAGATCCACCGCGGCGCCGAGGTCATGCTCGACACGCCGGAGCCCGACTTCAGCGATGAGCGGCTCCGTCTCGCCGGCACACGGTTCGCCCTGTGCGAGTTTCCGTTCATGACGGTGCCCCCCAACTCCACCGGCGTCCTGAACCGCATGGCGGCCGCCGGCGTCACGCCGATCATCGCCCACCCCGAGCGCTATGTGGGTGTGGACACGAAGTGCACGCTGCCCCTGCGCTGGCGCGCCGCCGGCGCACTGCTCCAGGTGAACGCCGGCTCCCTCACGGGCCGCTATGGAGAACAGGCCCGATACAACGCGTTCGCTATTCTGGAAAATGCCCTGGCGGACTATGTCTGCAGCGACTTCCACTCGCGCGGGCGGCCATCCACGTCGGGCGCTGCCAAGATCCTGACTGAGGCGGGAGGGTCGGAGCAGCTGCAACTCCTGACGACGGTCAATCCGTCACGGCTGCTGGCGGGAGAGTTGCCCCTGCCCGTCGCGCCGCTGCGGCTGCGCCTGGGGGTGAAGGACCGCCTGCGCCGCTGGATGCGCTGAATCCCCGGAGGATGGGGGCTACTGCGTCACGGTCTCGTTGCCCGGCTCGAACAGCGAGCGGGCGCCGGCGTTTGTCGTCTCGACCTTCTCGCGGAAGTAGGGAATCGTCAGGCGCAGACCCTCCTCGAGGGGTATCTTCGGCTCCCAGCCCAGCTCGCGCCGCGCCACCGTGATATCCGGTCTGCGCACTTTCGGGTCGTCCTTCGGCAGCGGCTGGTGCTCGATCGTCGAGTCACTGCCCGTCAGCGCCAGCACCTTGCGGGCGAGCTCCATCACGGTGAACTCGTCGGGATTGCCGATGTTCACCGGCATGCTGTAATCGGACATGAAGAGGCGGTAGATGCCGTCCACTTCGTCCGACTGGTAGCAGAACGAGCGCGTCTGGTCACCCTCGCCGTAGACACTGAGCGGCTCGCCGCGCAGGGCCTGGACGATGAAGTTCGAGACCACGCGGCCATCATTGGGGCGCATGCGCGGACCGTACGTGTTGAAGATCCGGATGATCCGCGTCTGGAGCCCGTGGAACCGGTGGTACGCCATGGTCATCGCCTCGGCGAAGCGCTTCGCTTCGTCGTACACGCCGCGCGGTCCGACCGGGTTCACGTGCCCCCAGTACTCCTCCGTCTGCGGATGGACCTGCGGGTCGCCGTAGACTTCCGACGTCGAGGCGAGCAGGTACCGCGCGCGCTTCTCCTTGGCCAGTCCGAGCGTCTTGTGGGTACCGAGGCTACCGACCTTCAGCGTCTGGATCGGCAGCTCGAGATAATCCACCGGACTCGCCGGACTCGCGAAGTGGAGCACGCCGTCGAGCGGCCCGGCCACATGGATGTAGTCCGTGACGTTGTGCTTCACGAAGCTGAACCCGTCGTGACCGAGCAGGTGCGCGATGTTGTCCGGCGAGCCCGTGATGAAGTTGTCCATGCCGATCACTTCATGACCTTCGGCCAGGAAGCGGTCGCACAAATGGGAGCCGAGGAAGCCGGCCGCGCCGGTGATGAGTATTCTCATGCGGGGAGTGTACATCCCGGCGCAGCGGTTGGGCAAGCGGACGGCACGCCGACCGGCCGACGGCCGGATTGCCGGTGCAGCGTGTCCGGCAATATGTTACACGGTTGCTTCACCGAACGGTTCAGGAGGATCGGATTCAATGCGAGTGGCGGTCGTCGGGACGGGCTACGTCGGTCTCGTGGTGGGTGCGGGGCTCGCCGATACGGGCAATGATGTCACGTGCGTCGACATCGACGAGAACAAGATCGGCAGGCTGAACCGTGGCGAGATCCCGATCTACGAGCCGGGACTCGACAAGCTGGTCGAGCGCAACCTCGAGGACGGCCGTCTGAAGTTCACGACGGACGTACCGGCGGCGGTGCGTGACGCGCAGGTCATCTTCATCGCCGTCGGCACGCCGCCCGGTGAGGATGGCAGTGCCGACCTGCAGCACGTGCTTGCGGTGGCGGAGACGATCGGCCGCTCGATGAGCGATGAGAAGGTGGTCGTCACGAAGAGCACGGTGCCGGTCGGCACGGCGGCGCGTGTGCGCGCCGTCATCCGGGAGCATACGGACCTGCCGGTGCACGTGTGCTCGAACCCCGAGTTCCTCAAGGAGGGCGCGGCGGTCGATGACTTCATGAAGCCGGACCGCGTCGTCATTGGCGTCGATTCGGAATATTCGCGCAAGGTGCTCGGCGAGCTCTACGCGCCGTTCGTGCGCACGGGCAATCCCATCCTGTTCATGGACGTGGCATCGGCCGAGATCACGAAGTACGCCGCGAACGCGATGCTGGCCACGCGCATCTCCTTCATGAACATGATCGCGCGGCTCTGCGATGACGTCGGCGCCGATGTGAGCCTGGTGCGTCAGGGCGTCGGCTCTGATGAGCGGATCGGCAACTCCTTCCTCTTCGCCGGTGCCGGATACGGCGGCAGCTGCTTCCCGAAGGACGTGAAGGCGCTGATCCGCACGCTCGCGGACCGCGGACTGGACTCCGGCATCCTGGACGCGGTCGAGCGGGTCAATGAAGAGCAGAAGCAGGCGTTGCTGCGCATGATCGATGCTGCGTTTCCGGATGGTCTCGACGGCCGCCGCTTCGGTGTGTGGGGACTGAGCTTCAAGCCGGAGACGGATGACATGCGCGAGGCTCCATCGATCGTCGTGATCGAAGGGCTGCTGGAGCGGGGCGCGCAGGTGACCGCGCACGATCCGGAAGCGATCGCCGTGGCGCGTGGTGTCTTCGGCGACCGCATCGGATACGCGGACAACAACTACGACGCGCTCGCGGACGCCGACGCACTGGTCATCATCACTGAATGGAAGCAGTACCGTCAGCCGGATTTCGAGCGGATCCGCAGCATGCTGCGTCAGCCGCTCGTCTTCGATGGCCGCAATCTCTTCAACCCCGACCGCATGCTCGAGCTGGGGTTCGAATACGTCAGCATCGGGCGGCCGCGCGCGCGCCCGGCCGGTCGCGTCGCGGCCCCGCTGATTTGACTGCTCCCGACCGCATCCCGGCCCCCATGCTGACGCTCCGCCCGTGGCGTGCGGGCGGCGTGCGGCAGTAGGATTGGCTATGCACGGGCACCATACCCAGCTCAGGCAGCTGGGCCGGCACGCATTCGAGCGAAAGGACTATTCCACCGCTCTGGAGCACTTCCGGGCGATCCTCGCGGATCATCCGGAGTATGCCGACATCCGGCACTTCGCCGGCCTGTGCCTGGTATTCCTGGGTCGTCCGGAGGAGGCGGTCGTCGAGCTGGACGCGGCGCTCGCGGTCAACCCCGGGTACGTCGAGGCGAACATCAATCGCGCGCTCGTACTCCAGGAGCTGGGCCGCTACGAGGAGGCGCGCCTGGCGTTCGAGGAGGCCAGCGAGCACGAGCGGCGGAACCACGGACGGTTCCCGGCCGCAGCAACGGCGCGCCTGGCCAACGCACATGCGGGCGTCGGCGACCTGTACATGGAGACCGGCGCACCGGGCGATGCGGCGGCGCAGTACTACATGGCGCTCGAGCTGCGGCCGCAGTTCCATGACATTCGCAACAAGTACGCGACGGCTCTGCTCGGCATGGGCCGGCTCGACGAAGCCGCGCAGCAGCTGAGGCGGGTTCTGAAGGCAACCCCCACTTCATCGCGGCGCGTCTCAATCTGGGACTCGCGCTGTACCGGCAGGGAAGTGTGGAAGAAGCGGCGGCGGAGTGGGAGACGTGCCGTTCACAACAGCCCGCCCACCCGCAGGTTCGCGCGTACCTCGCCCTGCTGGAGCGGCTGCGATCGGGAGTGGACAATGCGTGATGGAAGACGGGGGGCCACGGTAGCACGCCCCTTTGCGACGGGTCTGGTGGCGCTGATCGCTGCGGTGCTGGTCGCCGGCTGCAACGAGCCGGAGCCCGCCACGGCGCGCGGGGACCGGCTTTTTGCCGACTCCAATTACGCCGGCGCCCTGGCGGAGTACCGTCTGGCGTTCGAGCTGAGGAAGGGCACCGATGAGCTCGCGCGTGTCGCTCACACGTACGCACTGACCGGCCAGTTCGAACGGGCGCGGGAGAGCTATGACCTGCTGCTGGAACGGGCCCCGGAGTACACGGACCAGGCGGTGTTCGATTACCTGACGCTGGCGCGCCGTGCGCAGGCGCGATCGGACCGCTTCGGCATGGCCGGCGCGGTGGAGGCCGCACTGCAGCTGCGCGCAGGGCTGCCCGTCGGCGATATGGCCGCTCCGCTCGCCCGCTATTACGCCCGGGCCGGCGACAGCGACCGCGCCCGCGACTTCTATGAGCGAGCCCTCGGTTTCGCGACCGGCGATTCCGTGCCGGACCTGCTCTTCGATTTCGCACGGTTCCAGGAGTCGCAGGGCAACTGCGCGGAGGCGGTCGAGCTGTTCGGCGCATTCCGCGCCCGCCGGCCGCGCGGCGAGGAGTCGGACCAGGCGCGGTGGAACATCGGCAACTGCTCGTTCACGCTCGCCCAGCAGGCGCGGGAGAACGGGGAGCCGGAGAAGGCGCTGGAGCACCTGCAGGTGACGCTCGACCTCGGTGTGCCTCAGAACCTGATGGACCAGGCGTGGTTCGAGCGCGGTGAAGCGCTGCTCGAGCTGGGGCGTCGCGATGAGGCTCTGCAGGCTTACATCAAGGTGCTGGAGAACGCCCGGACGACCGGCGGCTCGCTCACCGAGCGCGCCCGCCAGCGCATCGATCAGCTGAGGTTCGGCACGGATCCGTCCCCGACCGACATGGAGTCGCGCCGCCCGAATGGCGAGATTCGGGATGACGATAACGAAACATGGTCACCACGGCGCGGGTAGTTAGCGCTCTGACGACCCTGATGAAAGCGATATGCGACTCAAGACGATACTCCTGACCGCACCGCTGCTGGCGCTGTCGATCACAGCGTGCGCATCGCGCGGACCCGCCCTCGAGACCCTGGACCAGGAGGCGCTCTTCCAGCACGGCATGGAGCGGCTGCGGGACCGGGACTGGTCCGGCGCCATCGCCACGTTCGAGCGCTTCACCCTCACGTTCCCCAATCACGACCGGGTACCGGAAGCGCGATACCGGATCGCCGAGGCCTACGAGGGTCGCGGTGAGCACGTAACGGCGGCCCTGGAGTACAATCGCCTGGCTGGCGACTACCCCGCCGGGCCCTGGGCCGATGATGCGCGCTTCGGTGTGTGCCGCTCCTATTACGAGCTGTCACCGGCCCCGCCGCGCGATCAGGAGTACACCGCCACGGCGATCGACCACTGCCGCTCGCTCACGCTCTACTACCCTGAGAGCGAGTTCGTCGAACAGGCCGAGGCGATGCTCGACACGCTCGTCAACAAGCTCGCCGAGAAGGACTTCGAGACGGCGGAATACTATTTCCGCCGCCGGGCCTATCATTCGGCGAACATCTATTTCGAGGGCGTGGCGACCGATTACCCGGAAACTCCATGGGCGCCGCGCGCGCTGCTGCGGCTGCACGAGTCCTTCACCATCCTCGGCTACGAGCAGGAGGCGCAGGCCGCGCGGGAGCGCCTGCTGCGCGAATTCCCGACCTCGCCGCAGGCACGGCAGATCGACGGCAGCGGAGTCACGGCCGGCCTCCGGCCGTGACGCGCCGGGACGCCCGCGCCCTCGGGACATGAACATTGGCGTATTCGGCGGGACGTTCGACCCGCCGCACACAGGCCATCTCATCGTGGCGCAGGATGCGGCGCTGGCCCTGGGGCTGGACCGCATTCTGTTCGTTCCGGCCGCGCGTCCGCCGCACAAGCGCGGCGTGGATGTCACGGCGCCGGCCGTCCGCGCGGAAATGCTGCAACTCGCGATCTCGGACGACGCGCGCTTCGGCATGGACACGCTGGAGCTGGACCGGCCGGGGGCGTCGTACACGGTGGACACGCTGCGCGAGCTGGCCGCGCGCGAGCCGCTCGTCCGCTGGACGCTGCTGATCGGGGCCGATCAGTACGAGGAGTTCGCGACGTGGCGCGACCCGGATGAGATCCGGCGGCTCGCGCAGCTGGCGGTGCTCACGCGCGGCGGCACGCACGGCGGAGCCGCCGACGCGCCAGGCGCCGGTGGGACCGGCCCGGACGAGGGCGATCCCGCCGCTCCCGTCGCACACCGGATCGGCCACGGCGACGTCGCGCTCCAGGTGACGCGCATCGACATATCCGCGACCGAAGTCCGACGGCGCGTGGCGGCAGGCCTCCCGATACGTTATCTGGTGCCGCGCGCAGTCGAAGAGTTCATATTCGAACGGAAGCTGTATCTCCGAAACGGCACTCCGGTGGCGGGGTAGTACCCCGGATCACCCCGAGCGAGGAATAGACACGGTTACATGATCAAGACGCTGCTGGGCAAGGTATTTGGCGACCGTCAC
>DATHVW010000228.1:0-2898 GCA_035461085.1 Longimicrobiales bacterium | reverse complement strand
GCACGGGGAGCCCGGGCACGACCACGCCGAAGATCACGGGTGAGACGATGAGCGCGAGGCGCATCCGCACGAGGGGATCTCGCTTCATTGCGAGCGGTCGGCGACACCGTCGACCACGACGATCACGGTTCCTAGGCTCGGCTCAGCGGCGTTCAATATCCCCGTGGATGCTCGGGAGGGGGCCCCGTGGATGCCCGGGAGGGGGCCTCGTGCCTCGTGACGGATCTTCGCCGCTGGCGCGGGAGGGGCGCGGCCCTCCTGGTCCTCGTACATCTCGACGCTGTTGACACCGTCGATCGCCTCATCGCAGACGCCCGCGTTCTTCACGAACCGGCGCTCCCTTTCGTGGCGGTGTCATGAATCAGGGGCTACCCCTCTCACCCGGATCCGGTTGCCCGAGAGGAGGACTGCGACCATCTGGCGCCTTACGGGAGGGCGATGGTCTAGGCGGCCGCGGCGGTAGATCGCATCGAGTGCACATCCTTAGTGGCCAACGCTCGGCCGCCAACGGCCCATTCCCCGCTCGGGGTCTCGATGATCAGCGCGTGAGTCTTCGCGCGGATGCCTTCGCCCCCGATCTCGAGCAGGGCCTCGGTCAGGCGCTCGACCACCTCACGCTTCTCGTCATGCGTGAAAGCGCCCTCGATTACGTTGATCTCAATTACGGGCATGGATGGCTCCTTTCACCCCATCTCCTTCGGTCGCCGGTCAACGTAGGGCCCGCTTGACCCTCCCGCTTCGCCTGGACTGGCCATTCCGAAGATGGCCAGTTCAGGCAATGGGTGGGTCTCAAGCGAGGCGGTGACGGTGGGCGTAGGCGGTCGCCGCCGCGCGCGAGGAGACGCCGAGCTTGCGGTAGAGGTTGGTGGTCAAGCGCCGCTAAATCAACGCTTGTCGAGGTACCACGTGAGGTACCAAACTGAGCACACCGGAGCGGCCTGAGCTGAACTCAGAGCACCTCAGCGAACTCAGATCGCCTCGATCCGGCGTTCGTACGCGATATCGCACCCAGGAGGTCGCCGGTTCGAGTCCGGCTAGCTCCATTCGGCGATAGGCGGCAGCGAAGACAACGCGTTCGCCTGCAGCCCGCATGGTTCGTCGGTCACAGACGGCTGGCCATCAGCCCGAACCCATAGCCGCGCAGCGCGCGTAGACGAGCTTCTTGTCGCGCACCACCCCGACGAGCGCAAGCGGCGCATCGCGCTCGACGCCGCTGGTCTGTCCCCGTGCCCGGACGCGGCCGAGCGCCACGACCTGCTCTCCGGCACCCCGAATCTCATCGACCTCGAAGCACACCTCTTCCCACTCCTCGGCCATCTCGGCCGCGAACCGGCGCAACCCGTCGTGGCCGTGATATGCACGCCCTTCGACCGAGCGCGCAAAGGGATGGAACTCCGCATGCTCGTCCCACGCGCCGATCCAGGCGTCGAAGTCAGCGCGGTTCCATGCCTCGATGGCCGCGCGCACGATCTCGATGCCTTCCTGCGCCATCGCCTCGGCGGCCGGCGGGAGGGGCCGGGCTGAGCCCGGCCCCTCCTCGCCTCAACTCACTTCACCGGCTGGAAGTAGTGCTTGCCGAGCCAGTGGGCGACGTCCTTGCCGATCTCTGCACCCTGAACATCCGCCGCACGGAAGTGGATGCCCTGGTACACGCGTGCATCGATCGTGTCGTCGATCACGTCCGTGAAGCGCTCGTAGTTGCGCGTCACGTTGGGCACGCCCGGGACGATCCTGACGACGCTGAACTCCGTCTTGCCCCGGCCGAAGAAGGCCTCGGCCGTGTGCATGAACGCGCTCGTCTCGCAGTTGTACCCCGACGCGTGCTCCGGATACGGCGGAGTAGCGATGAGCGGCGTCCATCCTGGATCCCCGACGGTGCTGGGATTGCCGTCATTGTCGCCCTCGCGGATCGCGGTGATCGGCCGCCAGTTGCTCCAGTGCGCCTTGTCGTTCCAGCAGTTGATCAGACCGTCGGCGCCGGCCACGTTCAGCATCGCAAACAGCCGTGCCTCGCCTGCGAGCGTCAGCCCGCGGTCCGCGCCGATCGCGCGGAACGTGCGGTTGAACAGCTCGGGGGGATTGACGGTGTAGAACCGGGCGACGGCCTCTTGCCTCGCGCTACGCGGACTGCCCGCCGTCCCGAGGTCCTTCACCTCGTTGTATTCCCTCGTGTAGGCGTCGGTCTTGAGCGCGTGCGGGCCCTTCGTCCGGAACTGCGATGGGCTCTCGATGACGAACGGCTCGACCCTGGCCACCCACGCGAACGGGTCGTTGACGAACGCAGGTGGAGTCGTCTGCCACTTGCCGGCCACCGTGGGCTCGACGGAGGTGAACCTGAACGGCCCGTAGCGGCCGTCATCCGCTCGCGCTTCGAGCATCGCGGCGGCGGCGGCGGCCCCGGCGGCGATCCCGTCGGTCTTGACGTCACCCACGGGAATGCCTTCGAGCTCGTCCGCATAGAGGGCGTCGAGTCGATCGATGACCACCTGCGGCAACGGAGGCACGAGCCCGCCTCCGAGCCCGACGAGCACGTCGTGCGCGGCGGTGGCCACGGCGGCCTCACGCGACGCCGACGGCGACGCGGGTGGAAGTCCCGCGAGATACGGCTGATGCCCGCCGTCGATCGAGTTGACGGCATCATAGACCGCCCCCTGCACCATCGCCAGGTGCAGCTGCGAGACGTGCGGCGCCTGACCGGCGCCGGGAATCGGCGCGTTGGATGCGTTGATCAGCGCATCCGAGGCGTGGAGATTCCACTCTCGCACCGTGTCGGCGCTCTGCGGCGGTTCCGCCGCGCGAGCGCCTGCAAGCGGTGCGGCGAGCGCGATGAGCGCTACGAGAGCGGCAAGCGCGCCGCGACGTGCCGATTTGTCAGGGCCGTGTCGGAACATGGCACGG
>DATHVW010000227.1:0-28997 GCA_035461085.1 Longimicrobiales bacterium | reverse complement strand
TCCGCGCAGCTGTTCCGCCACGCCCGAGAAGATCACCGGCGTCCGCGATTGCACGCGCGGACGCCGTTGTGTTATCTCTAGGGTATATGCGCAACCTCGTGGCCGCCCTCATCCTGGCGTGCGCCGTCGCACCTGCCTCCGCGCAGCAGGGCGAGGTCGTCGTGCGGGGCGGAGCCAGGGCCTCCACGCAGGCGGTTGCAACGCGCCCCCACACCATGGTCTGGGGCCAGGTCCGCAGCGAAGACACCGGGTTGCCGCTCCGGTACGCCATCGTCGAGCTGATCACGCACGGCGCCCACAACGTCGCGGCCACGACCGACAGCAACGGCGTGTATGTGCTCCGCGATATCCCGTCCGGTCGGCGCCTGCTGCGCGTCACCCACATCGATCACGCACCCAACGAAATCGAGATCCTGGTCGTACCGGAGAAGCAGCACAACATCGATTTCGACCTCGAGTTCCGACCCGTTCGTCTGTCGGCCGTCCTCGCGCAGGGCGCGCGCGGCCTGCCGACCGCAATCGATACCGTGGCGCTCCAGGTGCCGGATCTCGGGGCCGTCGCCGTGCGCGCGCTCGAGGCCGGCGCCGGTGTCGCCGAGCTGGGGATGCAGGACGCGGCCCGCGACGTGCCCGGACGCGAGCCCGTCGATCCCGAGGATGTGCTGTACGTGCGCGGCGGGGCAGCCGATCTGAAGCTGGTGCTGCTCAACGGCGCACCGGTGTATGCCCCGTTCCATATCGGCGGGCTGATCAACGCGCTCGACGCGGATGTGCTGCGTTCGGCGAATCTCTATGTGGGCGGCGCTCCCGCGCGCTACGACGGCGGTCTGTCCTACGTCATGGACATGGAGACGCGGTCGGGGCGGAGCATCATGCCGCACGGCGAGCTCGGCCTCGACATGCTTTCCGGCCGGGTCCTGCTCGAAGGGCCCGTCGGGGATGACGTCTCGTTCCTGATTTCCAGCCGCGCGGTGCACGGGGCAGGGCCGGTCGCCGTGCTCGATGCCGATTTCCCCTATGGCTATGGCGACGCGCTCGGACGGGCCGACTTTGCGGTCGCGACCGATCACGTCCTGACTCTCACGGGGTTCTGGAATCACGAACGGGTCGATCTCGACAGCATCGGCGCCCGACCCCAGTCCGCGAGCTGGGGCAATCATGCGGGCTCGATCCGCTACCGCGGCCGCATCGCCGGCTATGAGGTCCTCGGCACGGCGGCCCTCGGCCGGTTCCGGACGGAGCTGCCGCTCGGTGGTATCCGGCCCCTCATGTCCGAGGGAACGGCCCTGCGCAAGCGCTTCGGCCTCGACTTCGAGCGGCCGTTCGTCGGGGGCCGCTTCTTCTGGGGCGGCTCGTTCGAGCGCATCGCCTTCGATTACCGCGCCTACGAGCAGGGGCTCAGCCGCTTCGATCCGATCGTGAGCTCCGAAGCCGACGGCGACGTCGGCGGCGTCTACGGTGAGGCCGCCTGGACGCTGGTGCCTCGTGTGCGCATCCGCGGCGGCCTGCGCGCCGACCTGTTCACCGGCCTCTCGTCCGTCCAGCTCGCGCCGCGCCTCGCCGCAACGGTGCTCCTGACCGACAATGCGTCACTCACGCTCTCCGGCGGGCAGTACCGGCAGTACGTGCGGGCGCCGGACCGGTCGTCCTCGTCGATCGGCGTTGTGCCGGATTCCGCCGCCACCTCGCTGCTCACGGTCGCCGAGGCCACCCATCTCGTCCTCGGTCTCGCTCAGCATTTCGGCGAAGGCATACGGCTCGGACTCGATGGCTACTTCAAGCAGTTCGAGGGGCTCGAGACCGAGGAGGACGCCCGGACCCACGCCTCCGGCATCGACCTCTGGCTGCGCCGCAACACCGGCACATTCACCGGATGGCTCGGCTACTCCCTCTCCTGGGTGTGGACCGTGCGCGGACAGGATCGCGACGCCGACTCGTTCCGCGGCCGTCACCTCGTGAACGCCGGCGTCTCAGGCCCCGTCGTCGGGCGCGGCCTCTTCGACGTGAGGGTCAGCTATGGCGCGGGGCTGCCGTACACTGCCATACCCGAGCCCGAGGTCGCATCGCCCGCGTTCGCAATGCTGGGCGGAGAAGCCGCGACGGGTGTCTCCAGCTCGATGAGCGGACCCGAGGGCGGCGCACTGCCCTCCGAGCCCAACGAACCCTATGTCCGCGTGGATGCCCAGGTCTCCCGGCCGTTCAGCGGCCGCCTGCGCAGCTTCGATTTCGAGCTGGTCCCCTACCTGCGCGTCATCAACGCGCTCAATCGCCGGGACGCGATCTTCTACCACTACTCCAGCGACGCCGGACGCGCCGAGCCGCTCGCCGACCTGCCGATCCTGCCGGTGGTGGGTCTGGAATGGAAGTTCTGACCCGCTAGCGCCTGGGTCGTAAAATCAGATCCTGCCGGAAACGATCGTAGGCGTCCCTGCTCAGCTCCCCCAGCTGCAGCTTGTCATCCAGTACCTCCTGCGCCTGGCTCTCGAACGTATCCTTGCTCTTCCGGTTGGACCGGCGGGCGATGAGCCACAGCACAAAAAGGACGAGCAGGTACTCGCTGAGCGGACTGTAGGGCGCCGGTGTATCGAGGAACGTCAGGATCGAGTCCACCCAATCCCCCTCCGCGGACGGGGTCGCTGCCGTCTGCAGCAGCAGCATCATTCCATTCATGTCATCTTCTCCCGTCGACCAGTGCGGCGCGAACGGCTTCCGGACGGAAACAGACGTCGCGGCCGCGGTCGTCCTCGAACCAGAGGAGTTTGCCGTTTCTCATGCGGAACAGGATCAGGCGTTGCAGCTCGAGGGGAGAGCGCTTCCACCGCGCGCGAAACGATACCTCGCCGTCATCGGTCGCGAGCGACACGGCGACGGTGGGGATCAGCGTGCGGACGGGAACCCGGGCGTAGTAAACCATACGGGTACAACGCTAACGGCGATTCCGGCCGAGTGCAACGTCCACGTTGCCCCGGCGGCTCAGATCCCCTTGTCGCGCCACAGGTCGTCATAGCGGGCATGTCGCTCGGCAACGCGTTCCTGCCACTCCGGGAGGGCATAGATGCCGGTTGCGGGGGGGCGTGGCCGGGGGTCCGGGGTCTCGCCGCCGAGAACGCCACGGACGGCGTCCATGAGCGCGGCGCGCGTCTGACGCATGCGGAGGTGGAACTGGGTGTGAGCCCCGGCGAAGGGGCTCATGTTCTGCGCGCTGGGATGGAGTACAGGCAGGAGGTGGAACGCCGGTGGATCGCCCCAGGCCTCGCACCACGCCGCGCGGAAACCTTCGTCGAGCGGGAATTCCTCCGGCCAGCGCATGACGGTGCCGCGCTCGATACCGGCGGCGGCGATGCGGGCGGTGCCGGGGAGTCGAAGCGGGGGCGCGGATTCGGGCGGCTCGCCGACCGGTGCGTCGTAGTTGCGGGTGAGTGCGGCGATGAGGGTGCGCAGGCCGACATTCCCCAGCGCGACGACGAGCGTCGGTCCGGTGGCGATCACGGTGTCGCGCAGGAGCGCGCCGCTGTCCGGATAGCGTCCGACGGGGGCGGCCAGCTCGCGCGTGGTGGGCTCTCCGCCGCCGCGCTCCGGCAGCTGGTTGTAGGCGGCCACGAGGAACGTGCCGTTCCGATCGATGCCGATCGACGACAGGAGCACGTCGAGGTTGCCTCCGGCGATGTCGCCGCCGAACGGGATGCGGGTTCCGTGGGCGCCGAGGTCGCTGCTGCCGAGGCCGCCGGCGTTGCCGGGGGCTGCCCCGACCCACAGGATGGGCACGCGGTGCCATGGCCCGTTGCGCCGGCTCCATACGATGGGACGATCGGCGAGCTGGCCGTCGGGATCGAGACAGGGCGCGTGCAGCCACTCGTCGGACGCGCAGTCGCGATGGCCGGCGTGGGCCGCGCGGAAGATCCGTCGGAACCGCGCTTCCTGCGCGGCGTCATTGCTCGTTCGGGATGGCACTTCGGAACTGCTTCTGCCGACGACTAGAGGCTGTCGAGCAGGTCGTCGATGGCGCGAGCGATGGCGTCGTGGCTGCGGCCGGAGAGCAGGTTGTGCAGCATCTCCTTCGCATCGCCGGCGACATCGGGATGGTTGCGGTGGCTGGCGCCACGCACGGCATTGCCGATGGGCAGCAGGGCCAGCTTCGGCGGCTCCTGGTAATCGCCGTTCAGCTCGGTCGGGGGAGTCGGCAGGCTGGCGCGCCACGGCTCGTCCGGCTCTTCCTCGGCACCGGGCAGATCCTCCGGCTCGACAGGGAGCACCAGGCACACGCGCGCCTCGATGTTACCGCCTTCGTCCTCGGTGGCCGCGAGCGCGACCGAAACAGGTGTGCGCAGCAGGCCCTGTATCGCATCCAGAGCGTCGTTCGCCACCACCCCGCGCGCGAGTACGTGGCCGTCGTAGTAGTAACCGAGGGCCACACTGCCATCCGGCGTGCTCACATCCTCGATGGTGCGAGCTTCCAGAACGACGGGATCGGGGTGTGTGATGACGACCAGCTGCTCCAACTTCTCCTCCTGCGCACTGCTTCACCGGAATAGCCCCGGATCCTCCAAAGTGTTCCAACTATTGCTGCAGTGCAAGGAGGATCGCCGCGGCGTCGGAAGTGAAGCGTATCAGCGTTTCCCGGCGTCTGCGGTGTCTGTTCCCGAACACGCACACGACCACGCTCCCGGACATTAGAAGCCGCCGCCGCCGCCGCCTCCGAAGCCGCCGCCACTGGAGCCGCCGCTGAAGCCGGAGCTGCCGCTGCTGGAGCGGGGTGCCGAGGTCATGGCGCTGCCCGCCGCGGTGCTCATGCGGCCGAGATCGGTCACGAACAGCTGGGGGCGGAAGGCGCGGCCGTCCGCTGTGTGGTACCAGTCGGGCGGCTGCGTGGCGAGCCCCTCGAATGCACGCGCCCAGTTGTTCTCCACGCCGAATGCCATGGCGTAGGGCAGGAACTTCTCGAACGCGGCCGGCGAATCGACCAGGCGCTCGAGCCGATCCTTCTCCACCCGGCCGAGGAACTCCTCGAAACCGCGCAGCCATGTATGCGTGCGTGCGCCGTCCGGCGTGCGCCGGGGCATCAGCCAGCCGAACACCGCCACCACGATCGCAGTGGCCGCACCGGCGATGAAGGCGGCGACGGGCGAGATCCCGAACCTGTCCGCGAGGATGCCGCCGGCGAGAAGCACGATGACGCCCATGATGACGGCGATGGCGATCCATATGCCGCGCACCAGTGCCGGGTTGCTGACGTAGAATCCGCCATCGACGAGGGCGCGCGTGAGGTGCTTCCTGATCTCCGGCAGGTGCTTGTAGAACTCGTTCTGCAGGTCGGAGAGCAACACGCGGTCGCCGTGCGAATGGACGGACAGCGCCTGGAGCAACGCGCGCTCGTGCGGCTTGAGCTGCGGCCACTGCTCCGGATGCAGCAGCACGACCTCGTAATCGCGTGAGCTGATCAAACCGAACAGCTGATCCTTCGTCTTCTCCTCGATCACCACGAAGCCGCGTACCGCCAGATCGACGAGGGTGGCGGTGATGTCCCGCACGTCTGCTCGGTCATCCATCAGCGTACCCGCCTCGGCTGGCGTCATGTCCGGCGGCGGCTCGTAGCGCACGAAGACGGAGCCAGGCTCCGGATCGCGGCCGAAGCGCCGCCACAGCGCGAACATCGCCAGAAACGCGAGGACGGGCGCGAAGAGCACGGAATTGCTTGCAAGCAGCGAAGCCGCCCTGTCCGACGTGGTCGGGCGTGTGACGACGCCCGGGTTCCAGCCCACCACGAGCGTCAGATCCTCGCGGTACCCGAGCGGTCTCGTCCCGCGAAACGTGATGACGCTGCCGTTCTGCTCGACCACGGCGGTCTCCGTCGATCCGGGCGCACCCGTGAATGATGTCGTCCGGATACCCGTGACGTCATCCGGCAGGATGACTTCCGCAGTGACGCTCTGGATCGGAAAGTCCCACTCCGCGCCGGTGACGTTCCAGTACAGCTCATCGTGCTCGTCGAAGAAGCGCAGCGCGTTGTCCGCGCTGTACGTGAGGACGACTGTGCGCGTCGCGTCATGTGCGCCCGGCACCCACATCTTGATGCGGCGGCTGTCCCCGACACGGTCGACCTCGTGGCGGAGTTCCGTGCCCGCTTGGTCGGTGACGCTCTCGATGCGCAGCCGCAGCGTGTAGTTCAGCCCTCCGGGGGCGTCGTATTCGACGGGGATCATGCGGTAGATGCCGTTCCATGAGCCGCTGAAATGAACGACGAACCGCTCGGTTACGCTCACATTGCCGGCGCGTGTCACGATGATCCGCGCGTTCATCTCCCGGATGTCGAGCGACCGCTCCTGCGCGTGTGCCGGAAGCGCGGCCGCGGCGAGCGTCACGGCCAGCACCGTGACGCGTGCGCGCTGCCACATGCTTCGCGACGTCGCGAAAGGCGTGGGGGACATGAGTCAGCCCGTCAGAAGCTGACGCGCGGCACGGCGCTCTCTGCGTCGCTGATCTCGAAGAACTCGCGCTCCTGGAAGCCGAACGTACGCGCAATGAGGTTGGACGGGAACTGCTGGATCTTCGTATTGAGGTCGCGGACGACCGCGTTGTAGTAGCGGCGCGCGTTCTGGATGGCGTCCTCGATTCCGGCCAGCTGGTGTTGCAGCTGCCCGAAGTTTTCGGCCGCACGCAGCTGCGGATAGGCTTCGGCGAGCGCAAAAAGCGACTTGAGTGCACCCGTCAGCATGTTCTCCGCCTCTGCGCGTGCCGCGGGACTCTGCGCGCCCATGGCGCGCGAGCGCGCGTTGACGACGGCTTCGAACGTGCCGCTCTCGTGCGAGGCGTAACCCTTCACCGTCTCGACGAGGTTCGGCACCAGGTCATGACGCCGCTTCAGCTGCACGTCGATATCCGACCACGCCGATTCCGCGCGCACCTTGAGCTGCACCAGTCCGTTGTAGATCACGAGCGTGACTACGGCCAGCGCGATCAGGATCAGGATTGGCCACATTGCCAGGTCCTTTCAGTGTGGGGGTGGCGCTCCGTGGAGCGGAGTCCTGTGCAAATATGCGCCGCGAGGCCCGCGTGTAAAGCACGGAGCCCCGGGCGAGAAGCGGTGGAGGCCGCCGTCAGGTGTCCGGGCGGTCGCGCTGGCGCGTCTTCGACACTCCCGACAGCACGGCAATGCCGACCATGACGATGACGCCGATTCCGATCCAGACCGTGGGCACGCCGAGCATGTTCGCCGCCAGCGCGAGGCCCACGATGAGGATGACGAACCCGATCACATAGATGCCGAACGAGGACATACGCGCTCCTGGTAGAGTGTTGCTGCGCTACGAGGCAATTGGCGTACCCGCGTCCGGAATCAGCCCCTGGCCTGGCGCCGGCGCGGCGTCTTCTTTGCCGCAGCCTTCGCGGGGCGCACGGCCTCCGAGGTGAGCCGCTTCTGCTCCTTCTCGTGCACGTCCGCGTACCCTTCCGCAGGGCTGGCGCGCCGCGGCCGGCCGATGTAGCTGATGCTGCGACCGGTATTCTCGCGGAAACACGGCTCGACGTAGAACCAGGCCCCCATGTTCTTCGGCTCTTCCTGGACCCAGACGAACTCCACATCATCGCCGTACTCCGCCAGGAGCGGCTGCAGGTCGGTGGACGGGAAGGGATAGAGCAGCTCCATACGAACGAGCGCCACGTCGTCGCTGCCCGCTTCCTCGCGCGCCGCGAGCAGATCGTAGTAGACCTTGCCGGTGCACAGCACGACGCGGCGCGTGCTGGCCGGGGCCACGGTCTCATCGGCGATGACGCGCCTGAAGCCGCCTTCGCTCAGCTCGCCGATGGGCGACGTGGCGCGCGGGTGGCGCAACAGGCTCTTCGGTGTCATCACGATGAGCGGACGACGCTCCTCGTAGAGAGCCTGCCGGCGCAGCAGGTGGAAGTACTGTGCGGGTGTGGTGCAGTTGGCAACGCGGATGTTCTTCTCCGCCGCCAGCTGCAGAAACCGCTCCAGCCGCGCACTGGAATGCTCGGGCCCCTGGCCCTCGTATCCGTGCGGCAGCAGCATGACCATGCGCGATTCCTGCTGCCATTTCGCGCGGCCAGCCGTGAGGAACTGGTCGATGATGACCTGCGCACCGTTCACGAAGTCGCCGAACTGCGCCTCCCAGAGCACGAGCGCCTTCGGCGCGACGACACTGTAGCCGTACTCGAAGCCGACGGCCGCGAGCTCCGAGAGCGGGCTGTTGTGGATCTCGAACGGGGCCTGTGCCTGCTTCAGGCTGGCGACAGGCGTGTAGCGCACGTCCGTTTCGGCGTCGTGCAGCACGAGATGCCGCTGGCTGAACGTACCGCGCTCGGTGTCCTGCCCGGTGAGGCGCACGGGTACGCCCTGCGCGAGCAGCGATGCGAACGCGAGCGTCTCCGCGTGCGCCCAGTCCACACGGCCGCCGTCGCCGAAGATCTTCGATCGCTTCTCGAGCTGCCTGCCGAGCTTCGGATTGATCCTGAAGTCCTCCGGCCAGGTGTGGATCTGCCGGTCCAGATCGGCCAGCAGGTCCGCGTCCACGAGCGTGTCGATCTGCAGCCCGGCCGCGTTCTCCTCCTCCGGCTCGTGATGCTCCTCGTGCATCTCCTCGCCGGCATTCTTGATCTGCGCCTGCTCGTTTACGAGGCGGTCGTACGCCTGCTGCCAGACCGCGTCGAGCTCGCCGTCGGCCGTGGTACCGTCGCTCGCCAGACGCTCGCCCCACACGCGCCGCACGGTCGGATGCTCCGAGATCTTCCGATACAGCGTCGGCTGCGTGTATGCCGGCTCGTCGCCCTCGTTGTGACCGAACCGGCGATACCCGATGAGGTCGATGACGACGTCGTCGTGGAACCGGGCACGGAACATCATGGCGAGGCGGACCACGGCCAGACACGCCTCGGCGTCGTCGGCGTTCACATGGAATACGGGAATATCGAAGCCGCGCGCGACGTCGCTCGCGTAATCCGTCGAGCGGGCCTCGCTCGGATTGGTCGTGAATCCGACCTGATTGTTCGCGATGATGTGGAGCGTGCCGCCCGTGCGATAGCCACGCAGGCGCGACAGGTTCAGCGTCTCGGGGACGACGCCCTGCCCGGAGAACGCGGCGTCGCCGTGAATGATGATCGGCACGACGAGGTTCTCGTCCTGCGTGAGCGTCGGTGTGGTGCGGTCGGTCTGCTTGGCGCGCGTGATTCCCTCGACGACGGCGTGCACGAACTCGAGGTGACTCGGGTTCGGCGCGAGCATCACGGTGAGGGGCTCGCCGGTGCGTGTTGCATACGTGCCCTCAGCCCCCAGGTGATACTTGACGTCGCCCGTGCCCGCCTTCTGCGCGTGGATGCCCTCGAACTTGGCGATCAGCTCGCCGTACGGCATGCCGAGGACGTGTGCCAGCACGTTGAGGCGGCCGCGGTGAGCCATGCCGATGGCGACTTCACGTGCGCCCGCGACCGCGGCGCGTTCGATGGCCAGGTCGAGCATCGGCACCATCATGTCGGTGCCCTCGATCGAGAAGCGCTTCGCCCCGAGATAGGCGCGATGCACGAACTGCTCGAGCGCCTCGACTTCCGTGAGCCGGCCGAGCAGGCGCTTCTTCTCCTCCGCCGACAGCGGCTGCCGGTGAGCGTTCGACTCGATCTGCTCGCGCAGCCACTCGCGCTGCTTCGGGTCCTCCAGGTGCTCGAACTCGTAGCCGATCGAGCCGGTGTAGGTCTCCTTCAGCCAGGCCAGCACCTGCGTCATGTCGTCGCCGGGCAGATCGTCGATCAGCGCGGACGGCACCGTGGCCAGGTCGGCTGCCGTAATGCCGTGGAACTCCGGCTCGAGCATCGGGTGGCCGGGCGGTGTACTGCCCAGGGGATCGAGCTGTGCCGCACGGTGACCGTGAAGCCGGTAGGCATCGACCAGCTCGCCCGCGGCGCGTGCCGCGCGCAGCTGCTGGAGACCGGGCGGGGCCTCTGCCGGCCCCGTGACTGCGACGGCGGCGGCGCCGTTGCCGCCGATCAGGCCACTCGTATCGCTGGCAAACAGGCGGCGCCAGGTCTCATCCACCGATCCCGGATTCTGCAGATATTGCTCATAAACGGCCTGTACGTAGGCCGCATTGTACGTATCGAACACGTTGCGAGACACGATCCCGTCCTGGTCCTTTCGGGCGCTTCTCAGCACTCCATGTGAAAAGGCGGCCGCGCGAGCTGTGCGCGGCCGGCCTCGTTGCTGTTCCAAGATACGCGATGCGAGCAGTGGGCTCAACGTCGCATGCGCATACCGATCGAGAACGCGCGGCCCGGGACCGGCTGAGCGGACGCGTCCGGCCAGGACGCGTCCAGCAGGTTCGTCGCATCGGCGAACAGCTCGATCCGACGAAGGCGTGCGGATGCACGCGCATCGATCTCTTCCCAGGCCGTCCCGTCCGCGCGCCGGCTCGTCGATCCGCCGATCGCGAGCCTCCCGCAGGCCGTCACCGGCATGGCGACCTCCAGGCGCGCGCTGCGTGTGAGCGGCTGGAGCGCGTACTTCGACTCGAATCCGCCCGCCTGGGTGGCCTCGAACGACAGCAGGGAAGCGCGCGCCGTGAGCGTGATCCCGCCGGCCATGACGCGGCCCGTCGCTTCCAGTCCTCTGAAAGACGCTTCCGTTACGTTGAGCGTCCGCCACGGCTCGGTGCCGTCGCCACCGCGGAGGCGCCCCCAGTCGATCAGGTCTCTGGCAGTCCGCACGAACCCGGCGAGGTCCAGCACGGCCGGGCCCGCGGTGAGCTCGGTTCCGATCTCCGCGGTCCAGAACCGCTCCGGATCGAGATCAGGACTCCCGATGTTGGCGGGATCCTCGTAATAGCGGTCAGTCCAGCTCGGGGCGCGGAATCCGCTGCCGGCGGACGCGCGCAGCCGGAGCGCGGGTGACATCTGGTATCCGGCTGCGGCGGACGTGGAAAGGAAGGATCCGAACGCGGAGTGCCGGTCGAGCCGGACGCCGACCGTGAGCAGGCCGGCGGATGCGTCGCCCATGGCCGCCTCGGCAAACGCCGCGACCTGATGCTCGTCGCGATCGCCGAGGCTGTTGCTCTCGATCAGCGATTGGCTCGCCTCGCCGCCACCGGCGAGTGAGAGGCCGGTGCGGGCGTGCCAGCGGGCGACGATCTCCGCGGCGGATTCGCGGGTCGTGTGCACGTTCCGGTAGAACGATGGATCGTCGCGCTGCAGGATGAAGTCGTCTTCGTGGTGACGAAAGGAGACGCGTGGCTCGATCACGACCGCGCGCGGCCGGCTGCGCCAGGCTGCGGACAGAGTCGCCGTCCGGGTCTCCTCCCAGGAGTCGAACGGTGCGTAGAACTGACTGGCGCCGAAGTCGCGCGCGGCATACCCCGCGGCCGTATTCAGGATGCCGGAGCCGAGCGGTGTACTGAGCGATGCCCGCGCCTGCCGCGTCCTGTGATCGGTGCCGTCGCGGTGACCGTCGGATGCGTCCAGCTCCGCATTGATGCGCACGGCCGTCGCGCCCCGGGAATGCGCGGCATCTGCGGCGAGTGCGTACGATCCGAAGGTCCCTCCCTGCACGCGCGCGCCCAGCCCGGACGCAGCGCCCCGGGTGACGATGTTGACGACGCCGCCGACGGCGGAGGAGCCGTAGATCGCCGACGCGGGGCCGCGCAGCACCTCGATGCGCTCGACCGCGTCGAGCGGTACGGCGACATCCAGGTGGAAATGCCCGGTCTGCCGGTCATTGACCGGAACACCATCGACCAGCACGAGGATCTGCTCGAAGCTGCCGCCGCGGATGGAGAGATCAGCCTGTGCGGGGGATCGGGCGCGGAGATCGGCACCGAGCGCGCGCGCGATCACGTCTGCCACCGTACCGGCCGGAAGCGCTTCGATCGCGGCGCGGTCGAACACGTCGAGACTGCGCGTTGCGGCTGCGGCACCGGCAACGAGCCGCGAGCCGGTCACGGCGTGCAGCGTGTCCAGCGGAACCGGCCGCTGTGCGTGGAGCGTGCCGCCGGCCGGCGCCGCGCACGCGAGGACGACGACGACAGCGGCTGCGAAATGGGGCATTCTGATCCGTCACGGCTGAAGAATCGGGAGGCGGGTATATGCGGCCGGCGCCGCCGATGCGCAACCCGGCGGGTGCCGTTCGATTGCCGCCCTCACCCTTCTGCGGCTATTCTTCGGGATTGGCGTCACTCCCGTTTGCAGCAGCACCCGCATGCCGAAGCCGGAAGACACTCCCCTCATGCAGCAGTGGCGAGACGCCAAGTCGCGCCACCCGGACGCGCTGGTGTTCTTCCGTGTCGGCGACTTCTACGAGATGTTCTGCGAGGACGCCGAGGAAGGCGCGAAGCTGCTGGGCCTGACGCTCACGTCGCGCAACAACGGCGGCGCCGCGCACGTGCCGCTGGCCGGTGTGCCGGCGCGCGCGCGCGACGAGTACATCCAGCGGCTGATCCGCCTCGGTCGGCGCGTGGCTGTCTGCGAGCAGGTGGAGGATCCGGCGGAGGCGAAGGGAATCGTCCGGCGCGAGGTGGTCGAAACCGTCACGCCCGGGGCCGTGCTCTCGGATGCCCTGCTGGTCGAGCGTCGCAACAACCACCTCGTCGCCCTGCTCGAGACGGACGAGGACGTGGTGATCGCCGTCGCGGACGCATCGACGGGAGAGGTTTCCGTGCTGCGGTCATCGCCGGGCGAGCTGCTGGCGGAGCTGGCGCGGCTGGAGCCGGCCGAGCTGCTGCTGCCCGCGCGCATGCTCGGGCGGGAGTTGGCGGCCGCCAGCGACATCAGCCGCACCTATCGGCCGGACTGGCTGTTCGATCCGGAGCACGGCCGCGAGGAGCTGAAGCGGCGCTACGGCGTCAGCTCACTGGACGGCTTCGGCTTCGAGTCGTGCGACGCGCCGCTCATGGGCGCGCTCGGCGCCCTGATCGCCTATATCGCCGAGGTGCAGCCGGTCGCGCTCCAGTCGCTGCGGCCGCCGCGCATCGAGCGTGCGGGCAGTGCGATGCTTCTCGACGAGATGACGCGTCGCAACCTCGAGCTGATCGAGCCGCTCCGTGCGGACGGCGCGCGCGGCCGTGCGGCAACTCTGATCGAGGTGATCGACGAGACGCAGACGCCGATGGGTGCGCGCCTGCTGCGCCGCTGGGTGCTGCGCCCGCTCGTCGTCGCCGATCGCATCCACGAGCGTCACGACGCCGTCGCGAACCTGCTCGAGGACCCGGCCATGCGCCGCTCGCTCCGTGCTCAGCTCAGGGACGTCCGCGACCTGGAGCGCCTCGCCGGGCGGATCGGCGCCGGGCGCGCTGCACCGCGCGACCTCCGCGCGCTCGCGCAGTCGCTCGGCACGCTGCCGGCCGTACGCGACGCGCTCGCGGATGCTGCCGCATCGCTCCTGCGCATCGCGGCCGAGGGCATCGACCTGCTCGAGGACGTGCACGACATGCTGCAGCGCGCCCTCGAGGACGAGCTGCCCGCGACGATCGGCGAGGGCGATGTCATGCGCGCGGGCTGGAGCGCCGAGCTCGACGAGCTGCGCGAGATCCGCGATGGTGCGCAGGGCTACATCGCGCGGCTCCAGACGCGCGAGCGCGAGCGGACCGGCATCCCTTCGCTCAAGATCGGCTACAACAAGGTGTTCGGGTATTACCTCGAGGTCACGCGGGCAAATGCCGGACGCGTGCCGGAGGATTACGAGCGCAAGCAGACGCTCGCCAACGCAGAGCGATACGTCACGCCCGAGCTGAAGGAGTGGGAGTCGAAGGCGCTCGACGCGGAGGACCGGATCCTCGCGCTCGAGGCCCGGCTGTTTACCGAGCTGCGACGCGACGTCGCACAGCGCATGGAGCGGCTGCAGTCCACCGCTGCGCACGTGGCCCTGGTCGATGTGCTGACGTCGCTTGCGCAGCTGGCGGAGCGGAGCGGCTACGTTCGCCCGGATGTGCACACGGGCTTTGCACTCGAGATCCGCGGCGGCCGGCACCCGGTCGTCGAGCGGATGATGCCGCGCGAGGATTTCATTCCGAACGATGTGGTGCTGGACGAGGACGGCCGCATCATGATCCTGACCGGCCCGAACATGGCCGGCAAGTCCACACTGCTGCGGCAGGTCGGCCTGATCCAGCTGCTCGCGCAGATCGGCTCGTTCGTGCCGGCAAAACACGCTCGCGTCCCGGTATGCGACCGCATCTTCACGCGCGTCGGCGCGTCGGACAACCTGGTGCGCGGGCAGTCCACGTTCATGGTGGAGATGCACGAGACGGCGGCCATTCTGCACGCGGCCACCCGTTCGTCGCTCGTGCTCCTCGATGAGATCGGGCGCGGCACGGCCACCTACGATGGCGTCAGCATCGCCTGGGCCGTGACCGAGCACCTGCACGAGAAGACGGGTGCGAAGACGATCTTCGCGACGCACTACCACGAGCTGACCCAGCTTGCCGATCTGCTGCCTTCGCTCGTGAATTTCAACGTGGCCGTGCGCGAGCTCGGCGATGACATCATCTTCCTCCACCACCTCCAGCCCGGCGGTGCGGACCGCTCCTACGGTATCGAGGTGGGCCGGCTCGCCGGTCTGCCGCCGGCCGTCGTCGCACGCGCACGGGAAATCCTGCGTGAGCTGGAAGGTGCGCACACCGGCGGCGGGGAAGGACTCGGTCGCTTCGGTGCGAATGGCCCCGCGCGCCAAAGGGAACAGCTTTCCCTGTTCGCGCCCGCGGAGCACCCGGCCGTGACGCGGCTGCGCGCCACGAACATCGATTCACTCACACCGCTGCAGGCGCTCAACCTGCTCGCGGAGCTGAAAGCCGAAACGGCGGAGTAGGAGAACATGCGGGCTGTAATGCGAAGACTCATGTGCACCGGCGCCGTCGCCGGGTGCCTGCTGCTGCAGGCGTGCGACGCCCCGATCGAGGAGGTACAGGCGCCGATCCCGATCCCGGATCCGACCCCCATCGCCTATCCCGAAGGGCTCTGGGATCGAGGCGTGCAGGGCGAGACGGAAGTGCTGATCCACATCGATGAGATGGGCGACGTGGACAGCGTGCTCGTCTCGAAGAGCAGCGGATATTCCGATTTCGATTCCGCCGCCGTCAACGGTGTGCGACGCCTGCGCTTCACACCCGGGCAGCGCGGCGATCGTCGCATCGCCATGTGGACGAAGATTCCCGTGCGGTTCTCGCAGGACTCCACCGCTACGCTCGGCTCCTCCACCGGCTCGGGGGTCAGCAATGAGTGACCCGGGACGCGATGCCGCTGCACCGCCGCGCAACGCGCGACCGTTCGCCAACGTGCTCGAGACGATCGGCTGGACTCCGCTGATCCGGCTCAATCGCGTCGTCGATGGCGCCCGCTCGCCCGTGTACGCGAAGGCGGAGTTCTATAATCCGGGCGGGTCCGTCAAGGACCGCATCGGCCTCGCCATGATCGAGGACGCCGAGCGTTCGGGACGGCTGAAGCCGGGCGGCATCATCGTCGAGGGCACCAGCGGAAACACCGGTGTCGGCCTCGCCATCGCCGCCGCGATCCGCGGCTACCGCTGCATCTTCACGATGCCGGACAAGATGAGCCAGGAGAAGGTGCGGCTGCTGCGCGCGTTCGGTGCCGATGTCATCGTCACACCGACCGCCGTCCCGCCCGACCACCCCGACAACTACGTGCAGACCGCAAAGCGCATCGTCGCCGAGACGCCCGGTGCCATCCTCGCCGATCAGTTCTACAATCCCGTCAACCCGCAGTCACATTACGCGACGACCGGACCCGAGCTGTGGGAGCAGACGGAAGGCCGGATCACGCATCTCATCGCCGCAGCGGGTACGGGCGGGACGATCAGCGGGGCGGGGAAGTTCCTGAAGGAGAAGAACCCGTCGGTGCGTGTCATCGCAGGCGATCCGCCCGGCTCGATCTTCGCCGAGTACCATCGCACGGGGAAGAAAGGCGAGGGTGCGCCGTACAAGGTCGAAGGAATCGGCAACGACAAGCTGCCGAGCACGCTCGACTTCTCCGTCATTGACGAGTACCACACCGTGAGCGATCGGGACGCGTTCCGGATGGGGCGCCGAATGACACGCGAAGAAGGCCTGTTCGTCGGCGGCTCCGCGGGCCTGATCGTGTGGCTCGGCGCGCGCGTGGCGCGGGAGGTGAACGATCCCGACGCGTGCATCGTCTGCATCGTCCCGGATACCGGCGAGCGCTATCTGTCGAAGATGTACAGCGACGAGTGGATGCGGGAGAACCGGCTGCTGGAGCCGGAGCGCATGACCGCGGGGGAGATGATCGTGCGCAAGGATGGCAGTGCGCCCGCCCTGGTGAGCGTCGAGCGCGGTACCGCGGTGCGCGAAGCGCTGCGCCTGATCACGGATTACAACATCTCGCAGCTGCCTGTGTGCGACGGCGATGAGTGCGTCGGCTCGGTGCCGGAGTCCGCGCTCATGGCGCGCATCATCGAGGATCAGGCAGCGCTGGATCAGCCGGTGGAGAGCATCATGGAGCCGGCGTTTCCCGTGATCGACGGATCGCTGCCGCTGAGCGGCGTCAGCCGGCTGCTGACGCGGCAGTGCCCGGCGGTGCTGGTGCGCGATGATGGTGTGCTCACCGGCATCATCACGCGGTATGACGTGGTCCGCTACCTGACGCCGTAGGCAGGCCGGACGCGGAACCCGTTCTGCAGAACGGCGCGCCGAGTCATTCGAGTGGCCCATTACGGCATGAAGGAGCCGTCCCGGCGGGACAGTCCAATGCGTCAGTGAGCCGTTCTGCAGAACGGGTTCCGCGTCCGACTGGGGGTGGCGGAGTTGTTGCATGGGAACGGTGCGGATAATCCGGCATCAGGGAAGAGGGGCATGACGCAGGCTGACGACAGGAAGCGGCTCAAGGTAGCCGTGCTATTCGGTGGAACGAGCTCCGAGCGCGATGTGTCGATCGCGAGCGGGTCCCAGGTCATTCAGGCGCTGCGGGCCGGCGGGCACGACGTCGTGGCGGTCGATACCGCGACCGGCGCACTGGACGCCGCGGCGGAAAAGGCACTGCTGTCGGATGGTGTGAAAGACCTGCCACCGGATGAGCAGGCCCTGGATCTGATGCGCACGGGTGACGCGTCGGCGCTGACGAACGCACCCGAGCTGCGGGGCGTGGATGTACTGTTCCTGGCGCTCCACGGTGGTGCAGGCGAGGGCGGTACGCTGCAGGCGCTGCTGGACATGACCGGCATCCCCTACACGGGCAGCGGGATGCTGGGCAGCGCGATGGCGATGGACAAGGACATCTCCAAGCGCCTCATGCTCGTCGCCGGCGTGCCGACCCCCGAGTGGCTCATGGCACCGGTCCTCCTCGAGGACATCGAGGAGCGGGTCGGCTACCCGTGCGTCGTGAAGCCGAGCAAGCAGGGCTCGACGGTCGGACTCTCCATCGTCAGGCAGAGTGACGAGCTCGAGCCCGCCGTGGAGCTGGCCGCGAAATACGACGATGAGGTCATGATCGAGCAGTTCATTCCCGGCCGTGAATTCACGGTGCCGGTGCTCGGAGGAAATGCTCTGCCCGTCGGCGAGATCATCTCGTCGCGGGAGATCTTCGACTACGCCGCCAAGTACCAGCCGGGCGGTGCGGAGGAGATCTTCCCGGCCGACCTCACGGGCGCGCAGACCGTCGAGGTGCAGCGGCTCGCGCTCAAGACGCACCAGGCCCTCAAGCTGCGCGGATTCAGTCGTATCGATTTCCGTATGGACGCGGATGGCGTATTCTGGTGTCTTGAGGCCAATACCCTCCCCGGAATGACGGCCGCGAGCCTGTTTCCGAAGGGTGCACAGGCCGCAGGGATCGGCTTCACCGAAGTCTGCGAGCGGCTCTGCCGCCTCGCCATCGAGGAACACCGGCTCCGGCGCCGGGTTTAGATCACACTGCGCGGGCGCGCCGCTCGCGACGAGGCGAATACATGGCTTACCGCGGCAGTTTCTCGTTCGGTTTCGGTCTCACCCACTGGGTGAAGAATCTCATCATCGCGAACGTCGTCATCTTCATTGTCGACGGCTTCATGCTGAGGGGCCTGCTCAGCAATTACATGGCGTTCGTGCCCGGCCGGATCCTCGTCGCTCCGTGGACGGTCGTCACCTACATGTTCGCGCACGGCGGCTTCTGGCACCTGTTCCTGAACATGCTCGTGCTCTTCTTCTTCGGTCCCCCGCTCGAGCAGCGCTGGGGCTCGACCGAGTTCCTCAAGTACTACCTGCTGTGCGGCCTCGGCGGCGCGGCGCTGTCATTCGTTTTCGCGCCCATGAGTCCCATCATCGGCGCGTCGGCAGCCGTGTACGGCGTCATGCTCGCGTTCGCCATGTTCTGGCCCGACTCGCCCATCTACATCTGGGGCATTCTCCCCGTGAAGGCGAAGTACCTGGTCATGTTCATGGCTGCCGTCTCCATCATGTCGATGTTCGGCAGCGGCCGCGGCGACAACATCGCACACGCCGCGCATCTCGGTGGCTTCGCCGCAGGCTTCCTCTACCTCCGTCTGGGATCGCCCGGGGGCGGCATGGGCGGGCTGCGCCGGATGATGGGTCGGCGCAAGCTCAAGGTGGTCTCACGCGACGACTCCTCGCGCTCGAGCCCCATCCGCCCGGCGCCAACCCCGCGTCGCCGCGGCTCCGGTGAGGAGGAGAAACTGCTGGATGAGCTCGATCGCGTGCTGGAAAAGATCAGCACCGAGGGCATGAGCAGCCTCACGGCGCAGGAGCGGAAGCTGCTGGACGAGGTCAGCCGGCGGTACCGCACGGACTGAGGGCCGCGCCCTTTCGTTATCTGCCCGCGGCCGCTCCAGTCGCACGGGCGCGCCCCGTGAGGCATCCCGCCGCCGGTCGGCGCGGCTCCCTCACGAATCTCGCGAAGCATCCCCGCCGATGGTCGGCGGCTCCCTGGCCGTCGGGAGAACCCCCACTCCGGTTCCGGCAGCTCCCGCTGTCGCAGCCTTGACGGGCTGGATACCCTCCCTTTACGATAGCAATCCCCCTTTACTCCGCGTCAGCCAGCCCCAGGAGGTGTGTGCATGTCGGGTGCGAAAGAGTACTCCTCTGATCAGATCCGCAACGTGGTCGTGCTCGGGCACGGTGGTTCGGGCAAGAGCACGCTCGTGGACGCGCTCGCATTCGCGACGGGGACGACCCGCCGTCACGGCAGCGTGAAGGACGGCACCGCACTCACGATGTACACGGAGGAGGAGATCGCGCACGGTGTATCTGTTCAGTGTTCGGCCGCCCATGCCGACTGGCACGGTGTGAAGGTCAACCTGCTGGATACCCCCGGATACCTCGACTTCACGGGAGACACGATAGCCGCCACCAGGGTCGCCGATGGGGCTGTAATCGTCCTGGGCGCCACTGCGGGCGTCGAGGTAGGGACGGAAAAGGTCTGGGAATACTGCGAACCGCGCGGGATTCCCAGACTCTTTTTTGTGTCGATGATGGACCGCGAGCACGCCAATTTCGACAAGGCGTGCGATGAGATCCGTCGTCACATGTCGGAGCACGCGATACCGGCGGAGCTGCCGATCGGCGAGGGCGAGAGCTTCCGCGGCATCGTGAACCTGTTCACGGGACGCGCCCACCTGTACCGATCCGGCACGATCACGGGCGAGTACGAGGAGACCGACATTCCGGCGGAGCTGGCGGACCGGGCTCAGCAGATGCGGACGGAGCTGTTCGAGTCGATCGCAACCACGAACGATGAGCTGCTGGAGCGCTACCTGGAGGGTGGCGAGATCACGACGGCTGAAGCGCTGAAGGCCATGGAGATGGCGATGCTGGCAGGCAAGCTCTTCCCGATCTTCTGCGGTGCTGCCGAGAAGACGTGGGGCGTGCGTGCACTGCTGGAGGCGCTCGTGGAGATCGTCCCGCCGCCGTCGGAGGCCCCCCACGAGCTGGCGCAGCGGCCGGGTCTCGACCAGGTGGTGGAGCTGAAGGGCGAAGACGCCGCGCCGCTGGCCGCGCTCATCTTCAAGACTGCGACCGAGCCGCACGTGGGCGAGCTCAGCTACTTCCGGATCTTCAGCGGCTCGCTGACGAATGGCCAGGACGTGTGGAACGCCACACAGGAGGCGACGGAAAAGCTGACGCACCTCGCCGTACCGCAGGGCCGCGACCGCGTCGAGGTGAACAAGCTGCACGCGGGCGACATCGGCGTCGTCGCGAAGCTCAAGAGCTCGCACACGAACGACACGCTCACGACGCAGGACCGTCCCGTCGTGCTGCAGCAGATCAATTTCCCGGAGCCGGATATCGCGCTCGCCGTGCGTGCGGCGAGCCGCAGCGATGAGGACAAGATCGGCAACGGCCTCGCAAAGCTGCACGAGGAGGATCCGACCTTCCAGTACACGTACGATCCCGAGCTGCGCCAGACGATCGTTCGCGGCCTGGGCGAGCTGCACCTCGACGTGCAGATGGAGCGGCTCAAGCGGAAGTACCACGTCGCCGTGGTCACCGAGGAGCCGAAGATCCCGTACCGTGAGACATTCCGCAAGGCTGCGGAGGCACAGGGCAAATACAAGAAGCAGACGGGTGGTCACGGTCAGTTCGGCGACTGCCACGTCCGCATCAAGCCGCTGCCGCACGGCTCCGGTTACAAGTTCACCGACGCGATCACCGGCGGTGTGATTCCGAACAAGTTCATTCCGTCGGTGGACCGCGGCATCCAGGATTCCGCGAAGAAGGGCGTGCTCGCGGGCTATCCGGTCGTCGATTTCGAGGCGGAATGTTTCTTCGGCTCGTACCACACCGTGGACTCGAGCGACATCGCGTTCCAGATCGCGGGCTCCATGGCATTCCAGAAAGCAGCCGAGTCCGCTGCGCCCGTCCTGCTGGAGCCGATCGTCGAAGTCGAGGTCGTGACGCCGGAATCCTATATGGGCGACGTGATCGGCGACCTGAACCATCGCCGCGGGAAGATCCTCGGCATGGAGCAGGATGGCCAGAAGACGCACGTGAAGGCGCTGGTGCCGCAGGCCGAGCTGTACAAGTACGCAACGACGCTGCGGTCGTTGACGCAGGGCCGCGCGTTCCATTCGCGCAGGCTGTACGGTTACGAGGAGGTCCCCGCAAACGTGCAGGCGAAGATCGTCGAGGCGGCGAAGAAGGAGCGCGAGCAAATCAGCGCGTAGGCCCGTCGGACGCGGCACCCCTTCTTACGAACGGCGCACTGACACATGCAGGTGCCACGAGAAAGCCCCGCTGCCATTCGGCAGCGGGGCCTTTTCATGCGCGTTCCGGTCAAACGGCAGAATGGGTGCCGCGTCCGCTGTTGGGTGCCGCGTCCGCTGTCACTCGTAGCGAAGCGAAACGATCGGGTCCAGCAGTGCCGCGCGGCGCGCAGGCCACATGCCGAAGAAAATACCGACCGCGGCAGAGAAGCCGAACGCCAGGCCGACGGCCTGTGGCGATATCGCGATGTTGAACCCGCCCATGTTCTGCACGAGCAGGGCGCCGCCGATTCCCACCGCACAGCCGAGCGCACCGCCGGCCACGCAGAGCGCGAGCGACTCGAGCAGGAACTGCATCAGGATGTCGCGCCGTTTTGCGCCGAGCGCCTTCCGGATGCCGATCTCGCGCGTACGCTCGGTCACCGAAACGAGCATGATGTTCATGATGCCGATACCGCCGACCAGCAGCGAGATGGATGCAATGCCGGCCAGCAGGAACGTGAACGTCTGCGTCGTCTCCTGGAACGTGCTCAGCAGACTGGTCTGGTCCCGTACGTTGAAGTCGCTCGGCTCGCCGGGACGGATGCGGTGTTCACGCCGCAGGACCTGATCGATCTCCGCGAGCGCTGCGTCCATCCGCTTCTCATCGACGACCTGCACGGACATCGCGCGCACCCACTCCGAGCCGAACACACGGAACTGCGCAGTCGCGAGCGGAATGTAGATGTTCTCGTCCGGGTTGTTGAAGCCCTGCGATCCCTTTTCCGCCAGCACGCCGATCACCTCGAACGGGATGCCGCGAATGCTGATGCGCTGTCCGATCATCGCCGACGTTACGGGATTGCCGAGCCGCTCACCGACGCGGGCACCGAGCACGGCCAGCGTGCGCCGGCCGCGTTCCTCACCCTCGGTGAACAGACGGCCGTACTCGATCTCGCTGTTGTTGATGTCGAAGTAGCTCGGCCAAGATCCGATGATCGACAGGTTCGCGTTGGCTGCAGCAAACACCACCTGCTGCCGCCGCTCCATCTCGGGCGCGACGGCGCGAATCGCGCGCGGCTCCACCAGCAGCGCTTCTGCATCCCGCGCCGTGAGACGGGCATCACCGCGATCGATGCCGCCGAACATGTTCTGGCCCGGCCGCACGGTCAGCACGTTCGTGCCCATGGACTGAAGCCGTGCCTGGACATCACGCTGAGCGCCCTCGCCGAGCGACACCATCGTGATCACCGCGGCGATTCCGATGATGATCCCAAGCATCGTCAGGAACGAGCGCATCTTGTTCGCGGCGATCGCGCCCAGCGCGACCTGAATGATCTCGCCTATCAGCATGAACGATGTCCCCTAGCGCCGGCCGCCCGGGCCACCGCCGCCGGCACCCGGGAAGGGTCCGGAGGTGCGCTCGCGCATCCGGTTCAGCATGTCCTGCTGCTGCTGCTGCAGCCGCGCGACCGAGATCAGGACCACCTCTTCGCCGGGCTCGAGTCCGCGAATCACTTCCGTGTGGTCCCAGTCGTTCAGCCCGAGCACCGTCATGCGCGGCTCGACCGTCTCGCCCTTCCGGACGAAGACGACGCCGGTACGCGTGTCGCCGTTTCCGATACCTGCGCGGTTGCGGCCCTGACCCTCGCGCGCCATGCCGCCCTCCATTGCGCCACCGGGCCGCTGCCCCATGCCTGCCGGGGCGTCACCGCCGCGCGCCGCGCCTGCGCCCTGCCGCTCCGCCGCGGGCTGCACGGCACCGCCTTCACGCCCGCCAGCGGGCCGGGCACCATCGCGGCCCGCAGCACCGGCCGGAGCGGCACCGTTCTCGCCCCCGCGTCCGGGGCCCGCCTGTCCGCCGCGCATCGCGCCGCGGACCTGCTCCTCATCCAGGCCGAGCATGGTCGCCGCGGCTGCAGCATCGCGCATGGCCACGACGGCCGCATTCGGAATGGTCGTCACGTTCTGGCGACGTGCGACCTCGATCACCACTTCCGCGTTCATTCCGGGCTTCAGTGCGCCATCACTGTTCTGCAGGTGCACGAGCACCGGAAACATCGTCACGTTCTGCTCGACGATCGCCTGCGGCTCGATCTTCAGGACCGTACCGAGGAACGTGCGCCCCGGGAACGCCTCGACGGACACGCGCGACTGCTGTCCCGGCTGGATCTTGCCGAGGTCGGTCTCGTCCACGAGCGTGCGCACCTGCATCTCGGAAAGGTCGGCCATCGTGAAGATGATGGAGCCGCCCGAGATGTTCTGGCTGGCCGACTGAATGATCGTGCCGACCTCGACGGTCTTGCTGATGATGATGCCGTCCGTGGGCGCGCGGATCGTGACGTCGTTCAGACGCTCGCGTGCGAGGTCCAGGTTCACGCGCGCCTTGACGAGCTGCGCCCGGGCATTCGCTTCCTCGAACGTCGCCGACTCGTATTCCTGCTCGGTGATGACGTTCGCCTTGCGCAGCTCCTCGGAGCGCTCCTTCTGCGCCCGCGCCGTCGCCATGCGCGCTTCCGCCACGGCCAGGTCCGCTTCGGCCTGTGCGAACGTGTTACGGACATCACGCGGATCCACCTGGCCGAGCAGGTCGCCGCGCTTCACGGCGTCACCCGTCTCCACGTGCAGGGCCGTGATCTCGCCCGAAGCCTTCGACTTCACTTCCACCAGACGGATCGGTTCGATGAGCCCGGCCGCCTCCGCCGTCACCTCCAGCGACCGCAGCTCGGCCGCCGCAAACTCCAGCACCGAATTGTCGGCTTCCGGCATCTCACGGCCGCGCACCATGAACGCGCTTACTGCCACGAGCACGAGCGCCAGTGGGATAGCCGGCTTCATCCAGTTCTTCATTGCACTTCCTCCACGTCATTCCGAATGTCAGGCGTCGGTTCCGATCGCCGACCACCCCGGTTTCTCACGTTGTCCCGTCCTGCCTTCAACAGCTCCGGCCGGCGTCGTACCGACACCGTGCGCGTTACAGCTCCCGGCCGATCAGTGCCTCGAGATCCGCCAGTGCGAGCTGATAGTCGTACTGTGCCGAGATCAGGCTCGTCTCGGCGGCCACCAGGTTTTCCTGCGACGTCACCTGCTCGAGGATCGTCGATACGCCGAGCCGGTAGCGCTCCTGCTGCACGCGGAGATCTTCCTCCGCGAGTGCGAGTGCTTCCTGTGCGATCATGATCGCCTGACGCGACGTCTCGAGCGTGCCGAGCAGCGCTTCCAGACTGGCCCGCGTGGCGCGGCGGGCATCATCGAGCTGATAGCGCGCGACCGTCGCCTGCACCTGCGAGCGCTCGACCGACTCCTCGCGCGCGAACCGGTTGAACACGGGGAACGACAGACCCATTCGAAGCGACCAGCTGCTGCGCAGGTCCGCGAACGAAGGGGCATCGTTGTTCCAGTTGTAGCTGCCGGAACCGTTCAGGCTCGGCATGTACTGCGCGCGCGAAACCCGTACGCCCGCACGCGCGGCATTCTCGTTCGCTTCCGCCGTGACGACCGCGGGCGCCTGCGCGAGCGCGAGCTCCAGCAGCTGGTCAGGTGAGAGCGCGAGCTCGTCCGCGGTGAGCGGCTGCTCACCCGCGACGTCGGCCGGGCCATCAATGGCCACCAGGCGGCCGAGCGCGTACATCGCCGCCCTCTTCTGGTTGTTCGCCTGCAGCAGCCCCTGGCGCGCGTTGGCGCGCTCGAGCTCTGCACGCAGCACATCGGAGCGCGTGGCAGAGCCCGCCTGCGAGCGCAGCTGCGCCGCCGCGAGTCCCTCCTCCGCACGCTGCAGTCGCGCTTCCGCCGAGCGGATCAGGTCGCTCGCGCGAGCGACATCGAAGTAGGCTGCCTTTGCGTTCCGCGTGACAGTGTAACGCTGCTGCACCAGCGACGCTTCCGATGCCCGTGTCTCCGCACGCGCCTGCGTCAGCTGAGCACCGCGTCTGCCACCGGTGAACAGATCGACCGAGCTGCTGATGCCGGCATTGTAGCTGTCGCTCGAGCCGGTCACGTTCGTGTTCGTGTTCGGGTCGAAACGCTGCGTGCTCGAGAGCGCGGCACCGCTGCTGACGCTGAGGTTCGGCAGAAACGCACCGACCGCAGTGAGCTCCGACGCGCCGGCCGTCTGCACGGCGCCCTGCGCCTGCACCACCTGCGGACTGTTGAGGAGCGTGCGGCGCACCACCTCGTCGAGCGTGAGCGTGACCGGCTCCGGCGTCTGCGCTGAAGCGTCAGCGGCTGTGAGAGTCAGGATCGTGAGAAACGCGGCCGCGCTGCGTCGCGCGACACGGTTTCCGCTGAGTCGAGACATCGATGTCATCCTCTTCAATGGTCAGTGCCTCTCGTAGTGCCTGCGACGCTCTGCACGGAACTGTTCCTCGAGCGCCTGCTGCTCCGGTGTCAGCACCGCACGGATCTCGGCGCGGGCCGAGTCCATGATCGCGCGCAGCTGCGGACCGTTCTGCTTCCAGAACGCATCCACCTCCGCGCGACGACGCTCCATGATCTCGTCCACCTGCGCCTGCTGCTCGTCCGTCAGCTGCAGCGTCTCGAAGAGGCCGGGTCGCCCCGACTCCGACCGTGCGCGCGAATCCGACTCCTCGCCCGTCGCCACCCGCATCGTCGCCGCACCCGTCAGGGCCCCGATCGCAAACATCACCACCAGAACCACGAGCCCCATCAGGCGCGCGCGCTTCGCTGTTACCATCAGTCTGCCCCCCTGTCCATTGCTATCAGCAGGTCCGCCGCCGTCGGCGAACGTTCGCTGATGAGCCATTCGTTGACCGGCGCCGGAACTGCCAGCGCGTCCGTCAGTCCTCGGCCGGGCTCCACGTGCGCCAGCTCCCGCTGTGTCAGCACCGATGCGCAAACCACGGCGACCACGGCTGCCGCCGCGAGCGCCGGACGCATCCAGTCCGCCAGCACCGCGATCGGACTGACGTCCTCTGCGGCGCGCCGCGAAAGCTCCGCTCCGGCCCGCATCATGACGGCCGCAACGAGCAGCTCGCGCTCCGTCGAATCCGGGTCCAGTGCCGTCAGATCCAGTCGTTCATCCATCGTGTGGCTCCCTGTGTCCCGCGTCTCCGAGCTGCTCGCGGAGTGCGCGTCGTGCAAAGAACAGGTGCGAGCGCACCGTTCCCTCCGGTATGTCCAGCTCCACCGCGATCTCCCGGTGGCGATATCCTTCCAGGTCGTGCATCAGCACCACCCGCCTCTGTACTTCCGTCAACGTGGCCAGCGCCGATTCGAGGCGCCGCCGCGTCTCCGATCGATCCAGGTCGCGCCCCGGGTCGCCCGGCGAGGCCGCGCTGCCCGCGCTCTCCAGCGACTCCGTGTCCCGGATCCGCTCGCGTCGTCCGACCGAACGGGCGCGGTTTCGCACGATCCGCCGAAGCCAGCCCGCGAAAGCCGCCGGATCGCGACAGTCGTCCAGTCGCTCCAGCGCCGTGATCAACGAGTCCTGTACCGCATCCTCGGCATCGCGCCGGTCACCCAGCTCGGCCAGCGCCACCGCATACGCCATGTTCAGATACCGGCGGACCAGCGTCTCGTACGCGGTGCCGTCACCTTCGCGGGCACGCCGTACCAGTCGCGCATCCGTTTCCGGCCCTGTATCGATAGGACGCATTCCCTCGATGTTTCGTTGAAGACGCCTGCCGGCCGGCACGGCCACGACGGCCGGCCCGCGGCCATGAGCGGGCCGCCAAAGTAAGCGGACGACATAATCCGGTACAGGAGCCTTCTTGCCGTCTCATCCCGCCCGGACTTACTATCGTCCCCGATCGCGATGGGGTCCGCCTGGACCGTGCCGCCTCGGGCGCACTGATGACTCCTCCCTTCGGCAGACGGCCGGTGGGAGGTTTTTGTTTGATCGAGGTCGTTATGCTGCCACTCGTCATCTTTCTCGGAGCGGGACTCGGCGGCGTCGCCCGCTACGCCGTCGGCGGCTGGGTCCAGGGCGCCGCCGGACCCGCGTTCCCCTGGGGAACCCTCGTCGTCAACGTCACCGGCTCTCTGCTCCTCGCCTTCTGCTATGCCATCATGGAAGGCACCGGCGCCTCCGTCGCATGGCGCGCCTTCATCGGCATCGGCCTGCTCGGCGGCTACACCACATTCTCGACGTTCGGCTACGAGAGCATGCGCCTGGTCGAGGACGGGCAGTGGACCCGCGCCGGAATCTATATCCTCGCCAGTGTCATCATCAGTCTGCTCAGCGTGGCGCTCGGCTTCAGAGCCGCCGCCACCGTCCTCCGGGGGTGAGCCATGCCGCACGCATTCAAAGGTGAGCGCACTCTCATGCGGATCTTCATCGGCGAGAGCGACCGCTGCGAGGAGGGGCCGCACCGCGGCCGGCCGCTTCATGAGGCACTCCTCGACTTCTTCCTCGCGAACGGATTCCCCGGTGCGACCGTGCTGCGCGGCATCGCCGGCTTCGGCGCCCAGGGACGCGTTCACACCGACCGCATCCTGCGTCTCTCCCTCGACCTGCCCATCGTCATCGAGGTCGTCGCGCCCGAGGAACAGATCCAGGAGGTCATGCCTCAGCTCGATCGCATGATCGATGGCGGCCTCATCACGCTCGAGCGCGTCCGCGTCACCCTCTACCGCCCGCACAACTCCCGTTAGATCCTCTCTCCCACGGCCTCGCCATGCGTCCCCCGACTCCCGGTCGGGGCGGCCCCCGCTGCGGTGTGTCCGCCCGCTTGACTTTCGGGTTTTGTTCGGCTTAGCTTCGCCTCATGAGTGCCGCCGCGGTTCAGGAGCTTAGACAGGCGCTGGAGCGACAGTTCCCCGATGCGCAGCCGCTGGGGCGGGGCACGGCGGCGACAGTGGGGACGGGAGTGGCTGCGCTGGACGTGCTGCTGCCGGGTGGCGGCCTGGCGCGGGGCCGGCTGACGGTGTGGCGACCGGGAGGCGGAGCGACGGCGGTTCTGCGCACGGCGGTGGAGGCGGCAGTCCGGCGGTCGGAACGCGCGGCCTGGGTGGATGGTGGGGGTGTGCTCACGGGGGACTTCTGGCGGACGGGTCCGCTGCTGGTGCGTCCGGCGACGGAGCGGGAGGCGCTGGTGAGTGCGGAAGAGCTGCTGCGCAGCGGTGGCTTCGCACTGGTGGTGCTGACGGGAGCAGGGCGGGAGGCGGGTCGCGAGGCGGTGCGGCTGTCGCGGGCGGCGCGGGCGGGCGGCGCGGCGTTCGTGCTGTCGGGAGGGGATGCCGCGGTAACGCACCTGCGGGTCGCGTCGCGGATCCAGCCGGAGGGCTATCGCTGGCGGCGGGACCCGTTTGGTGAGCCGGTGGAGGTGACGGCCGTGCGCATCGAAGTCGAGGCGGCGTCGCTCGGCTGGAGCGGCCGCACATCGTTCGAGCTGCCGGTGCGGACGCACCGGCTGCGGCTGGCGCCGGAGCCGCGCCTGGTGGATCGCCGCGGGGCCTTCAAACGGAAGCTCCGGAGCACGGAGTCACGGAGCTGAACATGCTGCTCGCGATAATCCTTCCCGACACGAGTCCGCCGACGGACGAGATCCTGGAGGCGTTCACGGGAGCGGCGCCGCGACTGGCGCTCGATCCGCCGCACGTGTGGCTGGATGTCCGGGGTCTCGACGCGGCCGCGGTGCACGGTGCGGTGCGGCGTCGCCTGAGGGCGGCGGGTGTGCGCGGGCGGTACGGTGCGGGTTCTCGTCCGATCCTGGCGCTCGTGGCAGCGCGCACGGCCGGGGATGAGCGACTGGTGTCCGTGGCGGCGGGTGGTGGTCGCGAGTTCCTGGCGCCGCATGCGCTGGCGACGCTGGGGATGGAGGATCCGCTGCTGGGCTGGCTTGCCGATGTCGGGATTGCGACGTGCGGGGAGCTGGCGTCGATCGAGGGCGAGGCGGTGGAGGTGCGGTTC
>DATHVW010000226.1:0-24864 GCA_035461085.1 Longimicrobiales bacterium | reverse complement strand
GTGCCGTCGGTCGCGCTGTCGCGCGGCGAGCTGCGCGACTCGCTGACGCGGGCCCGCACGAGCGGCATCGGCGCACGCGGCGGTGCCCTGGAGAACGGCCTCGTGATCTTCGAGGTAGCGCTCGCGGTGCTTCTCGTCGCGGGCGCCGCGCTCCTGATCCGCACCGTCAACAACCTGCGCAGCATAGATCCAGGCGTCGACATTGCGCAGATCGCGGTGCTCGACCTGGTCACGGAATACACGATGCCCCGTGCGGAACGCGCGCGCATGCTCGGTGCGATGATCCCGGAGCTGGAAGCGCTGCCCGGCGTCGAGAGTGCGGCGCTGACACAGAAGCTGCCGTTGCGCGGCAGCGGCAACAACTGGGGCTTTTACGTCGAGGGGATCGAGCCAGGCGAAACGACGACCACGGCATTCCGCATCGTGACGTCCGGCTATCTGCGCACGCTCGGCATTGGCATACGTGCCGGCCGCGACTTCACGGCCGCCGATGCATCGAGCGAGGAGCCGCTCGTGATCATCAATGAAGCGACGCGCAGGACGTTCTTCGGCCCGATCGATCCGATCGGGCGGATGGTGGCGAGCGGTACCGGCGGGCTGGCGCGCGTGATCGGCGTATCGGAGAACGCAGCGGAAGCGGGCCTCACGGATGGGGCGGTGCCCGCGCGCTACATGCTGCTGTCGCACGTGCCGAGCACGGCGCTGCAGCAGACCGTCGTGATCCGGACCCGTCCGGGCGTGGACGCCACTTCTCTGTTAAGCGGCGCGCGCAGCACGATCGAGCGCGTCGCGCCGATCGTCGCCGTCGGCAGCACGACCACCATGCAGGACGTATTCGACAGGGCGCTCGGTCCTGCACTCCAGCTCCAGCGGCTGCTCGTCATGCTCGGCGGGCTTGCTCTCCTCCTCGGCGCCATCGGCGTGTATGGCGTCGTGGCACACTTCGTCGGACGGCGGCGGCGCGAGTGGAGCATTCGCATGGCTCTCGGACTGCGCCCCTCGCAGCTGATCGCGCGGATCGTCACGCGCGGCGGCCTCCTCGTCGCCGGCGGGGCGATGATCGGCACGATCGCTTCGCTCGCGCTCATGCGCGTACTCGCCACATTCCTCTACGACGTCACGCCCGCGGACGCGACGTCACTGTTAGTCGCGACGGCTATACTGCTCGCGGCCGGTATGATCGCCGCGCTGATCCCCGCATGGCGCGCAGCGCGCGCGGATCCGGCAGGAGTGCTGCGCGAACAATGACACGGCACGACGCGCCGCTCGGCGTATTCGAGGAACAGGTGCTCATCGCCGTGCTCCGCACGGGCGACAGGGCGTACGGCATGCGCGTGCGGCAGGAGATCGAGTCCGTCACCGGGCGCGACGTTGCCATCGGTGCGGTCTATTCGACTCTGGACCGGCTGGAGGACAAGGCGCTGGTCCGGTCCAGCCGGCGCACGATCGAGGGAAGCTCCCGCCGGATGTTCGCGGTCGCTCCCGCCGGTGCGCACGCGCTCGCACAGACGAAGATGATGCGCGACCGGCTGTGGCATGGCATCGATCTCCAGCCCCTGCTCGCAAAGTCCTGAAGACCGGGCGGTAAACACTTGCACGGCGGGCGGCGGTACTCCATAGTTGACCGTCCGTCCTCCCTGCAGGAGCCTCTCCATGAGCCGGATCCGGGATTTCCTGACGGAGCTGAAGAAGCGCCACGTTTACCGCGTCGCCGTCGTGTACGGCGTCGTGGCGTGGTTCGTCGTGCAGGCGGCATCGATCGTGGTGCCGGAGCTGCTGCTGCCATCGTGGATCACGCGCGCGATCATTGTCGTCGCGATCCTCGGGTTCCCGATCGCACTCGTGCTCGCGTGGGCGTACGACATCACGTCGCAGGGTGTGCAGCGGACGATCAGCACGGAATCGTCCGGGCAACCCGATCAACGACCGGCGATTGCACTCAGCCGGCGGATGCGGTTCGCGATCGCGGCGGCGGGACTGCTGATCCTGACCGCGATCGGCGTAGCAGCATATGCGGTGAGCAGCAGTGGCGGGCGCGTGCTGCGCGGTGACGCGCTGCTCGAGGAGCTGCGGTCCCTGGCGGATGCAGGCAGCTACATCGAGGCGTTCGACCTGGCGCAGCGCGCGCTGGCGGAAGGCGCGGTCATCCCCGACACGCTGGTCGCGCGGTTCACGAACCGGCTGACGGTGCTCAGCGATCCGGCCGGCGCGCGCGTCACCGTGGTCCCCTTCACCGGCGAAGCGCGCGACGTCCAGAGCAATCGCATCGACCTGGGCGTGACACCGCTGCGCGGCCTGGCGATCGCGCGCGCGGACTACCACGTGCGCGTCGAGGCGGATGGCTACGCGCCCGTCGAGCGGCCGGCCTCCGACGCGAGCACGCGGCTGCTGTCGCGGTTCGGTGGTGAGGCCGAGATGCGACTGGATGTCAGGATGCCCCGTGCGGCCGATGTGCCTGCGGGTATGGTACATGTGCCTGGAGACCGCTACCAGATTGCGAGCCGCGACCTCCAGTCGCTCACTGCGACGCTCGCCGACTACTTCATCGATCGGTTCGAGGTCACGAACGCGCAGTTTGCCGAGTTCGTCGATGCGGGTGGATACACGCGCCAGGAATACTGGAGCGATCTCGCCGAAGCCGTACCCGACAGTGCAGCGGAGCTGAGAAGCCGTTTTGTCGATCGCACGAAGCTGCCGGGACCGCGCGAGTGGGTCGGACAGCCTCCCGCGGGACTCGCCGATCATCCCGTCACCGGTGTCAGCTGGTACGAGGCGGCGGCCTACTGCCGGTTCCGCGGCGCGCGCCTGCCGACGCTGTTCGAGTGGGAGCGCGCGGCACGAAACGGCGCGCGCGCCTTCATGCAGGGCATCGAGATGCCGTGGGGCTACGCCGGCCCGGACGACCCGTCCGAGCAGCGCGCGAACTTCGATGGTGCCGGCACGACCGTCGTCGGCGCGTATCCGTTCGGCCTGAGCGCGTTCGGCGCGCTCGACATGGCCGGCAATGCAAAGGAGTGGCTGTTCAACCGCTCCGAGGCCGGCCGCGCCGTGACCGGCGGATCCTTTGCCGACCCCATCTACGTGTTCACGGAGGTCGGGTCGATGGATCCCGCGGCGGCGACGACGACGATCGGGTTCAGATGCGCGCGTACTGTCGATCGCGCCGTGCCCGCGAGCCGGCAGGGTGACGGACCGCTCCGTCTCGAGGTCGAGTCACCGGTCTACGAGCCGGTCGATGCGGCGACGTTCCGTACACTGCTCACGCACTACAGCTACGACCCGATCCCGCTCGAGCCCGTGGTCGAGGAGCGGATCGAGACGGCCGCATGGACGCGCGAGCGGATCACCTACAACGGTCCCGCCGGCGAGCGCGTCCTCGCCTATCTCTTCCTGCCCAGGTCCGGACGGCCGCCGTTCCGCACGCTCGTGAACGTGCCCAGCTCCGCCGCGTTCTTCGGCAACAATGTCGCGGATCTCGCGGAAGAATCGCTCAGCCCGCTCGTGCGCGCGGGAGATGCGGTGTTCACGGTGGTAATGAAGGGCATGACCGAGCGGCCGTTCCCGCCCGACTTCGAGCGGCCGGCCACGAACAGCGTGGCGTTCCGCGACCAGATGGTGCTGCACGCGACGGAGCTGCGGCTCGGACTCGACTACCTCGAGACGCGCGATGACATCGCTGCCGATGCGCTCGCCTATGTCGGCACCAGCTGGGGCGCCGGATCACGACTGCTTTTCGCCGCGGTCGATGATCGGTTCCGCGCAGTCGTGCTCGTGGGCGCCGGTATCGACGAGCGCGTGCATCCGACTCTGCCCGAAGCGAGCAACATCAACTTCGCGCCGCACATCCGCGCGCCGAAGCTGGTCGTGAACGGGCGCGAGGACGAGGAGCATCCGTGGCGCACGCGCGCCCAGCCGCTCTGGAACCTGCTCAGCGAGCCGAAGGAGCTGGCACTGTTCGATGGCGTCGGTCACGTGCCGCCCGACGAGATGCGGATCCCTGCAATACGCGATTTTCTCGACCGACACATCCCTGCGCCCCGTTAGCACCGATCCCGACAGTCCCCATCACTCCTGCCTGAGCGTGCGAACGGGATCGACGGCCGTGGCCCTGCGCACGGGCAGATAGCAGGCGATGCCCGCACCAACGGACAGGATGAGCACCACCGCCGCTGCTGTGAGCGGGTCGGCGGGCGTCACGCCATAGAGCATCGAGGTCAGCGCGCGGTTCGCCACGAGCGACAGCGCGAGGCCGATCACGACACCCGCGCCGACCATCGCGAGAGAGCGACCGAGCATCAGTATGACGACGTCGGCTGCATTGGCGCCGAGTGCCATGCGAATGCCGATCTCCCGTGTGCGTCTGCGTGCGGCCTGTGCCGTCACCGCATACACACCGACGGTCGCCAGCAGCAGCGCGACCACACCGAAGATGGTGAGCAGGGTGAGGATGAACTCCTCGCGCGCCATGGATGCGCGCCACACTTCACGCAGCGGCCGCGCCTCCGCAATCGGGATGAGCGGATCCAGCTCGCTCAGCACACTCCGCACGGTTGGCATTGCGCTCATCGGATCGGCGGGCGTGCGCACGACCACCCAGTTCGTGCGCGCCCAGTCCTGGTGCCGGTTCTCGAACGCCTCGGCGCGCGCGGGCACCCCCGGACTCACCTGGTGCTGATCACCGACGATGCCGATGATCTCGTACCAGATCGAATTTTCGTCGGGCGCGCGATCGTACGCGATCCGCTGCCCGATCGGGTCCTCGCCCGGAAAGTGCTCCGCCGCGAACGTCTCGTTGATCAGAACTACCGGCATAGAGCTGCTGCGATCGCGCGGCTCGAACATGCGGCCGCGCACGAGCGGGATGTCGAGCGCCGCAAAGTAGCCGGCGTCCGCGCGCCGATGCAGGATCTCGAAACCCACACGGTCTGCCGGCCAGCCGGCCGCCTGGAACTGGCTCGACCAGCTGGGCCCGGCAAGCGGCAGCTGTCCGATGATGCCCGCCCGGTCGATACCCGGCCGACTCTCGAGCGCCTCGATCAGCCGGTCCTGGAACGCGAGCACTTCGTCGCGGCTCGCATAACGCCCCGGCGGGGCGCTGATCTCCACGGCCAGCACGCCGTCCGTGCGAAAACCGGGATCGACATCGCGCATGAGCAGGAAGCTGCGCGTCATCAGCCCCGCGCCCATCACCAGCAGCAGCGCGAGCGTGACTTCCGCGATGACGAGCGTGCGCACCGTGCGAAGGCGCGCCCCGGATGAGGCACCCGTGCCGCCGTCTATGAGCATGCCGCTGATGCGCCCGCGCGTGGACCGGATGGCCGGTACGAGTCCGAACAGCACCCCGCTCACGAGTGTTACGCCGACTGTGAACAGGATCACGCGCCCGTCCAGCGCGATCGACGTCGCGCCATCGATCCCGAGCGTCGTCAGTGCCGCCATCGCGCGTACGCCGGCCCAGCCGAGGCCGATTCCAATGATCCCCGCAGCCACCGCGAGCAGCAGGTTCTCCGTCAGCAGCTGGCGCGCGACCCGCAGGCGCCCCGCGCCGAGAGCGTGTCGGAGTGCCAGCTCGCGACCGCGCTCCGCTCCGCGCACGAGCGTAAGATTCGCAACGTTCGCACAGGCAAGGAGGAGCAGCAGGCCGACGGCACCGAACAGGATCAGCAGCGGACGCCGCACCTGGCGGATCAGGAAGTCGCGCGCAGGCATCATCCCCGCGCCCATCACGGAGTTCGTCTCCGGATACGCCTCCTGGAGACGCCGCACGACCAGCTCCAGCTCGGCGGCCGCCTGCTCGTGCGTCACGCCCGGCGCGAGCCGCGCGATCGGCCGCACGAAATGCGCGCGCCGGAACCACACCGCTTCGCGATTCTCCGTCGCCCACGACCACGGATACCAGAGCTGCGTCTCCGACGAGGGGAAGGTGAAGCCTTCCGGCATGACACCCACGACCTCGACATGATTACCGCCGAGCTCGTACACGCCGCCGACCACGCCCGGGTCCGCACCGAAATGCGTCACCCATAGACGATGGCTCAGCACAGCCACCGGCTGGCCGGTCTCCCACGTCTCCTCCCACCGGAACCCGCGACCGAGCGCAGGCCGCACGCCCAGAACGTCGAAGAAGTTGCCCGTGACGCTCGCTGCCGCGAGCAGCATGGGCTCCCCGTCCGCTACGTACGTCGTGCCGTCCATGAAGTCCGACCACGCGGCAACATCCGCGAACGCCGACACCTGCTCGCGCCAGTCCAGAACGTTGGCCGGCGCCGACGCCGCATCCGTCCATCCGAACTCCGGATTCGTCTCGTACAGCATCACGAGACGGTCCTCGTCCGCAAACGGCAGCGGCCGGAAGAAGAAGGCATTCAGCGCCGAAAAGATGGCCGTACCCGCGCCAATGCCCAGCGCCAGCACGACGACGGCCGCCGCCGTGTATGAAGGACTGCGCCGCAGCGTGCGCGCCGCGAACCGGATATCCTGCGCGATTCCCTCCAGCACGCGCGCACGTCGCGCACCCGGCGACATCGGCAACGTCGGACGCGCTCTCAGCCGCAGCGCCACCCACAGCACTCCTCGCGTCTCCCGCAGCGTCACGGCAAGGCGCGCCAACCTGCCCCCGTCCACGTCCTTCATGCGCAGTTGGTGCGTCGCGACAATCTCGTCCGCATACCGGTCGCGGAACGCGCGCGGCGTCAAACGCAGCGCCAGCCTGAACATTCGCTCGCCGGATCTCATGCGTCCGCTCCGCGTGGCAGCAGATCCTTCTGCCGTGCGGCGTCTACCAGCGTCTCCAGCCGGGCAGACTCGGCCACCACCGCCGCACGGCCCTGCCGCGTGATCCGGTAATACCGACGCCGCCCATCGTCTTTGCCCTCCGGTCGCGTCGGCGACTCCGTCAGCAGACCCTCCGTCTCCATCCTCTGCAACGCCAGATACAGCGCGCCCGTGCTCGGCGCGGCCGCTGCGCCCAGCCGAGCCTCGATCTCCTTGATGATCCCGTAGCCGTGCCGGTCCGCATCGGCGAGCGCGAGCAGGATGGTATACGTGAGTGGCGTGATCACGGCCGGCCTCCGGTCCGGGGGTGACTATATAACTCGCTTATATAGTCGCGGCTGGCCGTGGGGCAAGGGTTGTGGGACGGAACGGCCTGTCAGCAGCCGCGGCTGCAGGGTGGGGCGGGCGTAGCCGCGGCCCGGACTCAGACCGGGTCCGGACGGTGACGTGCTACGGCTGCCTGGGCTTTTCGAACGCGCGGTCGCCGAGGAGCTCGCGGTAGAAATCGCGTTCGGTGCGGAGTCGGTCGAGCTCGCTGTTGGCGACGTCGAGCTCTGCTTCAGTCAGGCGGAGCCGATGCTCCATGTGGGAGATGCGGGCGGGTGAGCCGGCGGCGAGGACGGTATTGGGGTCTACGTCGGAGACCGCCGCACTCTTGCAGATGGAGCAGCGCTTCGAGTAGAACGGGATCGCGAGCAGAGAGAAGCCGGCGGTCAGCACTCCGACGATGATGGTGCCGGCGCCGATCTGGCGCCTGGCATCCACCGGCCGCCTGCACAGTGAACAGTACATTGTCGCCATGGATCGCTGCCCCTCTGGATGGACCTGCCGGCCGGGTTTCGATCGGTTACCCCTGGAACACTCTTCTGTTCAGGACGGTCGCCTGCCGCTTTTGTTTCAGGATCCGCGGCGCCGTGAGAGCGTGCGTCACTCCAGCTTGAGGGACGACGCGGGATCGATCCGCGACGCGCGCAGAGCGGGCACATACGTCGCCACGAGGGCGATGGCCGCGAGCACCGCAGTGACCGCCGCGAACGTCAGCGGATCGGTCGGCGTCGTGCCGAAGAGCATGCCTTCCATGAGCCGCGTGAGCGCGATCGCTGCAATGAACCCGATGAGCAGGCCGAGCGCGGCGAGTCGCGCGCCCTGGAGCACGACCATGCGTCGCACCTCGGACGGCTGTGCGCCGAGCGCGAGCCGGATGCCGATCTCGTTCGTGCGCTGCGTCACGATGTAGGAGATGACGCTGTAGAGACCGATCGCGCCGAGGATGAGTGCAATGGCCGACGCAGCGACGAGCGCGAGCATCGTGAAGCTCATCCGAACCATCGAGTCCGCGACGATTTCGTCATACGTGGCGGTAGCGGCGATCGGCAGGTTCGGATCGATCGCCCACACCTGCGCGCGCGCCAGCGGCGCGATCGCGTCGGGGCGGGACGAGCGCAGCACGTACGTCATGCTCTGCGGCTGACCGGCCGCGCCGGCGGCAATGGGATAGTAGACCATCTGGCTCGGCTCGAGCTCGAGCGCCCGGTCGCGCACGCTGCCCGCGACACCGACGATCGTATACCAGTCGGGCCCGGATGACGGCCGGATGCGGCGGCCGACGGCATCCTGGTCCGGCCAGATCGCGGTCGCGACCGCCTCGCTCACGATGATGTTGTGGCGCGACGTGTCGCGGTCGAACGAGTCGAACTCGCGGCCCGCGATGATCGGGATGCGCATCGCCTCGAAGTAGCCGTCGGTCACGCTCGAGTACCAGAACATGGGCGGCATCTGACCGGGCTCGACCGGCTGGTCCTCGATCAGGTGCGCGGTACCGCTGCAGCAGCCGGCGAGCGGCGGGTGCGACGTGGCGCCGGCCTGCTCCACGCCCGGTATGCCGCGCAGCCGCTCGAGCAGATCCGTGTGAAACTGCGTGACGCGGGCAACGTCCGGATACGTCGCTACGGGCAGTGAGAGCCGGAACGTGATGGCATTGGCGGGATCGAAGCCCGGCTCGAGCTCGCGCATGTTGTCGAAGCTGCGCACCATCAGGCCGGATCCGATGAGCAGCACGAGTGCGAGCGCGGTCTGTGCCACGACGAGCGTCTTGCGGACACGGTTCCGTTCCCGGCCGGCGCTGCCGCCGCGGCCGGACCGGCTGACCGTCGCGAGCACATCGGGCGATGTCAGGCGCAGTGTCGGCAGCAGGCCGAGCAGCACCGCAGCGAGCGCGGTCGCCAGCAGCGTGAACGCGAGCACGACCGGGTCGATGGACACCTCGTGCAGCCGCGGAATGTTCGGCGGTGCGATCGCCAGCAGTGCACGCAGCGCCGCCCACGTCAGAGCCAGGCCGAGCACGCCGCCCGCACCGGCAATGAGCAGTGCTTCCGCCGCGTAGTGGCCGATCAGTCCGGATCGCCCGGCACCGAGCGCCGCGCGCACCGCCATCTCCTTTTGCCGCGCCTCCGCCCGCACGAGGAAGAGGTTCGTCACGTTCGCGCATGCGATCAGGAACACGAAGCCGACGGTGCCGAGCAGGATCCACAGTGCGCGGCTGACATCGCCGACCACGAGCTCCTTCATCGGCGATACGACGGCCGCGAGCCGGCCCGCGTCCATGAACGCGGTGAAATCGCCGGCCTCCGCTCCGTCCTGGCGCAGGCGCTCGAGCAGCGGCCGGAGCCCCGCGGTCGCCTGCTCCGCATCGATGCCATCACGGAGTCGCGCGACGGCCTGGTAGCTGAAGTCGCCGTAGCTCCGCTCGGTCGTGTCGAGCGCCAGCGGCAGCCAGAGCCGCGTGTCGCGCGCCGGGAACTCGAAGCTCTCCGGCATCACGCCCACCACCGTGTGCGCTTCGCCATCGATCTGCATGGAACGACCTGCCACCGCCCGGTCGCCCGCGAATCGTTCCTGCCAGAGGCCGTGGCTGAGCAGCACGACGGCCGGACCGCCGGGCCGGTCCTCCCCCTCATCGAAGACGCGTCCGACCTCGGGCGTGACGCCGAGCGTGGCGAACACGTCCCGCGACGCGCGCAGCGCGGACACCCGCATGGGCGCCGACGCGTCGCCGGTCACGTTGACATCGGCCTCGATGTAGATGCCGCTCGACTCGAACGAACCGCCGCTGCGGTACAGCTGGAACAGCGCGGGCGAGATCCCGAAGTCATCATAGCCGAGGCCGGGCGCCGAGTGGCGCAGCATGACCAGGCGGTCCGCATCGTGGAAGCGCAGCGGCTTGAGCAGCACACCCTGCACGACGCTGAAGATCGACGCGTTCGTGCCGATCGCGAGTGCCAGCGTGATCACCGCCGCCAGCGTGAACTGCGGTGAGCGCCCGAGCCCTCGCGCTGCGTAGCGCGCCGCCCTCATGATATCCGACAGCATGCGTCAATCCCCCGGTATGCAGTTCCCGCACACGCAAACGTACACGCTTCCGCTCCCGATCCCGAATTCGTGGAGACGGGGGTGGTCGGATCGAGATCGAAAGGGCGATCGTCGAATCTATATTTTGGCTTGCTGTCGCGCACGCCCGGCGCTGACAAGTCCGCCCTACCGCACGCCCGGCCGTCTGAACGTGTGGGAGTGCAGACGTTGCGTGCGGCCGCGCCTCACAGGCTGAGGTGCAGCCCCAGGCCGAACCAGCGCACCTGCTCCTGGAAGAACTGGCCGTAGGGCGACGGCCCGTCATAGAACTCGAACAGGATCGCCCACAGTCGCGGCGGATGCGACTCGTCGCGCCAATAGGCGAACTCGATGCCGGCACGAGCGCTCAGGCCGGGATCCCAGTCCCTCTGCTCCACCATTTTCGCATCCACGGCCGCAACGAAGCGCACACCCCGCAGCTGCCCCGCCCGCGCCTCGAGGCCGACGTGAGCGAGCTTCTGGTCAAGCATCTCGGGCTCGCGGTTGAAGAGGTACTCACCGCCCGCATAGGCGCGCAGCGGCCCGAATTCCTGCGACAGCAGCAGCTCCAGCGCCTCGAACGACAGGTTCTCGCGCTGCAGCTCCGTGCGCAGCAGGAACTCGTCGCCGAGATGCGAGCTCTGATGATACAGTCGCAGGCGCGAAGAAAAGCCGGACCAGCGGACCGTGACCGGCACGCCGACCAGGTAGTCCGCGTTGATCAGGTCGATCGACTCGGTGCCCATGTCGAACTGCGCGAAGATGCTCCCGACGATCGCGACCTGGAAGCCGTCGCCTGGCGTGGACCCGCCGAAACGCACGAGCGGAAACGCATCGCCCAGGCCTACCGCGCCTATGCTCATGTCCTCGCCCACGTCTACTCCAGCCTGAAGCGCAGGGAAATCGCCGCGCAGGAAGCTGACGAAGGAGCGCTCCGCTTTCGGGTCGGCGAGCAGAGGACAGAACAGGTCACCCTCGGGCAGAAACACCGTCCCCGCCACTTCGCCAGGATGAAAACCGGTGTAGCACCACGGTTGCACGGATTGCGCGCCCGCGGATGTGGCGCCTAGGGCGAGGAGCGGAATCAGAAGACGGGGAATCCGGCTCATGGCGAGTCCTCCCGTTCCGGTGGTTATCGGTCGGGCTGCTCGCGTCACAATCCGTGCCGCGGCACACCGATCGAGGCGCGGGAGCGGCGGGGCCGTAAGGTCAGTGCTATCCCGATCCCGCTCCCGCTCCCGAGTCCGTTCAGAGCGTTCCCTCGCCATAGCTCAGCATCCACTGGACGCCGAAACGGTCCCGCAGCGAGCCGTACAGCTCCGCCCACTCCGTCGCCTGCAGCGCCATCTCCACCTCGCCGCCCTCCGCGAGCGCATCGAAGATCCGCGTCGCATCGTCCGCCGTGTCGGGCTCGATCGTGATGTAGAAATTCGTGCCGAACGTCAACGGCTTCGGCCAGCCCTCGAGCACGTCCGTACCCATCAGCATCGCCTCGCCGATCGGCAGCGCAATGTGTGCGATCCGGTCACGCTCACCCTCCGGCACCTGCATTGAATCATCCTTGAAATCCCGGAAGCGCATGACGGCGGCAAACTCGCCGCCGAACACCGAACGGTAGAAGTTGAACGCTTCCTCGGTGTTGCCCTTGAAGTTCAGGTACGGGTTGGCCTTCATGTCGATCTCTCCGGTCAGCGGGTCGTGAGGTATCCGGTCAACTCTACGTCGAACGACGCAGGACGAAATCGACACTTGACCCTCACGCGACGTGAGGCGGTATCCTTGACGGGCACTGCGGACGACCGGAGAGCGAGGCGATGATGGCGGAACGATGGCGGGTGGGCGAGCTGGCTGCGCTCGCGAAGGTGACGGTGCGCACACTTCACCATTATGACCAGATCGGACTGCTGGAGCCATCGGACCGGAGCGGCGCCGGCTATCGCCTGTACTCGGATACTGATCTGGAGCGGCTGTACCGCATCCTGCTGTTCCGTGAGCTCGGCTTTCCGCTGGACCGGATCGCGGAGCTGCTCGACGCCCCGGCGGCCGAGCAGACCTCGGCGCTCAGGGCGCAGCGGGAAGTCCTGATCGCGGCGCAGCGCCGGACAGACGCAGTGATTCGTGCGCTGGATCATGCACTGCATTCCACTGAGAGGGGGGTAATGATGGGAAACGACGAGATGGCCGAGGGCTTCGACGCGTTTGCCAACGCGCCGGAGGATGTCCGCGCGCAGCAGGCCCTGCACGGGGACGAGGCCAGGGAGAGGTGGGGCGGGACGGACGCATACAGCGAGTCCATGCGTCGTGCGGCCGGCCACAGCAGCGCGGACTGGGAGAGGATCCGGCAGGAGGACGAGGGGAACCAGGCGCGCATGGCCGCGCTTCTGGCCGCCGGGGCCGACCCGTCCGGTAAGGAAGCCATGGCGGGGGCGGAAGCAATGCGGCTTCATATCAGCCGCTGGTTCTACGAATGCAGCCCCGACGTCCACGCGGCGCTCGCCGATATGTACATGACGGACCCGCGCTTCACGGCGGTCTACGAGACACGGGCGGCCGGACTGGCGGCGTTCGTCGCGTCCGCCATCCAGGCGAATGCGCAGCGCGGCCGGCAGAATTCACCGGCTCAGGACCCGCGCCCGAGCACCTGAGCCGACGCGCTGGACGCCACTGATCGTCATGCCCGGCCGCCCTGCCTGCACCTCCGACCGTGGCGCCCGGCCGGCGCCGCCAATCCTCCATCAGGCGCACCCGACCCGCCCCAATGGAGGCTTCGAGGCGCATGGAACGCTCAATCCTCCAGCCGCAGCGCGGCCGGCCGCGATAATGGAAAGTTGAGCGCGCTACGCGCGCTCGATCCTCCATTTACACGGGTGTAGGGCGCCGTATGGAAGGTTCGCGGCCATCGCGGCGCCGGCTGCAGGCCCTGCGTGCCGGCGCCGTTCCGGCCCCTCCGGCATGCATAATGCCCCTTCCAGGGTCCCGCAGTACGGGAGACCCCCAACAATGGAGGCCGAATTGGGACTCTTCGATCGTAAAGAGAAGCCGAAGGCAGACTTCTCGAACGTGCAGAGCGGCTCGTCGACACAGCCGGACGCCTCGGCGCAGCCGGCGGCGGGCGCGGTGAGCAGCTACACCGTCAAGTCGGGAGACACGCTGTCGGCCATCGCGGAGCGGGAGTACGGCGATGCGGGCCAGTGGCGGCGCATCTTCGAGGCGAACCGTGACACCATCGACAACCCGGACCTGATCCACCCCGGCCAGGAGCTGAAGATTCCGTCCCGCGAGCGAGGTGCAAAATGAGGATGACGCGACGGGTTTTCACGCTGGCATTCGCCATCGGTCTCGTGCCGATGCTCGGCGCGTGCGACCGCGATACGGAAGTGGACGATGATGTCGATGTGCCGGCGGCCGACGAAGCGACCACGGCCGAGGCCGTGCGCGTGACCGACGTAGAGCTCGGTCGTTCGATCGACGCCGACGGACGCATCGCGGACGACGACGATACGGACGATTTCGGCCCTGGCGACACGATCTACGTGTCCGTGAACACCGAGGGCGCCGCCAGCGGTTCGACGCTCTCGGCACGCTGGACGTTCGAGGACGGGCAGGTGGTGGACGAGTCGTCGCAGACGATCTCCCCCACTGGACCGGCCACGACCGAGTTCCACATCTCGCAGCCGGGCGGTCTGCCGGCCGGCGAATACCGGGTCGAGATCCTGCTGAACGGCCGGACGGTGGAGACCGTGGAGTTCGAGGTGAACGAGTAGCCTCCGCCGCATCGAGCTGTTCGACCGTTCATGGAAGGCCCCGCACACGCGGGGCTTTCCTGCATCGGCATCAGGTGAGATCTTGCACGGCCGTTTCGCCTTGCAGTCGAGAAGACCCGTACCCGGACGTGATGTGATATGAGGATCCTGATCCTCGGAGCTGGTGATGTCGGACTGCACCTCGCGCAGCAGCTGGCGCTCGAGAACCACGACGTCGTGCTGATCGAGCAGGACCGCGAGCGCGCCCGCATGGCGCAGGACTTCCTCGACGCCCTGGTGGTGGAGGGGAACGGCGCGAGTCTTACCACGCTGGAGCAGGCCGGCATCGCCAAGACGGACCTGCTGCTGGCCGTGACGAGCCATGACGAGGTCAACATCATGGCGTGCCTGTCCGCCGCGCAGTACGAGGTGCCGAAACGCATTGCGCGCGTCTCCAAGCCGGACTACTACGACCATACCGGCATCCTGCCGCCCGAACGGCTCGGCGTGGACCTGATGATCAACCCGGAGCGCGAGTGCGCGCTGGAGAGCTATCAGCTCCTGCAGAGCGCAGCCGCCGCGGAGTTCGCACAGTTCGAGAACGGGCTGGTGCAGCTCATCGGCGTGCGCGTGAAGCCGGGCGCGCCGGTCGCCGGCAAACGGCTGCTCGAGATCGGGCGGGGCATGCAGGACGTACGTGCTCTGGTCGTGGCGATCGCCCGCAGTGGCGAGACGATCATCCCGTCCGGCGCCACCCGCATCGAGGAGGGCGACCAGGTCTTCATTCTGGGTGAACGTGAGCACATGCCCAACGTGCTCCCGCTCGCGGGATACGAACGCTTCGACCTGCGTCGCGTGATCATCGCCGGCGGCAGTCGCGAGGCGTGGTTCCTCGCGCACATGCTGGAGTCGCACAAGATCGGCTGCACGCTGATCGAGCGCGACCGCAACCGCGCGTTCGAGCTGTCGGAGGATCTGCGGAAAACGCTCGTGCTGCACGGTGACGCGACGGACCTCGAGCTGCTGGAGATGGAAGCGATCGGCGATGCCGACGGCTTCGTCGCATATACGGGCAGCGATGAGACCAACCTGCTGTCATGCCTGCTCGCGAAGAACCTCGGCACGCATCGCGTGATCTCGCTGATCAAGCGCTTCAACTACATCCCGCTCGTGTCGCGTGTCGGTGTCGATGCCGCGGTGTCGCCCCGCATGGCGGCGGTCAACGCGATCCTGACGCACGTGCGACGCGGGTCCGTGCTCGCCGTCGCCACGCTCAAGGGCACGCGCGCGGAGGGCATCGAGTTCAACGTGTCCACCCGCTTCCCCTACATCGACATGCCGTTGTCGGCAGTGAAGCTTCCGAAGGGGAGCCTGATTGGCGCGATCATCCGGAACGAACGGGCCATCATTCCGGGTGGCGACGACGAGATCCGGCCGGGCGACCGCGTCGTCGTGTTCGTCGTTCCGGAGTCGCTGCGCAAGGTGGAGGACCTGTTTGCCTAGAGGCGTCAGGGTCCTCGGCCTCGGGGACGTCATACACCTGGTCGGCACCGTGCTGCTCGGCGTCGCCGGCGCGCTCGGCATCACGTCCATCGCCGGTTTCGCGTTCGGCCAGGGTTCGGGCCTGCCGCTCCTGGTCTCCTGCCTCGTCGCAGCAGTCGCCGGCTGGACGGCGCGGCATTTCACGCGCGTGCCGGACGCCATCAACTTCCAGGAAGCGTTTGCTACGGTCACGTTCTCCTGGGTGGCCGTGGCCATCGTGGGCGCCCTGCCCTACCTGCTCGCGGGCGCCATTACGTCACCGACCGCCGCGCTGTTCGAGTCGGTATCGGGGTTCACCACGACCGGGGCGTCGGTATTCTCCGATGTCGAAGTCATCGAGCCCGGCATCCTGCTGTGGCGCAGCGTGACGCAGTGGCTCGGTGGCATGGGGTTCATTGTCCTCGGTGTCGCCGTTCTGCCGTTCCTCGGTGTTGGTGGCATGCAGCTGTTCCGTCTCGAGGCACCCGGCCCCACCACCGACCGGCTGCGCCCGCGCATCCGCGAGACCGCGAAGCTGCTGTGGCTGGTCTATGCCGCGATGACGGTGGCTCTCGTGGTGCTGTTCGCAGTGAGCGGGATGCCGATCCTCGATGCGGTGAACCACGCACTCACGACGATGCCGACGGGCGGGTTCTCGACGCGGAACGCCTCCATGGGCGCGTTCCCGGCCGCCTCCCAGTGGATCGCCATCCTCTTCATGTTCCTCGCCGGGACCAGCTTCACGCTCCACTACCGCACGATCGGGCGCGGTCCGCGGGCGTACTGGCGCGACACGGAATGGCGGCTTTACACCGGCATCACCATCACCGCGACGATTGCGGTCGCGTTGCTGATCGGCGGCAACGGTGAGCCGCTCGAGCAGGTCATCCGCGAGGCGACGTTCCAGGTCGTGTCCATCGTTACCACGACCGGCTATGCGACCGCGGACTACGCGATCTGGGCGCCCGCCGCGCAGATCGCACTGTTCCTGCTGTTCTTCCTGGGCGGCATGGCCGGCTCGACGGCCGGCGGCATGAAGATGATCCGTGTGCTGCTCGTGCTGAAGCACACCTGGCTGGAGATCCGCAAGCAGCTGCATCCGCGCGCGGTGTTCGTGCCGAAGGTGGGCGGCCGCATCGTGCGCGAAGAGGTGATGCTCAACGTGCTCGGCTTCGTGCTGCTCTACATGCTGCTGTTCGGGCTCGGCACGTTCGCGATGGCCCTGCTCGGACTGTCACTGCCCGCCGCGGCCGGTGCTGCAGCGACCGCCATCAGCAACGTGGGACCCGCGCTCGCGGAACTGGGACCGACGGAGAACTTCGGCGGACTGCCATGGCAGGGTCACATTATCCTGACGTTCCTGATGATCGTCGGCCGCCTCGAGATCTACACGGTCCTGCTCCTGTTCCACCCCGGGCTCTGGCGGCGCTGAGACGGTCATTCACCACCGTCTGCCGCGGCGCTGAATTCCGCGGGGCGTCAAGCCCCGTGCGAACTGCGCCGGCGGCCGGACAGCTCCACCAGCGTGACGCCCGGATTGCCCCGCTCCAGATCCGAGTCGCGACGCAGGTCGGGATATCGGTCCAGCAGGCCGCGGCTCGCCGCGTCGAAGACGCTGAACGACTCGCCCCTCACGATGCTCCCGATCCTGCCCGCGGCATGCAGTGCGTCCAGCTCCGCGCGGAGCGACGTGCGCAGGCGGCCGCCCTTCCCGGTCGAGCCGTAGCCATGCACCAGCTTCAGCACCGCGGCGCCGGCACTGCGGGCTCGCTGCAGCTCCGCCTCGAGCCGCTGCTTCGCCTCCTCTGCCGTGGGCATCCCCGCCTTCATGTTTACCGTCTCGATACGGCTCGCCATGCGCCCTGGCCTTGTGGAGTCCATTCCGCACGCTGAGTATTCGGTACCCCTTCCCTCACCGGCCAGAGGTCCCATGAAGACGATGTACACCGTCATCCTCACGACAGTGCTCGGCGCTCCGGTGGCCGCGCAGGCCCCCTCGCTCGACGCCACCGTGGACGCTGCCGTCGCACAACACACGCCGCGGATAACGGAGCTCCGCCACCGCATCCACGCAAACCCGGAACTGGGCAACCGGGAGACGGAGACCGCAGCGCTCATCGCGGAACACCTGCGCGAGCTCGGCCTGGAGGTACGCACCGGCATCGCGCACACCGGTGTCATCGGCGTTCTGCGCGGCGGCCGGCCCGGCCCGGTCGTCGCCGTGCGCGCCGACATCGATGCGCTTCCCGTCACCGAGGCGACCGGCCTGCCCTTCGCGTCCGCGAAGCGCACGACGTACGATGGCCAGGAAGTCGGAGTCATGCATGCCTGCGGCCACGACATCCACACCGCTGTCGGACTGGGCACCGCCAGCGTCCTCGCCGGCATGAAGGAGGATCTCGCCGGCACCGTCGTCTTCATCTTCCAGCCCGCCGAGGAGGGCGCGCCCGCGGGCGAGGAGGGCGGCGCGCGGCTGATGCTGCAGGAGGGCGCATTCAGCGATCCGGCGCCGGACGTCGCGTTCGCTCTCCATTCACAGCCGTCGCTCGAGGTCGGTCAGCTCGGCGTCACGCCGGGCCCCGCCATGGCCGCATCCGACCGCTGGACTGCCCGGATCATCGGCCGGCAGGCGCACGGCGCGCAGCCCCAGGAGTCCGTCGATCCCGTGGTGATGGCGGCACAGGCGGTGATGGCGCTCCAGACCATCCGCTCGCGCAACATGTCCGCGCTCGATGACGGTGTCGTCACCGTCGGCATCATCCGCGGCGGCGAGCGCAACAACATCATTCCAGGCGAGGTCTATCTCGAAGGGACGGTGCGCACGTTCGATCCGGCGGTCCAGGAGATGATCGAACGCCGCATGCGTGAGATCCTTGACGGCGTCACACAGGCCGGCGGCGGCTCATTCGAGATGACGTACAACCGCGGCTATCCGGTCACGGTGAACGACCCCGATCTCACCGCGCGCATGACGCCGACGCTCGCGCGCACAGTGGGTACGGAGAACCTGCTCGTACTGCCGCCCACCACGGGCGCCGAGGACTTCAGCTACTTCGCGCAGCAGGTGCCCGGTCTGTACTTCGGGCTCGGCACCACGAAGCCCGGCACGACGTCCGGCGGGCTGCACACGCCGACCATGACCGCGGACGACTCGGCCATCCCGGTCGGCATCCGGGCCATGACGTCGCTCGTGCTGGATTACCTCGGCGCAGCGGATCGTTGACTGAACTGAGCGCCGCCGCGCCAGGTCCGTGACCGCACGCTGGCCGTTTGCCATACTGGCCTACCTGTTTGCCGCGCTCGCATTGCTCGGGGTCGTGGTGCCCGGCCTGCCCACCACGCCGTTCGTGCTGCTCGCGGCATGGTCCGCGAGCCGCGGCTCGCGCAGGCTTCACGACTGGCTGGTGCAGCACCCCCGGCTCGGTCCGCCACTCGCCCACTGGCGGGAGCAGCGCGCCGTGTCCACACGCGCGAAGCTGCTCGCCATCTCGTTCCTCGCGGCCAGCTGGCTCATCATGGCGTGGCGCGGCATGCCCGGTCCCGTGCTGATCGCCCTGGGCGCGCTGTTCATCGTTGTGGCGACATTCGTCGCCACGCGGCCGCGACCGTCGCCGCACCGATGACCTGAACGCCACGCCGGCGCACCCCTGCACGTCACATGAGGTGACACTCCACGCACGTGCGTCCGGCGAAGTGCGCCCGCATGTCGGTGTGACAGACCAGGCAGAAGCTGCGCGTCTTCGGCAGCGCATCGATGCGCACTTCCTCGTGACAGGCATCACACCCCGCGTGCACGCTGCGCGGATGATCCGCCGCGGCCGGCTGGTGGCACAGGCTGCACTCGCTGTCGGCGGTGTGCGCACGGTGACAGCCGGCGCACGCGGTGCCGACGTTCAGCGCACCGACCGACATCCGATCCGCACCCGGCCGGACGTGGCAGTCCGCGCAGTCGAGCGGCGTGCCGGCCTCCCGTGCGGCGCGCACATGCGCGATGTGGTCGAACGACGAGCGGCGCTCGACCGGCGGCGGTGTCCACCGTACAGTTCCCAGCTGCCCGCCGTCATGACAGTTGCGGCACGATGGCGGCGCCGGATACATCGATGCGCCGGCATCGAGAGCAGCGGCATGGCACCCGGCACACAGCGGGAAGAGACGCGCGTGGGCCGCGTGCGGGAATGCCTCCTGCGCGACGAGCGGCTGGCGGGTGAGGGCGCAGAGCATCACCAGCGCCGTGAACGGCAGCAGGGCTGCGAACGCGAGTCGTTTGGTCACGACGTCCTGCAATCCGGCGGACGGTCCCCTTCGGGCGCAGCCCGGCATACGAGTGGCCGGTCACGCGGCAGGAGCGCGGCGCCGCGCGGGCGTCGCTCCAGCCGTCAGCCGTCTGCTGCATCGACGCATTGTCCACGCCACGAGAACCGCGGGCTCAGCGCCGCTGCTGGACCTGCAGGGGCGCCCCGGGCGGGCGCTGGCGTTTGAATTCCCACACGGGATGGGTTATCACTATCCCGATCCCTACCCCACCTGCGGAAACGGCGCGTGCGGCGATACGACATCGCTCATACCGTCCCGCGAGAGGCAATCATGGCGGCGTCCCCATCGATCGACCAGACGGACGGCAGGGGCCCGCGAAACACCCGCAGGGCCCGGGATCGTGGCACTGGCCACATACTGCGACCGCTCCTTCCGGTCACGCTGGTGGTGCTTTCTCTGCTGACGCTCGCCGCTCTTGCAATTGTCGTTGACCAGCACCTCGCCGAGCTGGGCGATGACATATCGGATGTGGCGAGCCCTGTCCGCACCGCCGTGCGCGAGATCCAGGTGGAGCTGGCGCTCGAGACGGCTGGAACGCGCGGCTATCTGCTGACGGGCGATTCCTCGTTCGTGCGCGGTCACCAGCGGGCGCGCACGGCCAGGAAGGAGGCCGTCGCTCGGCTGCAGGCGGTCGCGCCCCGCGCGGAACCCGAGCTCCGTGAGCTGGTCGCGCAGCTGGACGTGCAGCTGCGGCCCGCCGACGCCGCGCTCGATTCCCTCTACGGTGGTCAGCTGTCGCGTGATGAATATGTGGCGCGCCTGCCCACCCAGCAGCTCCGGCTGGAGGCGGTAGTAGCTACCGTCAGACAGGTCGGAGCCGTCGTAAGCGAGGGTACGTTCCGCCGCTTCGCACATGTGCGCACCGTCCAGCAGCGGGCGCTCGTCATCACTGTGCTGCTCGTCGTGCTCACGCTCGCGGCGTCCGTGCAGGTTACGCGGCTCGGCCTGTCCTATCGCTCGCTCGCCGCGCGTGCGCAAACGGCCCACGAGGAGAGTGAGGCAGCGCGGCACGAGGCGGAGCGCCGTCGCATCGAGTCGGAGCAGATCGCCGAGAGCCGCGCGCGACTGATGCGCGGGTTCACGCACGATGTGAAGAACCCGCTCGGCGCGGCCGCCGGATACCTCGATCTGATCGAGCATGGCTCCATCGATCCGAAGGACGGAGTGAAGAGTGCCCGCCGTACGCTGAAGTCCGCACTCTCGCTGATCGAGGACCTGCTCACGCTCGCGCGCGCCGAGTCGGGTGAGATCACGATCCGTCGTGCGCCGCTCGATCTGCGCGCCGTCGCACGCGCAGCCGTCGACGATGCACGTACGCTCGCCACGTCGAAGGGGCTGTCCCTTGCCGTCGAGACACCCGACGCGCTGCCGCCGCTGGAGTCCGACGAGGCGCGCATCCGACAGGTGCTCGACAACCTGGTGTCCAACGCGATCAAGTACACGCCGTCGGGAGCAGTAACGGTGACCGTCAGGATGTGCTCCGACGGTCAGCTGCCCGGCGCTGCTCCGTGCGCGCGTGTGGATGTATGCGACACCGGGCCGGGCATGAGCCCGGAACAGCAGCGTCTCGTGTTCGAGGAGTTCTACCGCCTGGATTCGTCCTCCGGCATCGCCGGCAGCGGCCTCGGCCTCGCCATCAGCAGGCGGATTGCCGCAGCACTCGGCGGCGACGTCGTCGTCGCGAGCCAGGTCGGCACCGGCTCCACGTTCTCGCTGCTGCTGCCGGGCAACTGGATCGCGACCCCGGATCCCGCCGATGCCGCACGCACGACCTGACCGGCGCACGCTTCGCGCCTCACGACACCCGATCCGGAGCTCAAACCCGATGATACGCAGCCTCGTCGCCGTGACATGCCTGCTGACGGCCGCCTGTGCTACCCTGCCGCGCACCGAGGTACACGACGGCGCGGGACTCGAACGCGCAATCGCGGAAGCCGCGCCCAATACGACCATCACGCTGCGGGCGGGCGACTACGTGCTCGAGCCCGTCGCATACACGGACTCGACGTGCGGCAACTGCCAGGACGCGGACGAGGACGTGCCAGCGACGCTCGGCGCGCGCATCAGCGGGACCGGCATCCGGATCGTCGGCGCGCACCGCGACAGCGTCATCATCCGCACGAACGCGGGCTACGGCCTGCTGTTCGAGGACTGCAGCGACTGTGCGCTCGAGAACGTCACCGTGACGGGCGGCGTGCGGGACGACGACGGCCGCGCGACCGACGCCGCGATCGTGGTGCGCCGCTCCACACTGTCGCTCGGGGACTGCTCGATCCGCGACAACATCGGCGACTCCACGGTGGTGGCAGCGACCATCGTTGGTATCGCGGGCATCGCCATTCGTGAAGGCGGCGATGTCACCGTGAGCGGCTGCGACATCACGCGCAACTCGTGGGACGGCATTGCGCTGTACCGCGGCGCGAGCGCCCACATCCATGACAACGTGATCGATGGCGTGGACAAGGCCGCGGGCGGCCGCGTCGGGGGCGGCCGTGGTGTCGGCATCGGACTGACGTGGGACGCGCAGGCCGTGGTCGAACGCAACCGCGTCACCCGCTACTGGAAGGGCATCGGCGTCTTCGTCGAGGCGGATGCGGACGTGCGCGAGAACATCGTCGAGGACATCCTGACGTGGGGCGTCGCGCTCTGGGGACCCGACGGGGCGACGCCGTCCGCGCGTATCGAGCGCAACATCGTCTATCGCACGGGTGCGTGCGGCGTGATGATCGACCGGCCGGACGCCGGCACCGCGCCCGGTACGCTGACGGGCAATCTCGTCATGAAGACGGGACAGAACGAGCGCTACGATTCAGGCGATCCCTACTGCTGGCAGCGCCCGCTCGCCCGGCACCACGTGCCGGCCGGCTTCGTTGAACGCGACAACGTGCTGTTCGACAACCGTCAGCCGGCCGAAGCAGGGGAAGCACCGCCGGCGCTCGCGCAGGCAACCGCACTCCCGGCCTCCGCACGCGCGCTCATGCGTGCCCTCGCCGCTCACCCCGCGCTGGCTGGCGCGATCGTGTTCGGCGAGGTGGCGCGGCGGTGACGCCGCGTCCGGGGCGGGCGCGAATGTCGATCGTCGCGGATCACGATCGCGTTCATCTTCCGTCGCCTGCCGGCACGCTCACGCGGATCAGCCCGCGGAAATCGCCCGGTGCGTATCCGGTCGCACGGTCTTCGGGGTAGCGCTCCGCGATGACGGCACGCACATCCGGCGCGATCGAGTCCACGGGGCCGTGGCACTGCACGCACAGCTGCACGACACGCAGCGGCTCGTAGTAGCGGTGCCCCTCGGCGCCCGCATTCTGCACCCAGCTCGCCGGCAGCTCTCCTGCCGAGTCGGCCACGCTCTGGAAATACGCGAGCGCCGCCTGCTCCAGTGAATCGGGTGCATTGCGCGGATTGCGCACGCGAGTCGATGTGCGCTTCATGGCGATGTCCGCGCCGAGGGCATCGCTGATCGAGTCGGTCATCTGGCCCGCCTCCAGTGCACAAACATCGATGGCGCTCGCCGTGCCGCCGCTGTCGATCGCCGCCGTCAGTCGCTTCACCAGGGTCTCGCGCAGCTGTCGCGCGGCAGTCCCGCCCACACCCGCGATGGCCGCTTCATTGACAGGTTCGCTGGCGGGTGGCTCTGCGCGTTCGGGACGATCGCAGCCCGCGCTCAGGACGACGCTCGCAGCCAGCATGTAAAGGAGAGATCGCATCACCGCCTCCTCCAGGAACGGGGCATGCGGCAGCCGGCCGGTGGCCGGCTGCATCGCACCCATCGAGTCTAGCACCGCCCGCGACCCGCCGCGAGGCGGAACGCCTGACTGCACGGCCCGGAGCCCACCGATGCGGGATGCAGTCTTGCAGGACCTGCGGTGCGGTATTGATCAGAACCCCGGGATCCCGGACCTGCGGCCCGCATGGACCGTTCGCCCGCTGGACAGCGTGTCGGCTCCCGGCCCGATGCATTACGAGAAGTCGAGATGCACTCATGACCTCACATCGCGTCCCAACCGCCCTGCTCATCGTGATCTCCGCCGCGCTCGCGTCCTGCGGCGACCCCGCCGGCCCAACCGTGCAGAACGATCTGGTCTTCCAGCGGGCGAACGGGACGATCATAACCTTCCCCCCGACCACATACGTGTGGTGCGGTGCATGGGAGGAGGGCGAAGTGCCGGCGCCCTCGGTCCACGTGTTCGTCGGCAGCGCGCAGAGCGGCTGGAAGTTGACCGGCGTGCGCGCTGATATCGCCCTCAACCAGCCGATCCCGTTTCCGAACACCTTCATCTGGGACGCCCCCGAGAGAGCGGACCTGTTCATCCACGATCCGCCGAACGAGCTGTCCACCCAGTCCGGTGACTCGAGCGGCAGCGTGACGTTCACGAAGCTGGACTGCTCGACCGGAGGTGAGGTCGAGTTCACGATCAACGCCGTCGTCGGCAGCGAGTTCGGCGACCTGCCCCCGGTCAGCGTTTCGGGGGCGTTCAGCGGGCGTGTCGGCGCACGACCGTTCTAGTTCCCGCATTCTGTGTGTCCGTGAACGAACCCGCGCGTTTTTCCATAAGCGCACCTTGTTCCCCCACCCTCGTGATGCCGTGACAGATGGCTTCTGGGAACAGCCGGACGTAGTCGAGAGCTTCGCCGCACGCGACCCCGATCATCGGCTCGTGCCACTCGTGGCGGAGTACGATCGTCCCGCGGACGTGCGCGTCCTGGACCTCGGCTGCGCTGGCGGCCGCAACACCGTCCTGCTCGCACAGCACGGCTTCGACGTGCGGGCGCTCGACACCTCGCATGCCATGGTCGAGCGGACGCGCACTCGACTCGCCGAGGTCATCGGCGCCGACGCAGCCGCAGATTGCGTTCGCGTCGGCCGCATGGACGACCTGTCCGCGTTCAGCGATGACTTCTTCGACCTCGTCGTCGCACTCGGCGTCTACCACAACGCGCGGTCCATGACCGAATGGAATGCCGCGATCGCCGAGACCGCACGCGTGCTCAAGCGCGGCGGCCGGATTCTGCTCAACCAGTTCACACCCGATGTGGATCTCACCGGCAAAGGCGTGCGTCCGGTCGAGGGCGAGCCCGGCGTTTATGACGGCATGCCCGACGGCCGCGCCGTCCTCATGAACGC
>DATHVW010000225.1:0-3034 GCA_035461085.1 Longimicrobiales bacterium | reverse complement strand
CTTGCCGGTTGTCGCCTGCGCGTGGCCGCTTGTCACAGACAGCGTGACAAATAGAAGCGTTGCGGCCAGCGTGGAGGCGATGCGTGCGACCGCCTTACCAAGCATGGGGGATCCTCCTGGGTGGTGCGGAAAGGGAACTGTCGGTGCTGAATGGACGCGGGCCACCGGTCGAATGGCTCCACGCACGAGTGTCTTCTGACTCGAGACCAAGGGCAGCACTCGCTGCACTGGGGCGTTGGGGCCCCGGCGAATTGGTGGTGACTCCGATGACTGAATTGAGCGGGGCCAGTTTACTGTTGATCAAGTTGCGGGTCAAGCTCACTGGTACGGGCGCAAAGGCGCGCCCGGTGACCGCGGTCGTCCGGGAAGTCGGAGTACCATCGTTTCGGCATAACAACGCGCGGAGCCACAGAACCATGACAGGACCGCCGGTGTAGATAGATCATTCCACGGAAGATCCCGCCGCCGGCCCCTGGTCCGGCGTCCCGCTTCGGAGCTGTTCATGAGACCGCTTCACGTTTTTCTGGCCGGCCTGGCGCTGTGCACGGCACCTGGTGCGACCTCCGCCCAGCAGGCGGGCTTCGGCCCTCTCCAGGACTCCCTGGCCGCCATCTCCGACGTGCCCCTCCTGTTCCGCATGGAGCGCGCGGTGGAGCCACCCGGCGCGGCGCGCCAGCTCGAACCGGTAGTCCGCCGCGGCCTGATCGCGCTCCGCATCTGGGAGCTGACGGGCGACCGTGCCGATGCCGACCGCTCCCGGGACGTCTTCCGGACGGCCGCCGAGCGGTTCCCTGCCGAGACCTGGGGGCATTACGGTCTCGCGCTCGCACTCGCGCGCGGGCCCGAGGTGAGACTGTCGGTCCCGGGCGGCGTGCTGAACAGCGTGACCGTGGGACAGTCGTTCGCCGAGATCTTCGGCCGTGACCCCAAGTCGAGGGCGCGGCGCTCACTGCGGCGCGCGCTTGAGCTGGACCCGTCCTTCGGTGAGGCCGCCGTCCTGCTGTCGGAGCTCGCGGTGGCGGATGGCGGCCGCAGCCGCGAGCTGATCGAGGAGGCACGCGGCGCTTTGCGGGCGGTCCATGCGGCCGGCGGCACGACGGCGCGGAGCACCCGCGCCCTGGCCGACATGGAGATCGCTCTCGGCAACTACGCCGCCGCGGGGGAGCTGTCCAGCGATGCGGCCGACGCCGGCGTCCTGCGCACACGCGCGATCGCGCTCATGCTCCAGCCCGGATCGGAGCGGGCGGGCGCCGCCGCGTACTGGCAGGGCATCGAGCTGCTCACCGAGGAGACCGCCCGGCAGTATTACCGGGATGTGGAAGTGCTGCTCACGCCCGCAGAGGAGGCGGACTGGCGCGCGGCAGACCTGGAGGGTCGCCGGATGTGGTTCGACCGGTTCTGGGAAACGCGCGCCGCCACGGGCGGTGTGACGGCCACGGAGCGCATCGCCGAGCATTACCGGAGGCTCACGGCCGCGCGCTCACGTTACGTTCGCAACTCCGTGCGCGGCACGGACAGCCAGGGCGTCCTGCTGGCGGGCGAGGCGCTGCAGCGGTTTCCGTTCGACGACCGCGGTGTCGTCCTGATACGACACGGCGAGCCGCGCAGCGTCATCCGCACGACGCATCGCGGTGTGCTCCCCAACGAGAGCTGGTACTACGAGCTGCCCGATCACGGCGGCCAGCTCTTCCACTTCGTCGCCTCGCGCGGCACCCAGAACTTCTCGCTCGTGCGCGATCTCCTGGAGGCGATGGATCCGACACCGGGCCTCGATACGGATCCCCGCGCCGGCGCCATCCTCTCGCTCGTGGGTGACCGCGCTCCGTACGAGCCGCGCTACCGCGCCGTGTTCGGCCGGCTCAACCGGCTGCTCGCCCAGGCGCCCGGCATCAGCCTGGATGGCACCGAGATGCGCAACCTGCTCGAGGTGGCGGATGCGGAATACCGCAGCGGTGCCCGTGCCGCCATTCGCACCGACTCGTACGTCCGCAGCTACACGGACGATCTGCCGTTCCATCACGACGTGTTCACGTTCCGCACGCCGGAGGCGCGTACCGACCTCACGGCGGCATTCGCCATTCCGGCCGGCCTGCTCGAGCCCCGCACTGTCGAGGGCGGAGTGGAGTACGCGATTCAGTTCTCGGTGATCGTGACGGATACGCTGTTCGACGTAGTGACCCGGCGCGACAGTGTCATGCACTTCCGCTTCGCCACGGAGCCGGCTCCGGAGACGCTCGTGCGCACCAACCTCACCATGGCCGCACAGCCCTCCGATGATGCCGTCTACCGCCTCGTCGCCGCCGACTCGGGCAGCGGCCGCGGCCAGCTGGTGACCGGCACGAGCACCGTGCGCGACTACACGGACACCGGTGTGATGGTGAGCGACATCGTGCTCGCGCACCCTGATTCCGTCGGCGACTGGCGACGCGGCGGCGAGACGTTCGCGCTCGCGCTCCCGCGCGAGTTCGCTCGGGACCGCCCGTTCACGATCTATTACGAGCTCTACAATCTCACTCCCGACCGGACGTTCTCCACGCGCATCACGGTGGAGCCGATGGAGCGCGGCGGCGTGCTCGGCGCACTGCGCGGAATCTTCGGCGGCGGCCGCCGCGCGGTCGATGTCGGGTTCGACGATGTCGCCACACCGGACGCGGACGGCGTCATGCCCCAGACGCGCGAGCTGGCGAGCGATCTCGCCCAGGGCAGCTACCGCATAGTCGTGACCGTGACGACTGCCGATGGGCAGACGGCGTCGACGTCGTCGGAGTTCACGGTGGAGCGCTAGCGTCCGGCGAGCTGGTGTCAGGTTGTCATGGGCGTGGGAACGTGCACGGGCATGTGGAAGGCGCACGCACACGTTTACGGGCAGAGGCACGGGCATTGTCCACTACTGTGCCCCTGCCACCATCCTCCGCGCAGCGAACCTGCCCCGGAAGCAATCGGGGAAGGTGACTCAAAAGAGAAGGAAGGTTGGCTGCCTCTGCCCGTGCCCGTAAACGTGTGCGTGCGCCTTCCACATGCCCCTGCCTCTGCC
>DATHVW010000224.1:0-5705 GCA_035461085.1 Longimicrobiales bacterium | reverse complement strand
TCGATCGCCTGCGATCCGCTGAACGGCGGAAAGTCCGGCATGGCCATCGCAATGAACAACAGCGCGATGACGAGAATGCCGTCGAAGATTCTCTCGATCAGCAGCGATGCGAACGACGCCACGATCGGCACGGGCTCGGTCCGTGACAGGGCATACGCCCGCATGAACTCGCCGACCCGCGCGGGCAGCACGTTGTTGCCCATGAAGCCGATCGTCACTGCGGAGAACCGCGAGCGGAAGGGCACGTCGGCAACCGGGGCCAGGATGACCTTCCAGCGCCATGCGCGGATCCAGAATACGCCCGTGATGGCAGCCGCGCTGAGTACGAAGAGGAACGGATCGGCGGCGCGCAGCTCGCCCATGACGCTCCGCAGATCCATTCGGCTGAATGTGAAGTAGAGCGCGGCCGCGCTGATCACCAGCCCGAGCACACCCTTCCAGTCGAGGATGCCCCGCCGGCGTGAAGCGGACGCGGTCAACCGAGCGCCCTGCGGATGATCGTCAGCAGCTCCTCCAGCGCGCGCCGCGCCTGCGGATCGTGCGCGGTCGCACGTGCAACCGCGTCATGCAGCTCCAGCACCCGCTGCTGCAGCGCACCCGGATCGGCATTATCGATGGCGCCCTCCCCGTCGAGCACGAGCACGTCCTCGCCACCGTCGATCACGCTGGCGTCACCGAGCTCGAGCAGCTCGCCGCTCTCCTGCTCCACACTCGCGTCACCGGGCTCGAGCAGTTTGCCGCTCTCCTGATCCAGACCGGCGTCAACGACCTCGAGCAGATCACCGCTCTCCTCGATCTCGGCCTCACCGAGCTCGAGCACGTTCTCACTCTCCTCGACACTGGCGTAATCGCCGAGCTCCAGCATGCCCTCGTCGTCATCCACGACGCTGCCGCCATCGAGCTCGAGCAATGCCTCATCACGGTCATCGAAGTCTGGCGCCGCTGCATCGTTCTCGATGACGCTCGCTTCGTCGAGGTCCATCACTGCGTCGTCGCCGATCACGCCCGCTTCGCCCGCGGCGATACGGCTCACGTCGCTCTCTACAACGCTGTCCTCGCCCAGCTCGAGCACGTCCGCGTCATCGTCGGCGGGCGCTGTGTCCGAGAAGGGCGCACCGACCTGGGCGTCATGCCCGTGCGCTCGTGCGTACGATGCGGGTGCGTACGATCCTGCTGCGTGCGATGCGGGTGCGTGCGATGCCGGTCCGGCGATGTCGGGTGCCGGTGGTATGCGGCGCGCGCGCACGTCCGCTTCCTGGGAATCATCCGCCGCTGTCTCCCCTGCTGCGGTGCCCTGTTGTCCCGAGATCGCGCTTCCGGGTTGGTGCCTCAGCTCCGAAGCCGCGACGTCTTCCAATACCGACCCGGCATCCGCAGAGCTGGCGGGCATCGCCAGCTGCCACGGTCGCGCTCCGAGGGGCCGGGCGCCCGCATCGTGCGGCGGTGCTCCGGGCGCCCGTGCGGCGTCGTGCGGCGGCGCTGCCGGCGCGGGCGCGGCGTCGTGCGGCCGCGCTGCCGGCGCACTCGAAAGAAACGGTGCGGCGGGGTGGGACAGGGTCGGAGGTGCGAGCGAGTCCTCGGGCGGTGGCGGCTGCTCGACTGCACTGCCATAGCGCTCGAGCAGCTCCTCGCGCATGTGGCGAAGCCGGCTGACGGAATGCGACCCCTCGGGCAGCTCGTCGCGAAGCAGCGGCGCGATCGTGGTCTGCAACGCATCGCGCGCGACGCGATAGATGTCGAGCCATTCCTTCTTTGCCCCGATGTCGAGCTTGACGATCACGCGTGTCAGGTCCTCCACGGCACGCAGGATGTCGGCGAGTACGGGGATCTCATCGAGACGTGCGGAGCCGAGCAGCGCGCGCTGGCGCCGGAGGATGGCCGTGAGCGGCTCGCGGTCCATGGGGTCCGTCTGCAGATCCTGAATCCCGTGATCGAGAGTGTCCGCGATGCCTGCGGCTTCGCGCGCGGCAAACTCACGGAAGTCGGCCGTACCTCCATCAACGACCGGCGCGGCGGGCGCAGGTGCGGGAGCGGGATCGGCCTCCCGCCAGCGGGCTGCCGCCTCGCTCACCCGCGCGTCGAGCAGTTCGTCGTCCTCGGTGCGATCGAGCAGTACACGCAGGTCGGCGATCGTGTCGCGAGCACGGGCGGCGACGTTGTCCGACCACCCGAGTGCGCCGTCGGCGATCGATCGCGTCACGGACTCGAACGCGGACACGACGTCGAAGATGCGCTGTTCGCGGGCCATCTGCGCCGTGCCGCGCAGGCCGCGCACGGCGCGATGCAGCTCTGCGGCGTCCGGTCCGGGCGCGCGCTGGAGACTGCGTTCGAGCGTCATGAGGAAGTCACGCGCCTCATTGCGGAAGTATTCGCTCAGCGTGGCCATCGCAATCCAGTCTAGTCCCCGTGCAGCGCGGTACGTCGCGCATCACGAATGAGGTCTTTCATCTCACGCACCGCCCGCTCCATTCCCGTCATCATGGCGCGACTGACGATGCTGTGTCCGATGTTGAGCTCCTCGATCTCGCCGATCGCGGCAACGTACGCCACGTTCTCGTATGTCAGACCGTGGCCGGCATGCACCGCGATGCCGGATCCGTGCGCATGCGTCGCGGCACGCCGCAGTCGCGTCACCTCGTGCATGAGCGCCGCGCGGCCATCCGGCGTGTGCATGCTCCTGAACGCCTCCGCGAACTCGCCCGTGTGCAGCTCGATTGCGGCCACACCCAGGCCCGCGGCGGCGTCGATCACCGTTCGCTCCGGCGCGATGAAGAGCGAGGTGCGGATGCCTTCGGCATGCAGCCGCTCCACCGCCTGTGCTGCGCGTCGTCCGCTCTCGCCATCCAGCGCGAGGCCGCCTTCCGTCGTGATCTCCTCGCGCCGCTCCGGCACCAGCGTGGCAGCCATCGGGCGCAGCGAGCATGCGATGTCGATGACATCGCTCCCCGCGGCCAGCTCCAGGTTCACGCCGGTACGCACGGTCTCCATGAGGAGGCGTACATCGCGGTCCTGAATGTGACGCCGGTCCTCGCGCAGATGGACCGTGATGCCGTCGGCGCCACCCAGCTCGGCGAGCACGGCTGCACGCACCGGATCCGGCTCGTCAGTACGACGGGCCTGACGCACGGTAGCGACGTGATCGACGTTGATGTGAAGACGCATCAGCCGGCGGTGAGGAGCATTTCGATCTCGGCAGCCCGTCCCTCGTCCAGGCCCGCTGCCCGCGCCAGTCGCAGCAGCTCGAGACCGAGGCCGGAATATAGCACGCGATCCCCGGGCGACAACCGCGCGAGATGGAGCCGGACCGTATCGACGTCGCCGCGCGCGATCGGCCCCGTCACGGCGGCCTTCACGCCCAGATGCTCGACGTTGTCCAGGGTGCCGCGGAGGAGCGGGAGCAGCGCGCGAACCGCATCGTCTCCGTCCACGCCGGCCTGCTCCAGCATCCGCACCGCGACGCCGGTCAGGGCCACGAGGTAGTTGGAGGCGACGACGGCCGCGGCGTGATAGAGCGGACGCTGCGTCGCAGCAATCGTGAGCGGCACGCCGCCGAGTGCGGAGACGAGCCGGCGGGCAGCCGCATTGGCCGCGGGCTCGCCGGTCATCGCGAACGCAGCGCCGACGAGGCGCTCACCGGCGAGCCACGGGTCGGCGACGGCCATGAGCGGGTGCATCGATCCGATCGCGTACCCGCGGTGATGCAGCGGCGCCAGCGCGTCGGTGGACAACGCGCCCGACAGATGCAGCGCGACGCAGCCCGAAGGGGCTTCACCCATCATCGACAGATCATGGACCACTTCCGGCAGGGCATCGTCGGGAACGGCGAGGATCACGATCGTCGTGCCCGTCCCCGGCAGCGCGGGCAACATGTGGTATTCGGCGCCGGCCGGCGCCGTGTCCACGTCGCCCGCGATGGGATGGGGATCGAAGAGCGGGTGCGGAGGCGGCTCGAGCGCGCGGCCGAAATATGTGAGCCGGTCTACCGCGCCCTGGTGCCGCAGGGCGGCTCCCAGGGCGAGGCCCATGCGACCGGGCCCGATGATGACGACGTTGTCGAGCCCGCTCGACTCCTCGCTCACGCGTCCGTCACCACGATGCCGCTGCGATGGCGCAGCCGCCCGAGCGTCGCGAGCGGCAGACGCGCCACGATGCCGATCCGTCCGCCCGCACCATCCTCGTCGCGGCTCAGCACCTCACCCTCGCGATACACCGTCGCCAGCGCCTCGCCGTCGGCATACGGTATCTGCACGAGCACTTCGGGCCGCTGCTTGCGCAGCTCCGACAGCAGCAGCGCCTTCAGCTCCGCGAGGCCCTCCGCCTCGACCGCCGACGTGAAGACGGCCGGCCCGTCGAACAGCGCGGTCGCGCGATTGCGGAACGCCTTCTCCTCGCCGTGCGTCAGCCGGTCCATCTTGTTGAACACGAGAATGGTCGGCCGCTCCTCCAGGCCGAGCTGCCGGAGCACATCCTCGACCACTTCCTTCTGCTCCTCCCAGCCGGGATGCGATGCATCGATCGCGTGCAGCAGCACATCCGCCGTCATCGCTTCCTCGAGCGTTGCCGAGAACGACGCGACGAGATGGTGCGGCAGCTTCCGGATGAAGCCGACCGTGTCCGTTACCAGCGCCTTCATCCCCGGCTCCAGCTCGACCACGCGGGTGGACGGGTCCAGCGTCGCGAAGAGGCGGTCCTCGATGAAGATGTCGGAGCCCGAGAGTGCGGCCAGGATGGACGACTTGCCCGCGTTCGTGTAGCCGACCAGGGCTGCGGTGAATTCGTCGGAGCGACCCTTCCTCTGGGTCTCGCGGCGGCGTGCCACGACCTCGAGCTTCTCGCGCAGGTCGCCGATCCGCCGGCCGATCAGGCGACGGTCCGTTTCCAGCTGCGTTTCACCAGGACCGCGGAAACCGATACCGCCGCGTATGCGCGAGAGGTGGGTCCACATGCGCTTCAGCCGCGGCAGCATGTACTGCAGCTGCGCGAGCTCGACCTGCATCTGCGCTTCCGACGAGCGCGCGCGTGTAGCGAAGATGTCGAGAATGAGCTCCGCGCGGTCCATGACGCGCGTCTTGAGCGAGTCCTCGAGATTCTTGCCCTGCGCCGGTGAGAGCTCTTCGTCGAAGATGACGAGCGTCGCGTTCTTCTGCGCGATCAGCTCACGCAGCTCGCCGACCTTGCCTTCGCCGAGGAAGAACTTCGGGTGGGGTGAATCCAGGCGCTGCTGCAGCGTTCCGACCACTTCCGCACCGGCGGTATCCGTCAGGCGCGCGAGCTCTTCGAGGTGCTCGTCGGTGTCCTGCAGCGGCATCGATTTCAGCGGTGCCGCCACCAGTATGGCACGCTCCCGCGGGTCCTTCGTGTCGAGTATACCAGGCTCCTTGCTGCCCCGTGAATCAGTTCGTTCAATCTACTGCCGCGGCCCGCGCCGCGTCAGTCCGGCCTGCGTCAGTCGCGGACGCCGGCGAGCGAGACGATCCCGGTCTTGGAGTACGGGATGGTGCGCCCGATCGGCTCCGACAGCCGGACATCGCCACGTACACGATAATTGAATGTGCCCGTGTCGAGTATCGAGCGAACGGCACCACCCAGGTCGTCGTACCGGAACTGGATCGGCACCTCGACGATCGTGGACCCGTTGCCACGGACACGGACGGGATCTTCCACCGTGCCCTGCGAGAAGCTCACCCAGCGGCCGGCGCTGTCCG
>DATHVW010000223.1:0-2125 GCA_035461085.1 Longimicrobiales bacterium | reverse complement strand
GACGAGACTGTCCCGGGCATCCCGCGCCGCGCTTCCCTGCGCTGGCGGCGAACGGGCATCGCTGGAGCAACCCTGGGTATGGTCCTGGCCGGTCTGTGGTCCGCGGGGTTGCGCTCGCCGGAGCGACCGCTGCCGCTCGATTCCCGGCTCGTTGCCATCCTGCCGTTCCGCGTGTCCGGGGAGGACGCAGCTCTCGCCGCACTCCAGGAAGGGATGGTGGACCTGCTCGAGCTGCGGCTGGACGTGCAGGGAACGCTGAAGGTGGCCTCCCCTCGCTCGACGGTACGGACGGGTCGCGACGCCCCTGGTGGCGCGGTACACCCCGACTCCGGTATGGCGCTGGCGCGGAGACTCGGGGCCGGGCTCCTGCTGAGCGGCAGCGTCGTGGGGCTGCCTGGCGGCCGGGTCCAGCTGAGCGCCGCGCTGGAACGCGTTGCCAACCGATCCGCGGTTGGACGCGCCACGGTCGCGGGAAGTGCCGACAGCCTGTTGGTCCTGGTGGACGGACTCGCCGCGCAGCTGCTGGGACTCGGGGCGGGCGAGGAGGGAGAGCGGCTGTTCGTGCTCGGCAACACGCCGCTGCCCGCGGTGCACAGCTATCTGGCGGGCAGGATTGCCGAGCGCAGCGGCCGGTTCGGCGACGCGGCGCGCAGCTACGACGCCGCTCTTCAGCAGGACTCCACGTTCGTGTTCGCCGCGGTCCGGCTGCTGGGCACACTGAGCTGGGTGGGCGAATTCTTCCCGGCGGGCTCGGTACTGCGTGCGCTCGGCAGCGCGCGCGCGCACCGACACCGGCTCGGCCCGCGCGATCAGCTGCGCGCGGGTGCCTACCTGGGCGGCAGCGACGCACCGGCCGGTCTGCGTTCACAGGTCGAGTATCTCGAGCGGGCCGTGGCGGAGCTGCCCGACGACCCCGAGATGTGGTACCAGCTGGGCGATCTGTTGCTGCACCAGGGCGCGTTCGGCGCCATTCCACGCTGGCGGGAGCGGGCCACCGCAGCCTTCGACCGTGCCCTGCGGCTCGACTCTGCGTTCATCCCCGCGGTGACACACCGGTTCCAGCTCGCGTTCGACATCGCGGACACCACCACCGCGCTGGCGCTAGTGCAGCGCTCCCGGCGGCATGCGCCGGGAGGCGTCGCCGCGGAGGCGCTGCGTTGGGCCGAGGCGGTGCTGCGTGCGGACAGCGCCAGGCTGGCGAGCCTCCGCGCGAGCCGCTTCGCAGGCTTCGACGAGGCGGCGCTCACCCGCATCGTGCGCAAGAGTGGCAGCTATGGCCTGCGCATCGCGGACGGCCAGCTGGCCGGCGAGGTCCGCCTGGCGAGAGCGGCATCAGCCGCGGAGCGGGCACGCGCGGCGCGCGCCCTCGCGTACCACTACGACAAGCGCGGCCACCCCGAAGCCGCCGCCGCGGCACGGCGCACTTGGCGCGCGAATGCGTCGGATACGCGCAGCGTGCTGCGCAACACCATCTACGCGCTCATGTCCGATGGCAACGCCGCGGCCGCGGCCGCGGCCGCGCGCGAGCTGGCAGGCGCGGCCGATGCGCCGCTCGCCCCCGATCCGCGCACGCGTCCCGGACAGCTCGCAGACCTCTGCGCGGTAGCGCTGTGGCGGCTCTCGGCCGGCCAGCTGGCGGAGCTCCCGCGCATGGCATCCGCCCTGCGCTCGGTAACGGCCTCGGACCCCGCGTGGGTAATGCGCGACGCGAGCATCTGCGCAGCGACGGTGGAGACCGGCCTGGCGGCGGCGCGTGGCGCAGTCACTCGCGAAGACATGCTGCGGCTCGACTCGACGCTCACCGACCTGCCCTTCCTGTCTGACGCGGGCACGCCCCAGGAGCTGCGCTGGGGCAACCTGCTCGCGGCGGAGCTGTGGGCGCGCCACGGTGATACTACGGCGGCGTTCGCCGCGCTCCAGCGCCGGGGCCACACCACCGATGCGATGATGAACCCGATCGCCTACTTGCGGATGGAATGCCGGCTGGCGATGGCGGCCGAACGGCCCGCGCTCGCGCGCTCCGCCTGCGAGCGCTTCCTCGCCATTCGCGACGATCCGGAACCGCCGCTTCGCACCGAAACCGAGCAGCTGAGCGCCGCCTACAAGGCATTCCGGAGCGGACGCG
>DATHVW010000222.1:0-7748 GCA_035461085.1 Longimicrobiales bacterium | reverse complement strand
GCCGTGCGGGTTCTGCAGGACGTGCGCAGCGCCAACTGCCGCGCATGCGAGCTCCCATTCGTGGGCCGGATCTTCGACGAGATGAGCCAGCCGGACTCGGCCGTTGCAGCATACGAGCAGTACATCGCGACGCCCAGCATGGACCGGATATGGTCCGACTTTGCGCTGCCGTACATGCACGGACGTCTCGCAGAGCACTACGAGCAGCGCGGCGATGCGGAAACCGCGGCACAGCATTACGCGCGCGTGATCGAGTTGTGGAAGGACGCGGATGCCGAGCTCCAGCCGCGCGTGTCCGCGGCGCAGCAGCGTCTGGCCGCCCTGCAGCCCGATCGATGAACAGAGCGAGGTAAACACATCTCCGACTTCCTGCTCTACGGCGCGAACGGCTACACCGGCCGCCTCATTCTGAAGCGTGCGCTCGATACCGGTCTGAAGCCGCTGCTCGCCGGTCGCAGCGCCGAGGCCATCGCGACGCTCGCGCGCGAGCACTCCCTCGATCATCGCAGCTTCGATCTGGAGGACCCGGCGGCTCTCCATGCTGCACTCGAAGCGACACCGGTCGTGCTCCACGCGGCAGGACCGTTCTCACGCACTGCGCTGCCCATGGCAGACGCATGTCTGCGCACGCGGACACACTACGCGGACATCACCGGCGAGATCAGCGTGTTCGAGCAGATCCATGCACGCAGTGAGCAGGCGCGTGCAGCCGGTGTCATGCTGCTGCCCGGTGCCGGCTTCGATGTGGTCCCAACCGACCTGCTGGCGGCACACCTGAAACGGCGGCTCCCGACCGCCACGCAGCTACGTCTCGCGTTCCGCGCGGCAGGCGGTTCGGTCTCGCGCGGGACCGCGCTCACGATGGTCGAGAACGCCGCGAGTGGCGGAGCTGTGCGTATCGACGGCCGGATAACCCGCGTGCCCGCGGCGTGGCGCACGCGAACAGTCGACTTCGGTTTCGACACACACCCGGTACCCGTCACGACGATCCCGTGGGGCGACGTGGCGACGGCGTATTACAGCACAGGCATCCCGAACATCGAGGTCTACACCGCGATGGATCCCGCGCAGCGCCGCATGCTCGCGGCCAGCCGGCGCATCAGCGGGCTTCTCGGTTCCGCGCCGATGCAGCGGCTGCTGAAATCGTTCGTTCGCGCGCGGATCACCGGACCGGACGACGCACGCCGCCGACGTGCCGTGTCCCTCGTGTGGGGCGAGGCCGAGGACGGTACCGGGAGTCGCGTGAGTGCGCGGATGCGCGCGCCGGAGGGTTACACGCTGACTGCGATGACATCGGTCGAGATCGTGCGACGCGTGCTCGGCGGTGACGCGCCCGTGGGGTTCCAGACGCCATCACTCGCGTATGGTGCCGACTGGATTCTGGAGCTCGCGGGGGTCGAGAGGGAGGATGTGCAGGGAGAGGGTGTCCGGGAGCGGAGGTGATACGCGGCGGATGACTCGTTCACAGGGGTGAAGGCTCATGTTTCCATTGCTGCTGATACTCGGCGCCGGGGGCGTGGTGACGGGTGTGGTCGTTCTCGTGAAGCGCGCGGAGCGGGAACGCACGGCGGCGCTCCAGGCGGCCGCGAAGCGGATGGGGTGGACCTGGCGCGGCGAGGTGCCGTCGAGCGCGATACCGGATCTGGACCGGTTCGAGCTGTTCACGCAGGGACGCCGGCGTACGCTGACGAACCTGATCACGTCGCCGGCGGGTGACCCGCGGGCCCTGCTTTTCGATTACGCGTACACGACGGGCGGCGGCAACTCGCAGAGCAGGCACAACCAGACGGTGTTCTACGCCGTGAGCGACGGCGTGCAGCTGCCGACGTTCTCGCTGCGGCCGCAGCATTTCTTCCACAGCATTGCGAAGGCGTTCGGCTACCAGGACATCGACCTGGAGAAGCGGCCGACATTCTCCGACATGTTCGTACTGCGCGGCGATGACGAGGCGGCGGTGCGCGCGGTGTTCGACGATGCGGTCGCGGAGTTCTTCGAGTCGCACGCGGGTGTGTGCGCGGCGGGCGTCGGTCGTGAGCTGCTGTACTGGCGGCCGGACAAGCGCGCGAGCGGAGAGGATATCGAAGCGTTCGTGAAGGACGGGATGGAGCTGGCGGCACGGTTCACTTCGCCGGTTGACCCTCCCCGGAACGCGCCACGGCGCGGTACGCAGCCGTGAGTGGGGGCCTTCATCTCACACCGCGTGGATGGGAGCCGCGAGCGGGAGGCTCAGCAGCATGTGTCCGCTGTCGGCATATCCCGCCCGGGCGTAGAGTCGCCGTGCCGTCTGATTGTCGGGACCTACCTCCACGTGCAGCGCGCGGATGGCCCGCTCGCCGGCTGCCGCTCGCACGGCGCGCAACAGCTCCTCGCCGGCACCCTGTCGCCGAGCCGCGTGCCGGACATACAGATCATCGATGAATCCGCGCAAACCGCCGTACTCCATGCTGAAGGACACGGTCAGTACCACGTACCCGACGGCTTCCCCACCGATCTCGCAGAGCCACACGCCGCCCAGGCGGGCGTCGGCCAGCAATGCCTGAAAAGCCCGATCGGCCGGCTCGCGCGGCAGGGTGAAGCCTGCCTCCGCGTAGAAGCCCGTCATCAATGCGACGAGGGCCGGCACATCGACGGCGGCTGCGGCCCGGATCTCGACAGCCACGCGGCTCAGCTCGTTTGAGTCTGTGCGGCAGCGTGTGCACAGGTCACGTCGGGGTTGAACGGCTCGAAGACACCCGACGGGTTGTCACGAAACAGCCAGGCATGATGTTCGAAGTGCGGCTCGAAGCCGTGCGCCTCATCAGGCGCCGTGGCGGGATCATCGACCATGGATTTGTACATCACGCCGTGGAAGGATGGCGGGCTCGAATGGCCCGCGTCGGTCCATGCCTTCTGGAATACCAGGTTTTCGACGGCAACGAGCTCGAGTGAGCCGTCGGCCTGCGGCTCGTAGATCAGCACGGCTGGCTGATTGAAGTCGGTGTGGGTGCCGGTCCCGTTCACGCGCGGGTTCGGCGGGCCGGTCAGTCCCAGCAGGTCCGGCCGGAAGTAGTGTATGCCCATGGCGCCTTTTTCTGCGGGCTGCCCCTCCATCGCGGCCGTGACGCACATGCCGGAAGGATCGGCGATGAAGCCTTCGGCCAGTGCGACGTTGACGTCGCGGAAGCGCTCGGCACCCGCGCGGACGGCGTCCAGGTCGGGCTCGCCAGGCGCGGGGGCGTAGGCCTGTGCTTGAGCCGCCGGTACGTCTGCGCCTGCGTCCGGGACGTCATCCCCTGTGCAGGCGGGGAGTGCGAGACAGGTGAGCATGAGGCAGGCACGTGCGGGATGCATGGGGCCTCCGGGGGACGGATGGATTGTGGGGGAATTCCATTGCGAAGGTACAGCCGGCCATCCGACAGCGAAAGATCGGCGGTTCCGCACCCGGCCACTGGCTCGTGGGGCCGGTCACGTCGCTGTTGCTCCGGCTGCGGACGCGGTGATATCGTGGGACCCGACCCCTCGCAGTAATAACCCCGACACATCGGAAGTGCAGCAATGAGGAATCTCGCACGTCACACTGCGGCCTTCGCCGCAGCGGTACTTATCGTGGGCAGTGCGGCCCCGGTTCATGCGCAATCGGATCTCGCGGCGCGCAAGAACGTCATCTCCGCCAATCCGTTCGGTCTGCTGCTGGAGTTGTTCAACGGCGAATACGAGCGAGTCGTCGCGGAATCGTCGACGGCGGGTGTGGGCGGATCATACTTCTCGGCGGATGACATCGATTACCTGAACGCCGACGCGTTTTTCCGATTCTACCCGCAGGCCGACCCGCTGGATGGCTGGGCGTTCGGCGCGAAGGCGGGCATCACGAGCATCGATGATGTCGGCAGCTACTTCGGTTTCGGGTTCGATGTGAACCGCAGCTGGCTGCTGGGCCGCAACAACAACTTCTACGTAGGCGTCGGACTCGGACTGAAGCGGCTGGTCGGCGTCTCGGACGAAGATGACCCGAACGATGAGCTGCTGGCGTTCATCCCGACGATCCGTCTCGTCAACATCGGGATTGCGTTCTAGCTCCGCGTCCGCGCGACCGGCGGCGTCACGTCGCAGACCGCTGGCGACGATCATCGCGGCGCTCCTCGTGACACTGCCGGCCGCCGCACCCGTACGCGCACAGGTCCGCTCCGTATCCGACGGCCTGCGTGTCAACGTGCACGCAGGCCTGGCGCACCTCGGCGGCGATCATGGCCGGTCCGGCGTCCGTCCGGGTATCTCGGTGAGCTACGGCAACAGCCGCTGGTTCGCCGGGTTCGTGACGTACGATCGTGCGCCGATCAGCGGCGACTCGCTCACGTTGGACCTGCGGCACATCGACGCGGGTGCGCGCGTCCACCTGCTCGGTGCGGACTCCAGGCTCGTCCCGTTCGTGCTCGCGGCGTACACCTGGCGCACTGCGGACTACGGCGTCATCCCCTTCCTCGGCGACACGCTGGACGTGAAGGTGCACGGAAGCGGCCTGACACTGGGCGGCGGCGCGGCGTGGCATCCGTCGCCGCAGCTGGCACTGGAGGCGTCACTCGAGCGAACGGGCGGAGCCATGGATCGTGTCACGGCGGACGGGCTCACGTTCAGGCGTGAAGAGTCGGCGATACCGAATGCATCCGTGAGGTTGAACGTCGGCCTGAGCTGGTGGATCCCCCGGTAACGCCCGCGGCGGCCGCCGGCGGCGCATGTCACAGCGATCATTTGACGCACGACCGGCCCGTCCGTCAGATTTCCGGAAACGCCCCGCCTCCCGGAGAGTACCATGCACCGCACTGCCCTGCTCGGCGGCATCGCCGCGATTGTCCTCCTGCATGCTCCCGCCTCTGCACACGCGCAGCGTGCGGGTGCGGTCACGATCGGGGAGGGCGAGCAGTGCCCCGCCGGGATGACGGAAGTGCGGCCGCGAACATGCCAGCCGCCGCAGATCGAGCCGCCGAGCATCGTCGATTACCGACCCGAGTCGACGCTGATCACGACGGAGCATCTGGTACCGAAGCCGAAGTATCCGGCGATCGACTTCCATGGCCATCCCCCGGGCCTGGACGGCAGCCCTGAAGGACTCGCCCGCCTCGGCGCGGCGATGGACGAGATCGGCCTGCGCGTGATGATCGCGGCGAGCAACATGCGCGGTGACCGGCTGCGCCAGGTGCTCGCGGGCATACGCGCGTCCCCGGCGATGCGCGATCGCGTGCGCGTGTTCACCGGCATCGAGTTCGGCGACCTCGAGCCCGGCTGGGTGCAGCGCGCGGTACAGCAGCTGGAAGCGGACGTAGCGGCGGGCGCGGTCGGCATCGGTGAGATCTCGAAGGGGTTCGGCCTGTCCACACGGAAGCCGGACGGCTCGCGCCTGCGCATTGACGATCCGGAGCTGGACCCGATCTGGCGTGCCGCCGCGCGACTGCGCATTCCGGTGTTCATCCATACGGCCGACCCGCAGGAGTTCTTCGAGGAGCTCGACTACACGAACGAGCGGTGGCTGGAGCTGGCGCTGTTTCCCAACCGGCGCTACCCGCAGGACCGCTACCCGAGCTTCGAGCAGCTCGCGCAGGAGCGCGACAACCTGTTCCGCCGCCATCCGAACACCACGTTCGTCACAGCGCACATGGGCTGGCAGGCGAACGACCTCGCCACGCTCGGCAAACTGCTCGACGAGCTGCCGAACGTGCACACCGAAGTCGGCGCGGTGCTGTACGACATCGGTCGCCAGCCGCGCACCGCGCGCGACTTCTTCATCCGCTACCAGGACCGCATCCTGTTCGGCAAGGACTCGTTTCAGCCGGAGGAGTATCCGTACTTCTGGCGCGTGTTCGAGACGGCCGATGACTACTTCGACTACTACCGGCCGTATCACGCGTTCTGGAAGCTGTACGGCATCGATCTGCCGGACGACGTGCTGCGGAAGCTGTATTACGCGAATGCGTTGAGGATCACGCCGGGGCTGCCGCAGGCGGGCTGGGAGTAACCCGGGAACACCCTGTGCATCTGTCCTTATGATGACACGATGCCGGCGAATGACGGATCTGGTACGTGAACCGGCCGCCCTGGCAGCAGCCGCCGCCGGCGCGCTGCGAGTCGCTGGTCGGACGTGTGCCCTACGGTGCATTCCTGCTGTACAACCGGAAGGCGTGGGACACGCAGCACGACTGGCGTCGCGAAGAGTCGCGTCATCCCGGCTCAGTGCCCGAGTCGGTGCGGATCATGAACGCACTCAGACGCGGCTAGCGGAACTGATATCCGACGGGAGTCCTGCATATCCGGATGTGCGGTGAGGCGCCTGGCGCGGTGCCTTCAACCTTCCATTCGGTGGCGGGAATTCCGGCGCATGGAGCATTCGGTGCGCATGGCGCACTCGAGTTTCCATCGCACCGGCGTCGCTCGCGTCCAGTGGAATATTGCGCGCGCATAGCGCGCTCAATCCTCCATTGCGCACGGAGGACGTCGCGACATGGTAGGTTCGAGGCCTCGCGGCTGACTCCGAGGCATCTCCGCTGGGCGCGCGGCTTCGCGGCTGGTGCGGCTCGCCCCTAAATCGAGGCCTCGAGGTCTCGCCTCCCACTTACCGCGCCACCACCGATCGCGACTACCGGCCCCGAGGCCGTCAGCTGCCCCAGCCCTCGTCGGCGGTCGGTCCGTAGATCGATGGTACCGGCACGTCGAGCAGACGCAGGTAGACGGTCAGCTGGCCACGGTGGTGGCTGAGGTGGCTGATGTGCTGTCGGATGACGGCGCTTCGCGGCATGGTCATGAGCACCTTGTCGCCCATCTTCAGTGACCAGTCCGCGTCCCAGTCCTCATCCTTCGACGCCTGGAGAGCAGCACGCGCGGCGCGGACGTTGTCGTCGAACATCGCAAGCAGTGCCGCCGTGCCCTCGTTGCTGTAGCCGCCGGCCCTGGTGAGGTCGAGTGACGGGTGCTCGAGCGTCTGCGCGATCCAGCCGGGCATCCACGCCACGAGCTGCGCGAGATGTGCGATCGAGAACGACTTCGGATGCGGCTTCCAGTCCGGCTTGTCATCGGGCACTCGTTCGATGACGCGACGGGTGGCGGTCATCTCCTGGTCGAACTCGGGAATCAGATCATTTCCTCTCGACATTCGACAGCTCCTTTGAACGAAAGCGGGATCGGGATCGTTGTCGGGCGGGATCGGGAACTTCAAACCCGCGAGCCGGACACGAACGCGCTCCCGATCCCGATCCCGATCCCGATCCCGTTTCGTTATCCGTTAAGCTCCGGCCAGCGCCCGGACGGCCTCCGCCATGGCGCGCACGCGCGCGGCGTCGGTGGCGTTTGCGGCGTCGGCATCGAGCTGCGTGGCGAGCTGGTTCAGCTGGTCGCGGCGTGCGGTGCCGGTGGCGCGCTCGGCGGCATCGATGGCGGCGGCGATCGCGGTCGTACGGGCCTCGGGCAGACCGTTGTTGCGCACGAGCTGATCGAGGTACGAGCGCACGACGGGGAACGCGGCCGGCCATACGAGCTGCGGCTGCATCTGCGGGTTGTACTCCTCCATGCGGATGAGCTTCGCCGCATCGATCTCGTTCTGCGACAGGTGGACGTTCGGCGTGAGCTCGAACACGTCGAGGCCGCGTGACAGCTCGGACGAGTAGATGTGACCGTTGTACCAGTACGCGCCCCAGGAGCCGCCCACCACCAGCCGCTCGGCGTCCACCGGGCCTCGGTCGAAGAACGCGATCTCCACCGGGTTGTCCGGGTCCGTGAAGTCGAAC
>DATHVW010000221.1:0-2225 GCA_035461085.1 Longimicrobiales bacterium | reverse complement strand
GCAGCTCCGCAGGAAGGTTCGAGCCCGCCTCTGCACTGCCCTCCCCGGTGGTAATCGCACGGCAGGCTGCCGTATCTAATGCTCCCACTGGGGTACCCGGCGCGGCAGCGACGCGTGCGCCGATCCGGGACAGACGGGGATGATATCGGAGGTCAGGATGGGCGTCAAGGGCGGGAGGAGCGGGGCTCGGGAGAACACCGTGGCCGGGGCAGCCGGCACGAGTGGTGTACTCGCGCCGGCCCGGCTTCAGCTCACCCGAGCTCGTCCGCAGCGCTCGCGGGGTGGACGCGAGGGGTCAGGGGGCGGCGGGTTCCTGAGCGGCGGGGAATTCGGGGAGCGGGTAGGTGCCGTACTTCTCGGCGGTGTACTCCCCTGCCCAGAAGTCCGGGGGGCCCTCGCTGTCCGGGACGCGGTGGGTGACGGGCCGGACCCCGCGCTTCAGGTAGGCGGCAATGTCCTGCAAGTGCTGATCGGTCAGATGACGGAATGCGGGCCACGGCATGGGCACCGCGAGGTATTTCGGATTCGCCGGGAAGTTGCCCTCGCCCGGAGTATGCGACGTGATCTCGACGTCGGGGGTCTCACCGGGACGCAAGCCATAGCGCAGCGCGTTGAAGATCTGCCGCTCCGTGAACCGGCCGATACCGGTGGCGTTGTCGGGCGTGATGTTCCTGGGCAGCACCTTGAAGGGCCCGATCTGGAACTCCTGCTCCGGCGTCATGGCGCCGGCAAGGTAGTGGGGGGCGTTCGGGTTGGAGTAGCCTCCGTGGCAATCACCGCAGCCATGGGTGGCCACCAGCTGACGCCCGCGCAGAATGCGCTCCAGGCTGGTGTCGGCGGGCGCGGCAGCGGGGGGCGGCGCGGCCGGCTCAGCGCGGATGGCCAGAGCGGCGACGGGCGCGGCAATGGCGGTAACGACCAGGACGGACAGCACGCTACGCGCGGTAATCGGACGGCCAATCGAACGACCCGTCATCTCGCCTCCTCAGTGAACCTCGAGAACACCCATCATCCCGTGATCCTCATGATCCAGGATGTGGCAGTGGAACATCCATTTTCCGGGAAACTCGTCGTAGCGCACGATGAACCGGGCGCTCTGGTGCCGGGGCACGTTGACGACGTCCTTCCAGCTGGGGAAGGGCTCGGGGATGCCGTTCCTGTCGAGCACCTGGAAGCGGAAGCCGTGCAGGTGGAACGGGTGGTCCATGCCGACCAGGTTCTCGACCTCCCAGATCTCGGTCGCGCCCAGGGGCGCCGCCACATCGACGCGCTCCATGTCCATCAGCCGGCCATTGATCATGCCCTGGGTGAGCACCATGAGGCGGGTCGCGCTCACCTGCGTGGTATCGAGCGGCGGGACGTGGCGCAGGACCGTGGGGAGCGCCGCGGGCGCGAGCGGTGGCGCGTCGCCATAGCGCACCGACAGCAGCTCGCGGCGGCGCTCCCAGTCCGCCGGGCGGGTCTGCGGGATGTAGCGGTTGTAAGGCAGCGCGAGCAGCGCCGTGTGGGAGCCGGGGGCGTGCGACGCCCGCACGAGGAGCTCGACCCGCTCGCCGGGAGCGAGCAGGATCTCCTCCACTTCAACCGGGTGCTCGAAGAGCCCCCCGTCGCTGCCGACGTGCAGCAGGGTGTGTCCCTCGAGCGCGAGCCGGTATATGCGCGCGGCCGACGCGTTGACGACCCGCCAGCGCTGAACCTCGCCGCTGCGGACGGTGAGCTCCGGCAGGATCCGGCCGTTCACGAAGACGACATCGCCTTCCCGGCCATTCTCGGCATCCACCCTGGCCTGGTGCGAGTGCGGCTCCGGCAGGTCTACCGAGCCATCCGGCCGAAACCGGTTATCCGAGAGGATCAGCAGCTGTTCGGTGAGCGCGGCGGGCAGCGGGTCGTTCGGGGCGCGTACTATGATCGCGCCGTAGAGCCCGCGTGCGACCTGTGGGCCGGTGGCATGGTGGGGATGCGGGTGGTACCAGTAGGTACCAGCGGTCCCCGGCTGGACCGTGAAGACGTAGTCGTGGGTGCCGCCCGGCGGCACCGGATGGAACGGACTGCCGTCCGCGTCGAAGGGCAGGTGCAGCCCGTGCCAGTGCACCGTGGTGGGCTCGGGCAGCTCGTTACGGAAGTGGATCCGGACCCGGTCCCCCTCGCGCAGCTCCAGCGTCGGCCCGGGCACGCTGCCGTTGTAGGCATAGGCGTCCGTCGTGGTCCCGGGAACCAGCGAGAGG
>DATHVW010000220.1:0-1690 GCA_035461085.1 Longimicrobiales bacterium | reverse complement strand
GCGGAGGCTTTTGGGCGTGCTTCGCGGCGTGGCTGCCTTCTTTAACGGAATCAATCGCGGAGGGCGCGGAGGGTGAGGAGGGCGCGGAGATGGATCGACCGTTCACCAGATCGGTGCGTCATAATCTTGTCTGGTCGATGATCCTCCCCGCCCTCTAGATTCTCCGCGCCCTCCGCGATTGAATCTGTTAACACCCCTTCCCCAACCCCTCATCCCTGCCCACGCCGAGCGCCGCGACGACCTCTCAGCCTGCCTCGCCGACCTGCCGGCACAGCCACGCCCAGCGCGCATCGACATCCGCCTGGGCGTGCTGGATGGCCTGGTCGTCCATGTGCCGGAAGCGGCCCTGCGTGCGGACGTATTCGTCGATCGGATCACCGGGGTGGTCCGCCGTGAAGCGCCAGTCGACGCCGTTCTCGACCTCGAGCAGCGGGAAAACACGGTTGCGCACCGCCATGCGGCCCAGTTCGATCGTGCGCTCGTCGGAGTACTTCCATCCGGGTGGGCACGGTGAGAGGATGTGCAGGAACCGCGTGCCGCGCATCGTCATTGCGCGGCGCACCTTCGCGAGCAGGTCGGTGGGGTGCGAGATCGAAGCGGTCGCGGCGTAGGGGATGCGGTGCGCGGCCATGATCGCGAGGATGTCCTTCTTGCGGGTGGACTGCGGCTGCATCGCCGGCGTAGTCGTGGTCCAGGCGCCCCACGGCGTCGCGGACGAGCGCTGGATGCCGGTATTCATGTACGCCTCGTTGTCATAGCAGACGTAGATGAAGTCCTCGTTGCGCTCGGCGGCGCCGGACAGTGCCTGGAGGCCGATGTCGAATGTACCGCCGTCACCGGCCCACACCATGACGTTCGTGTCGGTATCGCCGCGGGCGACGAGCGCGGCGCGCACGCCCGACGCCACGGCCGCGCCGGTCGCGAACGCGGTGTGGTAGAGCGGCACGTGCAGCGACGACTGCGGATACGGCCCTGCGATAATGCTCCAGCAGCACGCGGGCAGCACGACGATGGTCTTCTCGCCGAGCTCCTTGAGGACCATGCGCATGGCGAGCGGCGCGCCGCAGCCGGGACAGGCCAGATGTCCCGAGTCGAGCAGCTCGCGCCGCGGGACGGTGTCCCTGATCATGATCTGCGTCATGACTTCACCCCCACCCAGAGGTCCTCGCGCTCCGGTGACACCGCTGCGCGCGTGCGGTCGATCACGTCATTGATGACGGCCGGCGTAACATCACGACCGCCGAGGCCGAGAACGTATCCGAACAGCATGGGCCGGTCATCGAGCGGCATGTCGTAGAGCGCGGAGCGGATCTCCTCCGCGAAGATGCCGCCGTGGCCGGGCGAGACGTTGCGGTCGAGCACGGCCACGCGTCGAACACCGCGCAGGGCCATGCGCAGTGCGGCGGTCGGGAACGGCCGGAACATCTTCATTTTCACGAGCCCTATGCGGTCGCCGGCCGCGCGCCGCTCGTCGATGACGTCGCGCGCCGTGGACGTGATGGTGCCCGACGTGATCAGGAGCAGGTCCGCGTCGTCGGCACGGTACGCTTCGAGTGCCGGCCACGATCGTCCGGTGAGGCGTGCCCAGTCCTGCTCGATCGCGTCGAATACGTTCATCGCGCGCGCCATTGCGAGCTGCTGATCGTGACGCATCTCGGTGTAGTCCTCCGGCCGAACGAGCGCGCCGAAT
>DATHVW010000219.1:0-3808 GCA_035461085.1 Longimicrobiales bacterium | reverse complement strand
TCCAGCCCTGCCGTCTGACCGCTCAGGAAGTCGGCGATGTATTCGAGGTCGTAGTTCTCGCCGACGCGCAGCGGCTCGATGTCTGACGAGAACAGCTGAAGGCCTGGTGCGGCACGACGGTACAGCGGCCGCACGCCGAATGCGTCGCGCACCGCGAGCAGCTTCTGCGCACGCGCGTCCCAGCAGACGAAGGCGAAGTCACCCAGCAGCTGTGGTATGACGCCCTCGCCCCTGCGGTCGATGGCCGCCAGCACCAGCTCCAGGTCGGTATGTGCCTGCACGCCCACGCCGGCGAGACTGGCCACGTCCGAGCGGTTGTCGAGCCGCACATCCCCAGCGCCGATCAGGCCGCCGAACCGCCCGAGCAGCTTCCGATGCTGCCCCGGCCGTTCCACGGCCACCGCGGCGAACGGTCCCTCGACGATCGAGTGAAGCGACGCGCCATCCCGCCTGAGCCGCGTGATGTATCCGAAGACGTCCGCCTTCGACAGCGCTTCGCCGCGCGGCCGTAGTGCGCATACGTACATGATCAGACTCCGAGGCTGGGGAAGGCGGCGAACGTGAGCGGCAGGTTCTCAGATTCGCTGACCGGCCTGCCCCCCGCTTCGACCCAGGCGTGCGCGTAGAACGGGCGCGGCTGCACACCGAGACGCAGTTCGGCAGCGACACCGCGCCGGCGCAGCAGTACGAAAAGCGTGAGGGACTGCTCGAGACAGAGGGCGCGGCGCGGATAGAACGCCGCCGCCAGCGATACGCGGTGAGCCGTCGCGTCGATCAGCTCGTCCTGACCGGACCGGGCAGCCGTCGCCGGTGTCACGCGACGCAGTAATGCCAGCGTGCGGCGCAGGCCGATCACGCGCGAAAGCACATCCACGCACAGGAGAGTGGCCAGGCAGGACAGCACGCCGGGTGGACGCTGCGTATTCATGCGGTCACCACCAGGCGGCGGCGGCGCAGATCGGTGATGAACTTCTGGATGTCCGCCTGCACGAGATCGGCCGGAGCGTCGTACTGCTCGCAGACGCGACGCGTCGCTGATGCGGCGCTGCCGCCGCTCTCGATCTCGCGCCACGCCACCGTGCCGACCTCATCGAGGCCGAGGTACACCGATCGCCTGAGGTCCAGCAGGACCGCGACGCCGTCTCGCTCCGCCACCAGCACGTCACGTGACGGGCGCAGCTTCGCGTCCGGCTGCACTGTCCCGGCAGCCCTGCGGCGCCATCCCAGCAGCTGGTCGAACATTCCACGCCTCCCTGTGTCAGCCATGATTCCAAGCTAATCGGCGGGCGCGGCAGGCGGGTCAGCGGAACGTCAGAAGTATGTCAGGAACTCGTGGGGAAATGTCAGGAGCGTGTGAAGTTGCTCATGCCTGCAGCCGGTAGCCCCGCTTTCTCACCGTGACCAGATGCCGGGGCGCGGCGGGATCGTCCTCCAGCTTGCGACGCAGCTCCGCCACGTGCGTGTCCACCGTACGGCTGAGCACGGTCCCGCGGTGACCCCACACTTCCAGCAGCAGATCCTGACGGCTGGCCACGGCACCGCCCCGACCGGCCAGCGCCATCAGCAACGAGAATTCCCGGTCCGTCAGCTCGACAGCTTCGCCCCGTCGCGTCACGCGCCGCGCCGCCGGATCGATGCGTACGTCACCGAACTGGTATGTCTGTGGGGCGGATGCGCGGTCGTCCTGCGACGCACGGCGCAGCAGCGCCTCCACGCGCGCCAGCAGCTCCAGCAGGCTGAACGGCTTCGTCACGAAGTCGTCCGCACCCATCCGGAAGCCCCGCACCTTGTCCGCTTCCTCGCCTTTGGCCGACAGGATCAGCACGGGCGTGCTGTTACCCTCGTCCCGGAGCGTCCGCAGCACGCGGTATCCGTCCAGGCCAGGCATCATCAGGTCGAGGATGATCAGATCGGGGTGGCTGGACCGGGCTTCACGCAGGCCGGCCAGGCCGTCCTCGGCTACGGATATGTCGTAGCCCTCGATCTCCAGGTTGTTGCGGAGGCCGAACGCCAGGTCCGGGTTGTCTTCGACGATGAGTATGCGGCGCATTACATCCCTGGCACGTCCGAACTACGATGCGGCTGCGAAATCACCCGCCTGATCGCTGCGAACGTATGCATCAGGGAACTCCACGACAATGCGCGCACCGCGACCCGGTGCGGCCTCGGCCCACGCATCACCACCGTGCAGCCGCGCCAGCTCGCGCACCACGGCCAGACCAATTCCGCTGCCCGTCACACGCGAATCGATGTCACGCGGCAGACGATAGAACGACTCGAACACCCGCGATCGCTCCTCCACCGGGATCCCCGTCCCCTCGTCATCCACCCACAGACGGGCCACGTCGTCGAACAGCGCCGCGCCGACCGTGATCCGCTGCCCCGCCGGACCGTACTTCAGCGCGTTGTCCACCAGATTGATCAGGATCTGCCGCAGCGCCATCCGGTCCACTTCGACCGTGATGTTCTCCTGCAGCTCCGTCCGCAGCTCCACTTCGCGGTTACGGCTCAGCAGAGTGAAGCTCTCCACGGCATGCCGCACTTCCTCCGCGAACTGCGTCGGCTCGGGCGCCACACGCGCACGGCGACCGCCCTCCGTCTTCGAGAACAGCAGCACGTTCTCCACCAGATGCGCCAGACGGCGCGCCTCCTGGTCGATGATCTCCAGCGACCGCCGCCGCTCCACGTCCGAGCGCACTCGCCCGAGCAGCAGCGTCTCCGTGAACATCCGGATCTGCGCCAGCGGTGTCCGCAGCTCGTGCGAAACACCCGACACGAAGTCCGCACGCAGCCGCGTGAGCTCCGCCTCCCGCCGCACCTGAAGCAGCGCCATAGCCAGCAGTGCGCCGATCACCAGCATCAGCATGATCATCGTCAGACGCTCCGCCATCGGATCCGCCCCGAACTGCAACAGACCCACCGCCCCGGGCTGCGGCCCGACCGCAAGCGTCAAACCGTATACCGGCGCCTTTACCGGGGCCCGCTGGTACGCTTCGCTCGACCCAGTACCGAACAACTGTGTATCACCGACATATGCGGATCGCGCGAACAACTCGTCCGCCGTCGCCCCCGGCACCGTCGATGTCTGGAGGAGCCGCGCCTGTGTCGCCGCATATGCGAGCATATCGAGCGACGTGGCGCGATCGAGCACCAGGCCGATGATGCGCTCCCCGCCCGCCTCACCCTCGGAGCTCACGAACACCAGGGCGCTCACGTACGTCGTGTCAATGCCGATGAAGTAGAGGCCAGCCCGGAGCGTTTCGTGAAACTTCGGAAGTTCGTCCGTCGCCACGCGCGCCAGCACCGCAGGCCCCAACCGCGCATCGACCGGGTCCCCCGACCACTTCACCTCACCGGTGACCGGATCGACGCTGAAGGTCGATGGGATTCGCTCTCCCGGACTGCATATTTTGCAGATCTCCGATACCGCCACCGCTTCGCGCAACTCGTTCAATGCGAGCTGCGGCTTCATTACGTGCGGCGCGACGTGCGGAATGAGCGACCCGACATACGTGTTGTACAGCAGGCTCCAGTCCTTCAGTGCCATCTGCGCCGTCTCGTCCAGCGTCCTGCGCGCCAGCTCCGCCCGGTCACGCTCCGCTGCGCTCCCCCGCCACGCCACCACCGCCGTCAGCACGAACACCAGCGCCAGAACACCGACCAGGAAGGTCAGGTGCCGGCGCGGATTATCGAGCTGCTCCACAAGACGGTTGATCAAGTCTCCGTGCCCGGGTGTGAGGGTGCGCGCGCCAGGGCCCGGGGCGTAGACCCGGGACCGGCCAGTGGCGCTCATCGCCGTGACTGAATG
>DATHVW010000218.1:0-5097 GCA_035461085.1 Longimicrobiales bacterium | reverse complement strand
CTGCGATCCGGAGGGAAGGTTTCGGGAAGCGGCCACGTCGCTGATCGTGGAGACGCTGCGGATCGCAACGTCGGGAGCGCAATGATCGTCCGGTACAGGCGAGGCATGCGGATCTGGTGGTGCCCGGATCCACGATCCGTCCGGCTGATCGAGCAGCGCACCACAGCATCGAACGCACGCCGCTCGCGACGGGATCGTCACGGGCGCCTCGCAAAGCGATAACACCGGCGGGAGGAGCTAGCCAGCAATGCAGACAGGCTACCCGGGATGGGCCACGGTCCTGCAATGGTCGCTGTGGGCCGTGGTCATGGCGGCGATCATGGGATGGGTGGCTCTTCGGAGTCCCGGATGCGGCAACCGAGCCGGGTGCTGTGGCACCGAGGGGGCGCGCCCATGAGATGCCTGGCAGTGCTCGCGTTCTGCGCCTGTTTCGCCGGCGCGTGCGGTACGGCGGAAAGCGGCGGAGCGGAGGCCGATGGGCCCGCGCCCGTCGCACACCCCGTCGACTGGGATGCGGTCTTCGGAGTCGTTGCATGGAGCGACGAAGTTGTCTGCATGCGCGTGCCGGCGCGCGCCGCGCCGGCTCGGAGCCGGGTTGCCGTGGTGCTCCCGCTCACCGGGCGCGTCATCGTCGCCAGCGTGGGCCCCGAGCTCGCCTCGTGCCCGGGGGACGTTTCCGGTGAGGATGCGACGTTCCATCGTCTGGAGGCGTCGTGGGAGCCCGGGGACCTGGGCATTGCCATCCTCGAGGGCGATGCGATCGCAACGCATCCCGACCTGGACGGCGATGGCGTGCCCGAGTCCTTCCGGGCATGCACGAGCTCCGAAGGGGTTCACCTCAGCGTATGGTCCGGCGAGCCGCTCAGGGGCCGGCGCCTGTGGCAGTACTACTACTATCTCGGGTACGACGTGGAGCCGGACTGCACCGATGAGGATTTCGCAGAGCAGGAGCGCGGCGCTGCGTGACGGTCAACGCAGCGCTGCGCGAGGTTCACGCCGCGGGCGGCCCGGGCGGGCGCAGATCATGCCTTGCACCCCAATGTCGGACGCATCATGAACTACGAGCGTGTCCGCCGGCAGCTCCCGATCGCGTGGCTCCACCTGGCCGTCGGCGCCTTCGGCATCCTGCTCTTCCTGGCGACCGGGCTGTTCATGGACCGCCGGCTCGACCACCTGCGTGGTATGGCCGATGCGCCGCGCGCGCTGTATCGATCGGCGCACATCTACATCCTCTTCTCGGCTCTGCTGAACGTCACGCTCGGCGGCTACGTGCGGGTAGTGCGCTCCCGGCCCGGTGTGATCCTCCAGCTGGCGGGATCGTTCCTCATGGTCGGTGCCCTGGCCCTCTTCGCCTACGGGTTCTTCCGGGAAACGCCGCTGGGCGATGTCGAGCGTCCCATGGTGCGAATGGGTATCGTGTGGTCCTTCTGGGGAGCATTGCTGCACGCGATCGCGGGGTATGCCGGCCACGGCCCCGGCGCCGAGCGGGACAGCACCAGTTTCGAGTGAGGCGGCATCGAGCGGGCACGGTTACATGAACCCCCAATGAGCCCGGGCTACTCCGGCACGCCGCTCGTGAAGAAGCTCGGCCTGAAGGTCGGGATGCGCGTCCTGGTCCAGGGCTGTCCACTACCCTATGACGAGCTGGTCCGTGACCTCCCGGAGGGAATCGTGCTGCTGGCCCGCGGGTCAGCATCGGTGGATGCCGTGCACGCGTTCGTCCGGAGCGCCTCGGGACTCGAGGCGAAGCTCGAGAAATACCGCGAGCTCGTTCGGCCGGACGGCATGATCTGGATTTCCTGGCCGAAGCGCGCTTCCGGCCTGGCCACTGACCTGTCGGAGGACGTGATCAGAACCTCGGCTCTGAAGGCGGGCCTCGTGGACGTGAAGGTCTGCGCCGTCGATGATACCTGGTCCGGACTGAAGCTCGTGATCCCGATAGCGAAGCGCTGAGGATACGATCCCTGCGTTGCGCTGAGCACTCGGAAGCCGAGCTGATCCGGCGAGAACGCGAACTCCCGGTGCTGGTCGGCGCCGGCACGCTGGCCATTTGATTCCCATCATCGCACGAAATACACGGTGTGTCGCCCGTGGTCAAAGAGTTGAGCAGGCAGGGGCAGGATATCGTGACAAGGGAGACCCTGTACCGGCCTTTTCCGCAGAAGGAGAGCCGCAACGCGCGGCAGGAGAGGCTGGAGCTGCCGCTGTTCGTGCGGGCCCTCGGTCTCGCCGGTTGCTCACGGATCATCGAGATCGGCTGCGGGGCTGGAATCGCACTGCCGGTCCTGCATCGGTTATGCGCACCGGACATGCTGATCGGCCTGGACATTGACGGTGCCGCACTCGCGTCGGCGCGGTTACGGACCCGTGGGCTCGGCAAGGGGGTGACGCTGATTCAGGGCGACGTTCGCAGGCTGCCGTTTCCGGACGCACACTTCGATGCCGTGGTGGACTTCGGCACGTGCTATCACATCAGCGGGGTGGAGCGGGCAATAGCGGAGATCGAGAGAGTGCTCGAGCCCACGGGCGTGTTTGCGACCGAGACGAAGCTCAGCCAGCTCCTCTCGCATCCCGTCCGGTCGCACGGTCGCGAGCTCCGGCTTCCGGCCGGCAGCATGCTGCGGGTCCAGAGGCATCGAGCCCTCTGGGTGTCGTTCGAGAAGACGCCACGAGCACCTGTCGCCGGAGCCGAATCGGCCGATAGCAAACCCGGGTCGTGACCATGACGAAACTCTCATCGATATCCATCATGCGCCCATCGCTCTTCCTGATCGTCGCGGCAGCCGCCGCGGCCGGCTGCGCCTCGTCCGGGGCACGCGGGCACTACGGGTCACTGCAGGAGCAGGTCATGGCTGCGGAACGTTCGTTCGCCAGCACCATGGCGGATCGCGACCACGCGGCCTTCACTTCCTTTCTCTCCGAGGAAGCGGTCTTCTTCACGGGGGAGACGCCGGCGCGCGGAAAGCACGCCGTCGCAGCGGCGTGGCGACCGTTCTTCGACGGGCCCGCCCCCTTCTCCTGGGAGCCGGACCTCGTCGAAGTCCTCGAGTCGGGATCGCTCGCGCTCAGCACGGGTCCCGTGTACGGCCCCACCGGCGATGTCGTCGGTCGATTCAACTCGATCTGGCGCCGGGAATCGTCCGGCCAGTGGCGTGTCGTCTTCGACAAGGGCAGTCCCGTGTGCCCCGCTGCAGCGCCGGATTCGCCGTAGCCGCCGTGGCATTCTGAGGGTGGTGCGAGATGAGCATGGCCTGGAGCACGGATCAGGTTGGACCCTACCACGTGGTGCCCTTCCGTCCCGAGCGGAATGCCACGCTCGACACGCTCCGCTGGGCCAGGACTCGCCTGCAGATCCCGATCCTGCTCGAAGTCGACGTTACGGCCGCGCGCAGCGCGATCCGCGAACTCCGGCGCCGCACTGGACAGGGGTTGAGCTTCACCGCCTGGGTGGTGAGCTGTGTCGCCCGGGCCGCCGCGGAACACCCGCGCGTGCATTCGCTGCGCCGCGGCAAGCGGCAGCTGGTCCTCTTCGACGAGGTGGACGTCGCCGTGCTGGTGGAGCGGGCGATCGGTGAGGGCGGGCAGGAGACCCTGCCCATGCCGGTAGTGATCCGGCGGGCGGAGCAGAAGAGCGCGCCGCAAATCCACGACGAGATCCGGAAGGCCCAGGAAGCGCAGGTCTCACCGGGCTCGTCGTCCATCGAGCGTGCGCCGCCGCCGTGGGTGCAGTCAATGTTCTTCCGGCTCCCGGCCTGGCTTCGAGATCTGCTGTTCTGGCGCTGGCTGCTGCGGAGTCCGACCCGGATCAAGCGAACCATGGGCACGGTGGTGGTGACCTCCGCGGGGGCGGCTGCGCCGGGCGTTCTCAGCTGGGGAATTCCGACGTCCCTGCACCCCCTCGCCGTGAGTGTAGGCGGGGTGGCGCAGCGCGGTACCGCGACGCAGAAGGCGCACGTGCTCGCCCTGACGGTGGTGTTCGACCATGCGGTCACCGATGGGGCCCCCGTGGGGCGGTTCGTGCATCGCCTGCACGAGCTCATGACCCGCGCCGAGGGTCTCACCGGAGAGCCCGCGGGTGCCAGCCGTGCCGTCTGACCGTTCATCGGGCCGGCGCCCCCGCGGGCGCCAGCGTCAACTCACCTGGCAAACCGGGGGGAGTCCGGCATGTCGCTGGTAGTGCAGGTTCCGGCCACGAGCGCAGATCTGGACCAGGTACGGGCGTTGCTGCGCGCTTTCGTCGACTGGCATTATGATCGGCATCGCGACGACGCGCGACTGATCGATCGCTACTTCGATGGGGCCGCGTTCGAGGCCGAGCTCGCGTCGCTGCCCGGCAAGTACGCGCCTCCCGACGGCCAGCTGCTGCTGGCCACCCGGGACGCCGAACCAGCCGGCTGTGTGGCGTTGCGCGGGATCGACCGGTACACGTGCGAGATGAAGCGCATGTTCGTCTACCCGGACATGCAGGGCGGAGGTGTGGGCCGCGCGCTCGCGGAAGCCGTGCTCGAGGAAGCCCGGCGGCTGGGCTACAGTTCGATGGTGCTCGACACGAGCATCCGCCAGGAGGAGGCGCAGCGGCTCTACCGCCGGCTCGGGTTCCAGCAGACCGAGCCCTACTACGAGCTGCCGGAGGATGTGCGGGGCTGGCTGGTCTTCATGAGGTACGAGCTGTAGCGGAGTCGGGCTCGCTGCGCGAGGCGAGTGACGAAGAAAGCCGCCATCGCCGAAGTTATGAGTACTGCATCATCGCTTCCCCTGTCCACAGGATCGCCACGCATGCACTACATGGTCGTCGAGCGGTTCAGAGATCGGAACGCCCGGGCCGTTTACGAGCGCGCCCGCGACCAGGGACGAATGCTGCCGGGCGGACTGGAATACGTGAGCAGCTGGGTCGAGTCGAATCTCGAGCGGTGCTTTCAGGTGATGCGGACCGATGACCCGGCGCTGTTGCGGGAGTGGGCCGCGCAGTGGGACGATCTCGTCGAGTTCGAGTTCGTCCCGGTAATCGCCAGCAGCGAGGCGGCCGCGCTCGCGCTCGGCCGGGAGGGTCAGGCCTGACGAGGCGCCGAGGGGGCGTCGACCAGGCTGGCGGTGTGT
>DATHVW010000217.1:0-4844 GCA_035461085.1 Longimicrobiales bacterium | reverse complement strand
CCGAGGATCGGCGCGCGTACGCTCGACAGTTGCTCAGGCGCGGGCGACCCACCGTAGTAGACGACGACGGCGCCGAGCGACGATGGCGCTGCCACGGCGTGCGCGAACACGGTCGAGCCGCCCCAGCAGAACCCGACGACGCCGTACTTCTCCGACGCGCCGGGCAGTCGTGTGCCCCACTCGCCGAACGCCTGGGCGAAGCGATCGCGCGTGGCCTGATCGACCTGGCCGATCATCGCGCGCACACTGTCGGGATCCGACTCGCCGTCCGGCCGGCGCGGTACCGGCAGCGCCGACAGCATGTCGGGCGCGATCGCGATGAAGCCATCGGCCGCGAGCTGGTCCGCGACCGCGCGGATCCAGTTCGACATGCCGCGGTTGTCGTGCACCGCGACGACGACCGGCGCGTTCTCGCGCCGCTCCGGATAGACCACCCACGCGCGCACACTGTCCTCGCCTGCCGCGATCGTTACCCACTCCGCCTGGCGCGGCGACGCGGCGAGGCGATCATTGGCCTGCTCGCCGCTCGCGGGCAGCGTCTGGAGCGCATCGGCCGGTGCGGCCAGCGTCACGGCCAGGAATGCCGCGCCGCACAGCGTTCGGATCGTTCGCATGGTGATCTCCGCAGCTCGGGAGTGAACAGGAACGTCGCAGGAATGAAGTATCTTATCTCACCCGGCGCTCACCCGTCGATAGACGGCGGCGTGCCAGAGCAGTGTGCGGCCCGATGCGACCCGCCGAAAGCCGTTCCGTTCGACCTGCGCCTCGATCTCGTCCGGCGGGTGCAGGTACGTCCGGAAACAGCTCCCGCGCACGCGGAACCATGCATTGGCCAGGCTCTTCCCCGTTCGCGTGAGCCGGCGTACACGAGGAAATGTGAGCGCGTAGAAACGCTGCGCCTTTGCCGCCGACGCGCGCACGAGCGCGGGCATGTCGGGATAGCAGCAGACCACGCGGTCGAGCGTGACGACATCGACAGCAGCGATCCTGCCGGCGAGCTCGACGAAGTCGCCGTGATGCTGCTCGATCCGATCGCCGTGACCCTGCCGCTCGGCCTCGAGCGCAGACGCCTCCAGATACGCCCGCGACGCATCCACGTGCACCGCGTGCGCGAGGCCCGCTCGCAGCAGCTCGTGCTGCAGCGCACCGACTCCGCCACCGATGTCCAGCAGCGTGCCCGTGCCGGCATCCTGTTCCCGCAATGCGTGCAGCAGCTCGCGCGTGATGCCGGTCGGGCCCTTCCGCCGGTACCGCTTCAGGTCGCGTCGCGCCGCGCGCGCGGTGAACAGCGACTCCGCGTCGGTGCAGTGCTGGCAGGCCATAGGTGCTGTTTCTCCTCCACGTGGCGCGATGACGTGCGTTCACAGTGCGGGCCATCGGCCGGGCGGCGCCAGATCGCCGGGAGAGCTGAGGCCGCCACCCGGGGCGGGCGGCGCCCGATCGCCGGGAGGGTGGGGCGCCGCCACCGGGGCGGGCGGCGCCCGGTCGCCAATCTTCCATTTGCTGCGCACCGGCTGGCCGAATGGACGATTGGGTGGTTATAGGGCGCTCAACTTTCCATCGATCGTCCGGGCCGCTGGGGCCTCCGGACGATTGGGTGCTCATGCCGCCATCAATCGTCCAAACCGGCTGACCAGTGTCGAGAAATGGACGATTCGCAACCTCCGGCACGGCGGGCGCCCGCCAAACGCCGGTCCGCGCACGCCCACACCACGATGTCGAATCCGGCCGGTGCCGTTCGTCATACCTATGGTCGGGGCGCCCGCACGTGCCCGTGCACGCGCACGGACGGGCCCGGTTGTCGCCCCGATCGTCCTAACCTATACTACGGTAATATCGGTTACGCAATCTGGGACGGAATTGACGCCATATGGCCACGAAGCTCGTAACTGACAGGAAACCGCACCGGCGCAAGCCGCGTACTCTGCGTCTGGAGTTGCCGGCGGATCCGCGGCCGCGCGTGGATATCGGGCCGCCGTTCCGGCGGTTCAACGGCGGCTGGCTGGCGCTCGACTTCGTGAACACGGTGCCGGGCTGGATCCCGCATCCGCAGGATCGCGACGGGTGGCAGGACCTGCCGAATGGTGAGCGACTGCTCGAGTACGCGGACCTGGTGGAATGGTCGCGGCTCCAGGACGTGGTGAGCGATCGCGTGGCGACATCGCTCGAGCGGGCGGCGCGGAAGCGGCCGAAGCGGGCCGGTTCGGTCATGCGTCGTGCGCGGACGATGCGGGCGATGCTGTACCGGCTGTTCCGCGCGAGTGCGCTGGGCTGGTCGCCGCGCGCGCAGGATGTCGAGCTGTTGAATGCGGAGCTGGCGCGGCTGCGCCGGCGTGAGGTGGTGGCACCGGGTGAAGCGGGGCTGGAGGTCGTGTGGCTGGGCGAGGAGGCGGAGCTGGAAGGTTTGTTGTGGCCGCCTCTGCGCTCGGCGGTGTCACTGCTCACGACGCCGGACCTGGCCGACCGGCTCGGCCAGTGTGGTGGTCCGGGGTGCGGCTGGATCTTCGTGGACACGGGCCCCGGCCGGCCGCGTCGCTGGTGTGACAGTCGTGACTGCGGGAATGTAGTGAAGGCGCGCGCGTTCAGGGAGCGTCAGCGCGAGGAAACGGGCACGGAACGAACGGGTGGAGGCGAGTGATGCAGGCGGTCGAAAAGTCGATGAACGACGGTGTGCGGGCAGAGCTGCAGCGTGCCGTGGCAGGCGAGGTTCTGGTAGCGGGTGACGCCGGATACGATGCCGGTCGTGCGGTCTACTTCACGAGTGTCGATCGCCGGCCGGATGTGGTCGTGCGACCGGCGGATGCGGGCGATGTGGCGCGGGTCGTGACGATCGCGCGCGACACAGGCAGTCGCCTGTCGGTGCGGAACGGCGGGCACAGCTTCGCGTGCCACGGCGTGCGCGATGGCGGCATCGTCCTCGACATGCGTTCACTGCGCGGCCTGGACATCGACGTCGAGCGACGTGTGGCGCGTGCCGGTGCGGGACTGTCGGCGGGTGAGTACACGACGGCGGCGAATGCGCACGGTCTCGCGACGAGTTTCGGCGATGCGCCATCGGTCGGAATCAGCGGCATCACGCTCGCGGGCGGCATCGGATTCCTGCATCGCAGGAACGGCATGACGATCGATCACCTGATCGGCGCGGAAGTCGTCACCGCGGACGGTCGGATCGTGCGTGCGGACGCGGAGTCGCACGACGATCTGTACTGGGCCATCCGCGGCGGCGGCGGCAGTTTCGGCGTCGTCACACAGCTGGAATATCGACTGGAGCCGGTCGATCGCGTGCTCGGCGGCATGCTGCTGCTGCCGGCGACGCCGGAGTCGCTGGTCACGCTGCTCGAGCAGGCGTATACAGCGCCGGACGAGCTGTCGCTGATCGTCGGGGTGATGCCGGCGCCGCCGATGCCGTTCATTCCCGCGGAAGCGCACGGCACCCTGATGATGATGGTGACGCTCGTGTATGCGGGCGACATCGCGGAGGGCGAGCGCGTCATCGCGCCGTTCCGCGCGCTGGCGACACCGTTGCTCGACGCCGTGCGGCCGATGCGATATCCGGAGATCTACGACGGCCACGCGGATGCGCCGCATCCCGCGGCGGTCACGTTGCACACGCGCTTCATCGAGTCGCTCGATGTCGATGCGGCCGGGCGACTGTTCGAGCGCCTGCGTACGGGCACCGCGCCGATGCGCATGGCGCAGTTCCGTCCGCTGGGTGGTGCGGTCGCACGCGTGCCGTCCGACGCGACGGCATTCGCCCACCGCGATCGTCACTTCATCGCGACGACGGGTGCGATGTTCGAGCGGCCGGAGCAGCACGCGGAGTTCGCGGCGTGGGCCGCGGCCGCGGCGGCCGATCTGGAGGACAGCGCACCAGGTGCGTACATCGGCTTCATGGGTGCGGAGAGCGATGCGCGTGTGGCCGAGGCGTATCCGGGTGCGACGGGTGAGCGTCTCGCGCGGATCAGGCAGCAGTATGATCCCACCAACCTGTTCGATGGGAATCACAATGTAGGTGCTCCGCGGGTTCGATTGCGTCGCAATTAACCGGGCGGGGCGGCAGCGTCTCGCGCGCGGGTCTCGTTGCGTGGCAAAACGGCCCCTGTCGGCAGAACGACTTTCGAGGCATCATTTTGCGACGCACCAGGAAGTGACGGCGGATCGTGCACGCGTACCGGGATGTGCCTGTTGACGCCCGGCGACGCATCGCCGATCTGGCCGTACTGATTGCTGCCCCAGCACCAGGCTTCGCCCTGCACGGTGATGGCGCAGGTATGGTCGCCGATTCCGTCCGCGGAGATCGACACCCACTCCTCGGCTGCATCGACCCGCGTCGGATAGAGCAGCCAGGTACCGATGTCGAAGACGCTGCCGACGGCGCCCGATCCTGACCAGCCCCAGCAGTACGCCGCGCCGTCATCCGTGAGGCCGCACGTGTAGTACGGACCCACGGCGAGCGCGGTGAATGCGCGGGTTCCGTTCACAATGCGCGGCGTGAGCACGCGTTCCTGGTAAATGCCGACGCCCCAGCACACCGCGCGCTCCTGCACGTCGATTGCGCACGTCCGTCTCCAGCCCGCCGCGACGGATGTGAAGCGACGGTCGCCGTCCACCTTCATCGGCACCATCGATGAGAGCGAGTCGCCGCGCCCGAGCTCGCCGTTCACCCCCTCGCCCCAGCACCAGGCCGCTCCCTCCGCATCGAGGCCGCACGCGTGGTACTCACCTGCGGCGAAGTCGGTGAACGGCACCGCGTCCACCTTCGACGGGATGTGCGTCGGCTCCGCGAGATGCGGCGCTGCCCCCCAGCAGTACAACTCGTCCGCGGCGGTGAGGCCGCACGCATA
>DATHVW010000216.1:0-2661 GCA_035461085.1 Longimicrobiales bacterium | reverse complement strand
AGACCGATGCCGATGCCGATCAGCGCGCCCAGCCCGGACAGCGTGGCCGACTCCACCAGCATCTGGAGGTTGATGTCGCGGCGGCGCGCACCGAGCGCCTTGCGCACGCCGATCTCGCGGGTACGCTCGGCCACCGACACGAGCATGATGTTCATGATCACGATGCCGCCGACGACCAGCCCGATCGAGACCAGCGCAGGGAACGCGACCAGCAGGACATTGCGGATCGTGTCCCAGAAGCCGAGCGAATCTTCGGCCGTCTCGATCGCGAAGTCGTTCGGCTCGATCGGCCGCAGCCGGTGGCGCACGCGCATGATCGACTCCATGCTGAGCCGAGCCCGCTCGATGTCCTCTTCCGCGAACGGCTTCACCAGCACGCGGTCCACGATACCCTGCGGGTTCACCATCCGACCCATCGGCGAGCGTGCCGGCGCCAGCGCACGGTTGTCCATCGACTGGCCGAACAGCGAGCCCTGCTTCTTCAGCACGCCGATCACGCGGAACGGCATGTTGCGGATCTTCACCACCCGGCCGAGCGGGTCCAGGCTGCCGAACAGCTCCTCGGCCGCATCCGATCCCAGCACCACCACCGACATCCCTGCACGGTCCTCGGGAGCTGTGAACGCGCGGCCCCGCTCCACGTCCAGGTCCCGGATGCGGAACAGGTCCGCCGATGCACCTGTGAGCCACACGTTCTGGATCTCGACGCCGTACTCGGACACCAGGTTGCCACCGCTGAAGCTCTCCACCGCAACCATCGCCGGCACGTCCAGTTCCGCGCGCAGCGCGTCGGCATCGTCGAACGTGATGCGCGGACGCCGCCGGTACTCCCGCCACACGTCCGGGTCCGACGACATCTGGATCTCCGGCTCGCGGCTCAGCGTCAGCGTGTTCAGGCCGTAGATCACGCCCGCCACGTCCTCTTCCATGTACTTGTTCATGCCCTCGACCACGCTCACCACCGTGATCAGGAACATGACGCCGATGATGACGCCCAGCACGGCGAAGAAGCTCTTCAGCTTCTGTGCGAGGATCTGGCCCAGGGCCAGCCGCACGCCTTCGCGCAGGTTCATACCGGCTGCACCCGCCCTTCCGGATGCGGCGCCACGACGTTCTCGTTCATCACGTCCGACGAGATGACGCCGTCACGCAGCGTGATCACGCGCTGCGCATGCTCCGCGATGTCGTGCTCGTGCGTGACGATCATGATCGTCTGGCCGCCGTCGTGCAGCTCGGCGAACAGCATCATGATCTCCTCGCTGGTGCGGCTGTCCAGGTTGCCCGTCGGCTCGTCCGCGAGCAGCAGGGAAGGGCGGTTCACCAGCGCGCGTGCGACGGCCACGCGCTGGCGCTGTCCGCCCGACAGCTCCGACGGCTTGTGGGACATGCGGTCCCCCAGGCCGACCTTCTGCAGCGTGTCCGTGGCCCGCTCCAGCCGCTCCCTGCGACCCACACCCGCATAGATGAGCGGCAGCTCCACGTTGTGCAGCGCGCTCGCGCGCGGCAGCAGGTTGAACGTCTGGAAGACGAACCCGATGTACGTGTTGCGGATGGCGGCCAGCTCGTCGTCCTCCAGGTTCGACACGGCGGTACCGTCCAGCCAGTACTCGCCCTTCGTGGGCGTGTCCAGGCAGCCGATCAGGTTCATGAATGTCGACTTGCCGGAGCCGGACGGTCCCATGATCGCCACGTACTCGTTGCGCTCGACCACCATGTCCACGCCGCGCAGCGCGCGCACGGTCTCGGCGCCCAGCACGTATTCCTTGACCAGGCCTTCGGTCCGGATGACAGGCTGCGACATCACGAGCCCGTCGTGGTGGCGGCGGCGGCCGTGCCGCGTCGCGGTGTGGACGTGGCCGCATTCGAGCGCACCGCCTTGCCCTCCTCCAGGCTGCGGATGGCCTCATAAGGGCCGGCCACCACGGTATCCTTCTCCGTCACGCCCGTGATCACCTCGAAGTGCTCCTGGCCCGTGATGCCCACCGTGACGGGGACGAAGCGCGCCTTCCCCTCGCGCACCACGAACACGCCCTCTTCGTCGCCCTTGCCGGCTGCGGCGGAGTCGGCCACCGACCGGACCTCGGCGTCCTCGTTGTCGATGGCATCGCCGCGCGGCCGCTCGCGAACGGTCAGCGCGATGATCGGGATCGACAGCACCTTCTGCCGCATCGCCGTGACGATGTCCGCCGATACCGACAGGTCCGAACGCAGCGCCGGCGGCGGCGAGTCCAGCGTGATGACGATCTCGTAATCGATCGCCTGGCCCTGTGCCGACGGCTGCGCACCCTGCTGCAGCGGCGAGCGCACGGCGCTGTAGCCGATCTCCGTGACGCGGCCCGTGAACTTCTGGCGCGAGAACGCGTCGATGGTGATGGACGCGCTGTCGCCGATGCTGATCTCGGGCAGGTCCGTCTCGTCGACGTGCACCACCGCTTCCATGGCCGACAGGTCGGCCACCGTGAGCAGCAGGCTGCCCGGGTTGTTCATCGTGCCGACGATCGCCGTGGAGCCTTCCTCGACGTTCAGGCGCGTGATGATGCCGTCCATCGGTGCGCGGATGATGGTCTTGGACAGGCGGTCGCGCGCCTCGTCGAGTGCGGAGCGCGCCTGCTGCACGCCGAACCCTGCGCCCGTCAGCAGTTCGCGCTGCACCATCAGCTG
>DATHVW010000215.1:0-2741 GCA_035461085.1 Longimicrobiales bacterium | reverse complement strand
GCCGGAATGTTGGTGCGTACCTTCTTCGACCACAGCAGCATCGGGATGATGCCGTTGCACGTCAGCATGATCCACGTGGCCCACCAGTAGTCACCGGTCGCGCGGTTCAGGAAGATCTCGCGTTCCGGCGTCTCGAAGCTGTACCACGCCATGAAGAACTCGGTCAGGTACGCGTAGAACACGACCATGCCGGTCACGAGCACCATCTTCGCCATGGCGTCGAAGTGGCGCGGCGTGAAGTACGCCTCGAGGTTGAAGATCTTCCGGATCGGGACGATGATGGTGATCACCATCGCGAGGCCGGAAAAGATGGCGCCGGCGACGAAGTAGGGCGCGAAGATGGTCGTGTGCCAACCGGGCACGATCGACATGGCGAAGTCCCAGGACACGACGGAGTGCACCGAGAGCACGAGCGGCGTGGCGAGGGCGGCGAGGTAGAGGTACGCCTTGCTGAAGTGGCGCCACTCGTTCGCCGTGCCGCGCCAGCCGAAGGCCATCAGCGTGTAGAGCTTCTTGCGCCACGGCACCGTGGTCTGGTCGCGCGTGGCGGCCAGGTCGGGGATCATGCCGAGCAGGAAGAACGTCGCGGACACCGTGAAGTACGTCGAGACCGCGAACACGTCCCACAGCAGCGGCGAACGGAAGTTCGGCCAGATCTGCCGCTGGTTCGGATACGGCAACAGGTAGTAGAAGATCCAGGGCCGACCGAGGTGGATGATCGGGAACAGTCCGGCCGTCATCACGGCGAACACGGTCATGGCCTCGGCGGCGCGGTAGATCGACTGCCGCCAGCGCGCGCGGAACAGGAACAGGACCGCGGAGATGAGCGTGCCGGAGTGGGCGATACCGACCCAGAACACGAACGTCGTGATGTAGGCGCCCCAGCCCACCGGGTTCATCAGCCCGGACATGCCGATGCCGAGCACGATCTGCGCGAGCCACGCCAGCGCGCCGATCGCCAGGACGATCAGCACGATCGTGAGCAGGATGTAATATCCGCGGCCCGGCTTGCTCAGCAGCTTCAGTACGTCGCGATTGACTTCCCCGTATGACGATACGTCCGGGTGCGTCTCGGAACGGATGACAGTCGCCATATGCTCAGTGCGCCTCTTCTGCCGGCGTCGGCTCGGCGTGTATCGAGACCTTGCGCAGGTACGTGATCGCCGACTGCGTGTTGATGCCCTCGAACACGCGGTAGCCGCGCCCGGACGCCGCCACCCGCGCGACGCGCGAGTTCGGATCCTTGATGTTGCCGAACACGATCGCTTCGCCGGGGCACGTCTGTGCACAGGCCGGCGTGATCTCGCCGTCCATGGCCCCGCGGTCCTCGAGGCGCGCGGTGTTCTCCGCATCACGGATCCGCTGCACGCAGAACGTGCACTTCTCCATGACGCCCTTCTCGCGCACCGTGACGTCCGGGTTCAGCTGCCAGTTGAGCGGCTCGGGCCACTCGTGACTGAACCAGTTGAACACGCGGACCTTGTACGGGCAGTTGTTGGCGCAGTATCGCGTGCCGACGCAGCGGTTGTAGACCTGCGCGTTCAGGCCGTCGGGCGTGTGGTACGCCGCGTACACCGGGCATACCGGCTCACAAGGCGCCGTGCCACAGTGCTGGCACATCATCGGCAGGAACTGCGTCTCCACGTTCTCGCCTTCGCCCTCGAAATAGCGCTCGATGCGGATCCAGTGGAGGATGCGCCCCTTGGCCACCTGCTCGGGACCGACGATACCGATGTTGTTCTCTGCGTAGCACGCCGTGGTGCATGCGGAGCAGCCGATGCAGCGCTCGAGATCGATGGCCATCGCCCAGCGCGGCTGTGCCTCGCTGTATTCGCCGTAGTGCGTTCCCGGCGGCGGCCACCCCTGCGGTGAGGCATCGACCTCCGCGGGAGACCAGCCGGCGCTGCCCTGCAGGTTCTGGACACGCGCATCGAACGGGTGGACGTCCGGCTCGGCATGCACGCCGACGCCGCGGCCGTGATCACCCTCTTCGCGAACGGGGTGCTCGCCGCGTGCCTCGACCTGCGGTCCTGCCGTGATCGGGAGCAGCGCGAACCCGCGCTCCTCGTCGTCGTGCCGTGCGTCCGCGAGCGTCATGCGGCGCGCGATCTCGCGGCCGTCCTGATCCGAGTGCAGACCCGCCTGGACCGGACGCTCCCACCTGCCGGTGTTGCGCATGGTCGCGCGCACCTGCGCGGTCACGAGCGCACCGGAGAGAGGCTCGGCGGCGGGCTCCAGCAGGCGCATGGCGTTGACGCCGCGATCGTTCGCGTAGCGCCCGAAGCCCTCGTGCCCCTGACCCATCTGGATGGCGATCGTGTCTTCGCGAATTCCGGGATGGCGCCAGGCCGGCAGGCTCACGGTGCCGCGCGACGTCTCGACCTCGATAATGTGGCCGTTGTCGATGCGCAGGCGGTCCGCCGTTGCGGGATTGATCTCGACCCACGAGCTCCAGCAGAACTTGCTGATCGGGTCCGGCAGCTCCTGCAGCCACGCCCGGTTGGCCATGCGGCCGTCGAAGAAGCGGTAGGACGGGTAGACGATCAGATAGAAGGAGTCGTCGCCGGTCTCTCCGGAGAACGACGCCTCCATGATGTTCATGCTGGCGAGCATCGCGTTCGCGCCGGCCGCGACCGTCGTGGCCGCAGGGGCGGCGATGGGCGCCGTACCCTCGACGAAGCCGACCTTCAGCGCTTCGCGCCAGGCGTCCTCGAACGCACCGCCGATGCCGCTGCCCGGAA
>DATHVW010000214.1:0-4607 GCA_035461085.1 Longimicrobiales bacterium | reverse complement strand
TCCCATCCCGAACACGGTCGTTAAGCCTCGCAGCGCGGATGGTACTGCCGAGGAGACTCGGTGGGAGAGTACGACGTCGCCGGCCTATTCTTCAGAACGCCCCGATTGCGCCGAACAGCGCGAGCGGGGCGTTTCTGCATCTGGCACATGAGGATCACGACAAAGCCCGGCTGCCTCTGCCCCTGGCCGTACACGTGTGCGTGCGCCTTCCACATGCCCGTGCCCCTGCCCACGCCCATGACAACCTGACACCGCCGTCAACCGCCAGGTCCACGATGGCATCCACCGGCCGCCAAGGCACCCGGCCCCTCAACCCGCTCCCCGCCCCCACCCCTCGAGCAGCCGCAGCGTAACGGCAGCCGGATCACTGGCCGCCATGACCGCGCCGACCACCGCCGCCCCCGAGGCCTCCGACCCGACCACCTGATCGATAGTGTCCGGGCTCACGCCGCCGATCGCGACGACCGGGATGCTCACCGCCCGTGCCACCTCGTTCAGCCGGTCGATGCCGATGCGCTCGCCGCCCGTATCCTTGGTGACCGTGCCGAATACTGCGCCGCAGCCGATGTAGGAAGCGCCATCGCGCTCGAGCTCCCGCGCGCGGACCGGGTCATCGGTCGAGCATCCGATGATGAACGGAGCAGGGGCGATACGGCGGGCGGCACTGAGCGGGATGTCGTCGGGACCGAGGTGCACGCCGTCGGCGCCGGTGGCCAGAGCGACGTCGAGACGGTCGTTGACGAACAGCAACGCGTCGGCGGCCTTCGCGAGCGGGAGCAGCTTTCGTGTCAGCTCGGCCAGCTCGCGCGCCGTGGCGTCCTTGTCCCTGACCTGAATGGCGGGGGCACCGGCAGCCAGCGCCGCGCGGACGATGTCGACAACGCTGCGCTCGCCGGCGAGGGTCCGGTCGGTGATGACGATGAGGCGGAGATCGAGTCCGGACGTCACCGCTGTGGCGTGGCGTCCGGGTCGGCCGGTGGTGTGGCCTCCGACCCATTCGACGGTGCCGGCTGCCGGGCGGCCTGCTCGCGCTGGAGTCGCCGCACCATGGCCCGGGCGCGGGTGTGCTCGGCGAACGTGCGCGTGAACACGTGTGAGCCGTCGGGCCGCGCGACGAAGTAGAGGTAGTTGACGTCGGCCGGATGGAGCGCGGCATCAATGCCCATCGAGCTGGGCGAGCCGATCGGTCCCGGCGGCAGTCCCGCGTGACGGTACGTGTTGTAGGGATTCCCGGCGACGCTGTCGATGTGGGAGTACAGCAGACGCTGCTGGTGCTCGCCGAGCGCATACTGCACGGTCGGGTCGGCCTCGAGCCGCTGACCGCGCTTCAGCCTGTTGTGATATACCGCGGAGATGGTCGGCATCTCCTCGCGCTGACGGGCTTCCTTCTCGATGATGCTGGCGAGGGTCACGACCTCGCGCTCGTCGAGACCCATGGAGTCTGCGCGCGCACGCCGTTCGGGCGTCCACACCCGCTCGTATGTCGACACCATCTGTGCGATGATCGTGTCGAGCGGTGCGGCGAGCGGGAACGTATAGGTCGCCGGATAGAGATAACCCTCGAGTGTCGGGCCGGGCACGCCGAATCTGCGCGCTGCTGCGGTGTCCGTGAGCGCGAACATGATGCTGTCTTCATTGAGCCCCGTAGCTGCCGCAATGCGGGGTGCAATGCCGCGCAGGTCCCACGCTTCGGGGATCACCACACGCGCGGTCAGCACGCGACCGCCGCTCAGGTCTGCCAGGATCTGCGCCCACGATGTGGCACTCCGGAAAGCGTAGCTCCCGGGCTTCACCGAGCCGGTGGCGGAGCGGACTCGGGCGTACAGCTTGAACAGAGCAGGCGTTTCGATGAGGTCGCGGTTCGCGAGCGAGTCCGTGACCTGGCCGAACGAGGCGCCGGCCGGCACATGAACGCGTATCGGCTCGCCTTCGCCCTCGCCGCCGCACGCGCCGAGCGCGAGTGCGGTCATGCACACGGCCATGCTGCGCATGACTGCCGTCCTGATGCTGTACGCAGTTCGGGATGACTTCACTGCTGCCTCTTCATGCTGTCCAGGTGCGCCTGCAGAATGATCACTGCAGCCGCTGCGTCGATCCGTTCCTTCTGTTCGCGCTCCGTACGCTTCAGTCCCATTGACCGAACGGCGCGTTCCGCCGCGACGGAAGTCATGCGCTCGTCTGCGAAACTCACGCCAGTACCCGCACGCTCGGCGAGTTTGTCGCCGAACGCGCGCACTTCGCGCGTCCAGTCGCTCTCATCGCCAGCGAGCGTCAGCGGGAGACCGACCACAATGTGTTCGGCACCGTGAAGCGAGATCAGGTCGGCGATGGCCTGCACGGGCGGTCGCTTGCCCGCCCGTCGCCGGAGTACCGTCAGTGGCTGCGCGATGGTGGCTGTCGGGTCGCTGATGGCGATGCCGATGCGGCGCTCGCCGAAGTCGATGCCGATGATGCGGGACACTCAGCCGAGACGCGCCAGCGCAGCGTCGGGCTCATCGCCGGCCGCGATGCGCTCGTACACCGCGTATACGGCGTCTGCGCCGCCGAACAGGAAGCGGCAGCGGTGATCGCCGCGCGACACGCACTCCGCCTCGAGTACCGCCACCTCCGCGTCCGCGATCTGACCGAGCAGATTCGCGAGCACGCCGGTCGTGAAATGGCAGGACGGCTGTCCCGAACTGGAGTCCGCCCGCGCCTCGGCCCAGTTCGCGGCCTCGAGCGAGCCGACGCCGCTGTGGACCTGGGAGTAGGTCAGCTGGCCCCATCCGCGGCTCGAGAAGAGGCGTGCGAGCTGCGCCCAGAACTTGTCGGCGGGCAGTGACGTGAGTGTGTCCGGGTCGCCGGCGGAGAGAATGCGGTAGAGGGCATCGCCCGCTGCGTGGCCGGCCTGGCGCAGCGCGAGCGCTGCGGCTTCCGGGCCGACGGACGAGACGAGCGAGTCGCGAATGGCCGCCAGTGATGCGACGGGCAGAGCGAGCTCGGGTGTGCGCGACGATGTAGCCATGGGTCCCCCGACGGGTTCAGTTCACTCCGGACGCGGCCAGCGCGAGCAGCTCCTGCTCATCGATGACGCGGACGCCCAGCTCTCTGGCGCGATCCAGTTTCGAGCCGGGACTCTCGCCCGCGACCAGAAAGTCCGTACTGCGCGAAACACCTCCGGTCACCCGGCCGCCGTGCCGCTCGATCAGGCTGGTGATCTCCTTGCGGCTCATGCCGTGGGTGCCGGTCACCACAAATGTATGTCCTGCGAGCGTCGAATGCTCGGCCCGCTCGACCGGCTCTTCCATCTGGAGCCCGGCGTCCGCCAGGCGCTCGATGAGCGCGCGATTGCGCGGCTCCGACATGAACGCTCGGAACGCCTCCGCGGTGGTGGCGCCGATGCCGTGCACGGCCGCCAGTGCCTCCTCTTCCGCGTCCATCAGCGCGTCCATCGTCCGGAACTCCCGCGCCAGTACCTGCGCGGCGTGCACCCCGACGTGGCGGATGCCCAGACCGAACAGGAGGCGCGAGAGCGGCCGCTCCTTCGACGCGCCGATCGCCTGCACCAGGTTGCGCGCCGACACCGCGCCGAACCCTTCCAGCCCGGTGAGCTGCTCTGCCGTCAGACCGTAGAGATCGGCATGGTCCGAGACCAGTCCCTGTTCCAGCAGCTGCGCCACCGTACGCTCGCCCAGTCCGCGGATGTCCATCGCACCCTGCGATACGAAGTGGACGAGGCCCCAGTAGATCCGTGCCGGACAGGCGCTGTTCGGGCAATATGCCATCACCTCGCCTGCGGGGCGCTCCACCTCCGTGCCGCACGCCGGGCAGTGCGTCGGCGGTGCGTACGGCTCCTCCGCGCCGGTCCGTCGTTCGACGACCGGCCCGACCACCTGCGGGATCACATCGCCGGCCCGCGTCACCACCACCACATCGCCCGCGCGCAGATCCTTGCGCGCGATATCGTCGAACTTGTGCAGTGTCGCCAGCTTCACCGTGGTACCGCCGATTGCGACCGGCTCCAGCCGCGCATATGGATTCAGCGAGCCGGTGCGCCCGACATTCAGCTCGATGGCGAGCAGCCGCGTCATGGCGAGGTCGGGCGGGAACTTGTACGCGATCTGATAACGAGGGTCGCGACCGCCGACCACGCCGAGCTCGGGCCAGAGATGCAGCGGTGCCACCTTCACGACTACACCATCGATGCCGTAATCGAGCCCCTCGCGGAGTGCGCCGGCCTGCTCGATGTACGCGATCACATCCTGGATACTGCCGCACACCGTACGGTTGGGATTGACGGGCACGCCCCAGTCCGTGAGCAATGCCAGCAGGTCCTGCTGGGTGCTCACCGGTAGTCGGTCGTTGCGGTCCGGATCCAGCTGGATCTGAAACCCGAAGAAACGGAGCGGCCGCTCTGCAGTCTGGCGCGGATCCAGCTGACGGAGTGCACCGGCCGCGGCATTGCGCGGATTAGCGAAGAGCGGCTCGCCGGCCTCTTCGCGTTTCTCGTTCATCTCGCGGAACCCGGACAGCGGGATGTAGACTTCGCCGCGGATCTCCATGACTTCCGGGACACGGCTCGTGGCGCGCAGTCGCAGCGGGACGTCACGGATGGTGCGGATGTTCTG
>DATHVW010000213.1:0-47162 GCA_035461085.1 Longimicrobiales bacterium | reverse complement strand
CGGATCAGGACGGGGTCGTTCGTGCGTGAGTCGTCGCGCAGAGCGGCGATGCGCGTGGCGTCGTACTGTCCGACGAAGCGCAGGAATATCGGGCGTGAGAGCTGGTACTCGACCTTCATGCGCGGGATCATGCGCAGGCGCACGAGCGATCCGTCGCTGACGCGGTGGAAGCGCTGCTCGAGGTAGCGCGCGTTCACCCGCACCTTGTCGGTCGGGCGCCAGTCGGCGCTCAGGGTCGCGAAGTAGATCCACGCGGACGACCACTCGTCGAAGTTGTCATCGTGGCCGGCCAGGATCTCGGCACTGCCGGAGAACGTCTGGAACTGGGGCGTGCGCAGGTTGAGCATGACGCCGTAGTTCGGAAGCCGGTGCGTGCCGGTGTAGGGCACGGTGTCGAGCACGGCGCCGGCGTCGTCCTGGCGCTCGATGTAATAGTTCGCGTACAGGTCGGCGGGGTACATGAACGACTCGAGCCACGTGTAGAACGTGGTGTTCCAGCCGCCGCGCAGCGCGAAGTTCGTGCTCGTGTTGACCTTGATGTCGTTGGGCACCGTGCCGCGCCGGAACCGGTCGTAATCCCAGGTGCCGTCGAGAATCAGTGACGTCGTGAACGTCTCGATGAAGCTGCCCTGCGGGAAGAAGCTGCGGCGCGGTGTGATGTTGGCATGCGCGATGCCGGGCCTGGAGATGAATCCGCTGCCCGCCACGAACTCCGGATGGACTCCTTCCACGACGGAGTTGAAGCTCCATTCGCGGCCCGGCCGGGCCAGCGAAAAATCGAACAGGGGTCGCCAGCTGGATGTCTCACCGGCAGCGGACGTGAAGCTCGACGCGACCTGTCCGCTCAGGACGAAGCGTCCGAGCAGCAGTCGCGTGTCAATGCCGGCGACGCGGTTGTAGTCGTCGCCATCGATGCGGTCGGTGTAGACGATGCCGGCATTCGACTGCTCGCCCAGATCGCGTCGCAGGCGCACGATGTTGAAGATGGGACGGTCGGTGCCGGACGCCGAGAGCGAGCGATCGTCCATGGCGCTGAGCACGCCGACATTGAGGTCGCCGATCTTGCCGTTGAGCTTGGCGGCGGCGCCGGGAGAGCTGATGCTGCGCGTGTAGATGAGCTGGTTCGGCGTCGCGAAATTCTCGCTGCCCTCGAGGAAGAACGGCCGCTTCTCGGGGAAGAACAGTGCAGCCCGCGGATCGTAGGACACCTGCCCGACATCCGCTTCCACGTGGGAGAAGTCGGGGTTCACGGTGGCATTCATCGTGAGGTTCGCGGTCACACCCCACCGTACGTTGCCGCCGAACTCGGGATCCTCGCCGCGATAACGCCATGACGGGTCGGTGGCGGAGGTCGCGGCGCCGCTCGCGCGCGCGGTCATCACGGGATTGATGTCGAGCACCAGGCCGCGCCGCAGACCGGTCAGGCCGGTGAGCGTACCGCTCTGCGCCAGGAACGACGGGAGGTTGCGCTCGGCCGGCGTCCACGTCTGCTCGTGACCGGAGTGCTGCACGCGCCGTACGATGTTGATGCCCCAGTCCTGCACGTCCGCGGCCTGGTAGCGGATGCTCTTGAACGGGATCCGCACTTCGATCTCGTAGCCCCAGGGCGTCGTGCGGCCCTTCGACTCGAAGATGAAGTCGGGGTTCATGTCCGTGCCGCTGCCATCGGCGTACGTGCCGTCACCCTGCACACCGAGCGGGTTGATGAGGAACACGAGCGCGCGCCGGCGGTCGTTGAACGTGTCGAGGATGATCTGGATGTGGTCATCGCCGGTGATGCGGTCCCGATCGGCGAGCGTCGCGTTCACCGCGCCGTGCGGCTCGAACGCGCGGATACCGAAATGAATCGCATGCTCGGTGTAGAGGACGAGCACCTCCGTCGAGTCCTCGGCCGGCAGACGGTCGACGGGCGAGAACTGGGAGAAACCGGTGAGCAGCGCGGCATCCGACCACGCATCATCGTCCAGGGCGCCGTCGATGCGGATCTCTGCGTCGACGCGCCGCAGCGGCACATCCAGACGTCGCTCGCGTCCGTTATAGGTTTCCTGTCCCGCCGGGACGGCGGCGGTCACGTCCACGGGGGCCTGAGCCGACACACCGGCTGCGCTCAGCACCGCACAGGCGGCGGCAGCGCTCAGGCACCGCATCACGGACGGCCCTCCGAACGGAGATAGCGGTCGGGAATCGGGTTGCCCTCGCGCTCCGAGTCCCAGAAGATCGACACGACCCACCACCGGGTGCCGTCGTGGAGCAGCTGGATGCTGTTGATCCCGCGCGCGAACGGCTCCGGGTCCTCGGCTTTGTTCTTCGAGTCGTAGGCACTGAAGACGTGGGCGATGTTGCCGAAGCGCTCGGTCGTGCGGCCGATCTCGCGCTCGAAGAAGCCGCGCTCCTCCAGGACCGGGCCGCTCGTCGAGGCGTACTCCTCCGGCGTCATCACGCGGTGCTGCACGCCGCCCTGCTGCGAAATGCGCGTGGGGATCAGCCGCGCACCCGGCACGAACAGCGAGTGGAATCGCTGCCAGTCCCGCTTCTGGCCGGCCGGGCCGGAGATCACGTCGTAGAGCGACGCGATGATGGCGTCGATCGATTCGACGTCCTGAGGCCGGGCGGACGGCGTGTCCTGGGCGGCCGCGGGTGCGGCCAGCAGGGCGGCCAGCAGCAGCGACATGGATGCCCTGTGCAATACGTGCAGACGCATGGTTTCTCCTGGAATTTTCGTCGGGGATCGTCGCCTCAGACTAGTCCTCGCGGGCGGGCCGCACAATCGCATGCGGGACGAGCGGCGCATGGGGGGTGGCGAAAGGCCGCCGCGCCGCTTCCGGCCGTGCCGCGGGACCGCTTCCGGCCGTAGGGTTATCCCCTACAGAGAACCCGGAGCCGCCCCACAGACGCGCGCGCTCCATCGTTATAGATTGGCCTGAGGATACCGCACGCTCGCGTGGACCGTGCGGCATCCGGCATTGCCACCCATCGCACACGGGACACGCATCTGGACACGAATCTCAACACGGGACGCCCGATGAAAGCCGGGAGCACGTCGGGCGACGCACCGCGCCCGTCGGAGGCCGGCGGCGGCTTCGTCCGCACGCTCCTGCGGGTCCCGCTGTTTTACAAGATCCTCATCGCGAACGCGGTGATTCTGGCGCTCGTGACGATCGGCAGCGCGTTCATTGCGCACGCGGCCGCCGACAACGAGAACATCAGCTTCGCGCTGCTGCTGGGCACGGGCGTGGTGCTGAGCGTGATCAGCAATGCGATCATCCTGCGTGTGGCGCTGAGCCCGGTGAAGCAGCTGGAGGGGACGGCACGCCGGGTCCAGGACGGGGACCTCACCGCGCGGGTGGAAGTCTCGGATCTGGCGGATCGCGATCTGGAGCGTCTGGCGGGCACGTTCAACATGATGCTGGACAGCGCCGACGCATACCGTACCCGGCTGCGCGAGGTGGCGGCGCGGGCACTCACGGCGCAGGAGGAGGAGCGCCGGCGCATTGCGCAGGAGCTGCATGACGGAATTGCCCAGACGCTGACGGCGCTGCGCGTCCGGCTGCGCGTCGCACGCGCCACCCAGGGCGAGGACCGGACCGAGGCGCTGGACCGCATCAGCACCGATATCGGTGCGGCCACGGAGGAAATCCGGCGGATCGCGCAGGGACTGCGGCCGCCGGCGCTTGACATGCTGGGCCTGTCACCGGCAATTGAGTCGTACGCGCGCAATGTCGCGGACACGACCGGGATGACGATCGTTACGGATATTGCCGCGACGGATGGCGTCCTCTCGCCGGACGCGGAGCTGGCGGTGTATCGTATCGTGCAGGAGGCGCTCTCCAACGTGGCCCGTCACTCGACGGCGTCCTCCGCCCGTGTGGACCTGGAAGTGACGCGCAACACGGTGCAGGTGGTGGTGAGCGATACCGGCCGCGGCTTCTCCGTGGCGGAGGAGATGTCGCGCGGCGGCCTCGGCCTGTTCGGCATGCAGGAGCGTGGAGCGTACCTCGGCGGTACCGTCGAGATCGAGAGCAACCCCGGCGCTGGCACGCGGATCCGGGTGACCATCCCCACAGTGGAGACGGCGCGGTATGCCTGAGACAATTCGCATTCTGCTGACGGACGACCACCTGGTCCTGCGCGCGGGGCTGAAGGCACTGCTGGAGGCGGAGCGTGACTTCCGCGTGGTGGGCGAGGCCTCGACCGGTGAGGAGGCGCTGGAGAAGGCGCAGCAGCTGCACCCGGACGTGGTGGTCATGGACCTGTCGATGCCCGGCATGGGCGGGCTGGAAGCGACGAAGAAGCTCACCGCTGAGACGCCGTGCAAGGTGCTCGTCCTCACCATGCACAGTGAGGAGGAGTATCTGCTGCCCGTCCTGGAAGCGGGCGGCAGCGGATACGTGAAGAAGACGAGCGCGGACGAGGACCTGACGAACGCGATCCGGACGGTCGCGCGCGATGAGGTGTTCCTCTATCCGAACGCCGCGAAGCTGCTGCTCCAGGGGTTCCGCGTGAAGGGGGAGGATGATCAGCCGGACCCGCTCGCAAAGCTGACGGATCGCGAGCGCGACGTCCTCGCCATGACGGCCGAGGGCTTCAGCTCGAGCGAGATCGGCGAGAAGCTGTTCATCTCGCCGAAGACGGTCGATACGTATCGCTCCCGCATCATGGAAAAGCTCTCACTGCACCACCGCTCCGAGCTGGTCCGGTTCGCACTGAACACGGGACTGCTGAAGGCGCGCGACTGATCGCAGGTGGAGCCGCTGCGTAACGCCAGCCAGGAGTCCGACGCAGGGCGCGGCGAGTCCGTTCCGGCCGCAGGTGCGGCCGAGCCGCGCCTGCGCGCTGCCTTCGATCAGGCGTTTCATTTCATGGCCGTCCTCGACCCGGCGGGCCGCGTCGTCGATGTCAACCGTGCTGCACTCGAGGCGGCCGGTATCACACCCGAAGAAATCACCGACAGGCCGTTCCACGAAGGCGTGTGGTGGCCGGATGACGCCACGCGCACGCGTGTGCGCGAGGATGTGGTGCGCGCGGCGGCGGGCGCCAAGGTACGGCTGGAAGTGGAGATCCCGGGTGCGACCGGTCACAACTCCACGTTCGACCTGACGATCACGCCGGTGGTGGACGACGCCGGGACTACCTCGTGGCTCGTCGCCGAAGCGCGTGACATCACGGAGGCCCGGTGGGCGGAGCGCGCGCTGCGCGTGAGCGAGGCGCGCTTTGCCGGGATCATCGCGATCGCGTCGGACGCCATCATCAGCGTGGACGAGAACTTCGAGATCACGCTGTTCAATCAGGGCGCGGAGGCGATCTTCGGCCACCGTCGTGAGGACGTGCTCGGCCGGTCCCTGGAGATGCTGCTGCCGGAACGCTTCCGCGGCATGCACGCGCACCACATGCGCAACTTCGCCGCAGCGCCCATCGCCTCGCGGCGGATGGGGGAGCGGCAGGAGATCATGGGGCTGCGGCAGGATGGCACAGAGTTCCCTGCGGAAGCGTCGATATCGAAGCTGGACCTGTTCGGCTCGCCCGTGTTCACGGTGGTGCTGCGCGACATCACGGAGCGCAAGCGCGTCGAGCGCGGACAGCGGTTTCTCGCGCAGGCGGGCGCCATCCTGGCTTCATCGCTCGATTACGAGACGACGCTCGCGAGTGTGGCGGCGCTCACCGTGCCCGAGCTGGCGGACTGGTGTGTGGTGTACATCCGCGAGGCGGATGGCACGGTGCGGCGGCTGGAGATCGCCCATGCGAATCCGGATCTCCGCCCGGAGCTGGCGGAGCTCCTCACCTATCCGCTCGACCCCGCCGGGCCGCACCCCGTGTTCAAGGTGCTCGAGACCGCCGAGCCCGAGATCATGCGGGATGTGAGCGACTCGTTCATCGAGGCCCTGTCACAGAGCGAGCGGCATCGCGAGATCTACCACAAGCTGGGCCTGCGTTCGCTGATGGTGGTTCCGCTCGTCGCGCGCGGCCAGACCCGTGGCGCGATGGGGTTCCTGTCGGCGACACGGCACCGGTATGGCCCCGACGAGCTGGCGGTGGCAAAGGATCTCGCGCTGCTCGCCGGGATGGCGGTAGACAACGCGCGCCTGTACGGCGATGCGCAGGCGGCCGTGCGCGCACGCGATGACCTGCTCGCGGTGGTATCGCACGACCTGGGCAACCCGCTGAGCGCCATTCGCATCGGGACGTCGCTGCTGTTGCGCACGCTGCCGGAATCCGAGCTGGGCTCCGGCGGCTGGCAGCACCTGGAGTTCATCCGCCAGTCCGTGCTGCAGATGGAGAATCTGATCAACGATCTGCTCGACGTGAAGCGGCTGGAGGCGGGCCCGATCGCGCTCGACCTGCAGACGCTGCAGATCGCCCACGTCGTGCGCGATGTTATGGAGGTGTTCCGCCCGATCGCACAGGGCCGCTCCATCTCACTGACGATGAATGTGTCCCCGAGCCTGCCCGCCATCAGGGCGGACTACAAGCGCCTCGTGCAGGTGCTGTCGAATCTGGTGAGCAACGCCATCAAGTTCACGGAGCCGGGCGGCAGTGTGACCGTGAGTGCGCAGCAGGCGCCGGGCGTGATGCTGCTGAGTGTGAGCGACACGGGGCCGGGCGTGCCGCCGGAGTCGCAGCCGCACGTGTTCGATCGTTTCTGGCAGGCGCGGAAAGGCGGGCGACAGGGACTGGGTCTGGGGCTGGCGATCGCGCGCGGCATCGTCGATGCGCACGGCGGCCGGATCTGGCTGGAGAGCGCGCCCGGTCAGGGCAGCACGTTCCTGTTCACGATTCCCCGGCGGGACTGAGCGTCAGGCCGCGGGCGCGGCGACGGTGCCGATCCGGATGAACCGCGCCCAGTCGCGTGCGACGGACACCGTGTGGCCGTCCTGCGTGTCGAGGATCAGGACGCCAGCCGTGCCCGCACGGCAGCTCACGGTCTCGCCCTGTCGTATGCCGAGATCGTTGCAGATGGCCTGCAGTGCACCGAACAGAAACGATTCGATCGTCCCCGAATCGCCCGGCGCGAACGAGGCCAGCGTCCTGGCCGGCTCCATTGCTGCGGCGTGCATGCTGTCTCCAGTCCTTGATGCGGTAATGCGAATCACAGAGCCAATGTAGGTCACTGGAGCGGGACCGGGTGTCGGGCGAAGCCATGATTCTGCGTGGGGCGATTTCCGCCGGACGCGTGCAGAATTTACCGTTTCGACGGCGGCGACCGTTGCATCTGGGGGCCGGGTTCGGCATTGTCCGCCATGCTGATCGAAGGCGGCCCGGATCGGTAGCGGCAGCACGGGGCTGCATCCAGCGGAGGACGTAATGAGAAGAATGTGGCTGGCGACAGTCCTGCTTGCGGTCGCGTGCGCCGACGAGATCCCCGAGGATGTATCGGCACAGATGGAGGCGGCGCGGACGGCGAACGAGGCGCCCGCCGACACACTGACGGTCGAGACGCCCGAAGAGCTGCTCGTAGCCGCCCCGCCCGGCGGCCACGCGGACTGGATCCGCGACATCCGGACGGGACTCGATACCGTGCCCGCCGATGCCGGTCTGGATCGCGGCGAGGCGCTGCACGCGGTGCAGGAGCTCTATGCCCGACGCTTCGCGGCCCTGCGGCAGTTCTATGGCCCGGGCGGCGCCGCGGAGTCGGGGCCACAGCTCTCACAATCGATCGAGAATGCGGCCGCCCAGCTTCAGGAGCTGATGCGCCTGCTGGCGAGCGACGCTGCGGACGCCGCACTCATCGAGCAGACCGTCCGCGCGGCACAGGACGCCCTCGACGAGGTCGAAGCGGCCGCCCGCGCTGCAGGCCTGCCGCCGCACGCGCCGCGCGAGATCTCGACCACGGGCTCCTGAACGCGGCCGCGTCTGCATCGCATCACACTTTCCTGAGGGCAGGCGGCCCGGTGCGCATATCCGACCTGTGGGTCTATCCACTGAAGGGGGCAGCGGGCATTCCCATCCGGGAGTGGCCGCTGGATTCGTTCGGGCTCCGGCACGACCGGCGGTGGATGGTCGTGGACTCCGATGGCGTGTTCGTGTCGCAGCGGAGCGATGCCGGGCTCGGTCAGGTACGGCCGGCGCTCGAGCGCGATGAGCTGGTGCTGCATTCGGCCGCTGCGGGCGAATGCAGGATAGCGCCCGCGACAGGCGGTGAGACGGTGCGCGTACGTGTGTGGCATGACGAGGTTGACGCGCTCGACTGCGGGGACGACGCGGCTGCGTTCATGACCGCGCACCTCGGTCGCGCGACACGCATCGTGTACATGCCGGATTCCACGCTGCGACCGGTCCCGCCCGCGCACGCGCCGGCGGGCGGCCGCGTCAGCTTCGCAGATGCGTTTCCACTTCTCATCATCGGCACCGGCTCGCTCGTCGAGCTCAACATGCGGCTGGACGAACCGATCGAGATGGTACGGTTCCGGCCGAACGTCGTCGTCAGCGGGACGGAGCCGCACGAGGAAGACGTGTGGCGGCGGGTCAAGCTCGGTACGGTGGAATGCGACGTCGTGCGGCCATGCGCGCGCTGCGTCGTGCCCACGATCGATCCCGCCACCGGCGTCGGCGGACGCGAGCCCACGCGCACGCTGGCGGGTTACAGGAAATGGGATGGCCACGTGTGGTTCGGCCAGAACGCCATCCATCGCGGACCCGGCACGCTGCGTGTCGGTGCGGCGGTCGACGTGCTCGAGATCGGCGAGCCGGATCCGCCACTGATGCTCTGATCGTTCGACCGCTGTACGCCGGCACGCCGGCGGCGTCCGGCCGCGCCGACGCGGCGGCTGCACATTGCATGAGGGAGAGATGACACGTTCATTGCCGGTATATGTCTTTGCTGCACTGCTCATGGCCGCAGCACCCCGTCCGGTGCTCGCACAGGCCGGCGACATCCGCGTGCTGGGTGAGGTTCGCGTCCGCGCAGAGGCCGAGGAGCCGGCCGCGATCGACACGGGCAACGTGTTCTCGCTCCTGCGCGCGCGCCTCGGCATCGAGGCCGTGCTCGCACCGCGTGCGCTCCTGTTCGTACAGGTGCAGGACGCGCGCACGTTCGGCGAGGAGGTCACCACTACCGACGGCAGTGCGGATCAGCTCGATGTCCATCAGGCATGGCTCCAGTACGGCTCCACCATCGGCGACTGGGAGTGGGCCGTGCGCGCCGGCCGGCAGGAAATCAATCTCGGCAACGAGCGCCTGGTCGGTGCGGTCGGCTGGTCCAACACCGGGCGCGCATTCGATGCGGCACGCCTCACGTTCGGTCCGGAACAGGCCTCGTGGAACGTGTCCGCGCTCGCCGCGATCGTGCAGGAACGCGGGCGCCGCCTCACGGGCACCGCCGGCGAGGATCACCTCCTGCTCGGCGCATTCGTTGACGCCGCACCCGTGGAGCTGTTCGCGCTCCACGACAGCGATGCCGCGTTCCGGCTGTGGAGCGACGTGGACCGCACCACCGCCGGCGGACGCATCGTGACACCCGCAGCGGCGGGTTTCACCGCAGCGATCGAAGGCGCCTACCAGTTCGGCAGTCAGACGGGCCTGTTCGACGACATCGTCCTGCCGCAGGACATCCGTGCGTGGCTCCTGGCCGGCCGCATTGGCTACGACACTCCGTTCAGCATCCTGCCCCGGCTCGGCGTGGGCATCGACGTGCTGTCCGGCGACGACAGCCCGGCGGACAGCGAGTACGGCGCATTCAATACGCTGTACGCGACCAATCACAAGTTCTACGGCTACATCGATTTCTTCCTCGACCCGGCCGCGCGCACGATGGACCGCGGCCTGATCGATGGCGTGGCGTCCGTGAGTGCTGGACTGCCGCGCGGACTGAATCTCAATCTCGACGCTCACGCGTTCTGGCTGCACGAGGATCTGCCCGTGGATGTCGATCGCTTGATCGGGTGGGAGATGGACGTTACTGTGCCCGTTCAGCTCGGTGCCGGACAGCAGCTGCAGCTCGGCTACAGCGCGTTCCGCAACGGGCCGGCCGCGGAGTTCATCGGGCTGGGAAGGGAGCGGGAGTGGTCACACTGGGGGTATGTGCAGGCGACGTTCTCGTTCGGCGGAGGCGCGGCGCCCCTGCGTTGACTGGCGTCTCTGCGCTGACCTGCGTCACTGCAGTGACCTGCGTCACCTCGCGGACCTGCAGCCCCGTGGCTGATCGATGACGACGTTCCGGCTGGCGCTGGCGGCGAGTCTCGCGATCGGCATTGCGATCGGCATTGGTGCGTACACGTTCGTCTATGCGAAGGGCGCATCCTACCTGACGAACGATCCCGCCGCGTGCGCGAACTGCCACATCATGGAGGAGCATTATTCGGCGTGGATCAAGTCGAGTCACGGCAAGGTGGCCGTGTGCAACGACTGTCACACGCCGAAGGGTCTCATCCCGAAGTACGCGACGAAGGCCTCGAACGGATTCTGGCACTCGTTCGCGTTCACGACGGGTGACTTTCCGGATCCGCTCCGTATCAAGCCGCATAATCACGAGATCACCGAGAACGCCTGCCGCAAGTGTCATCAGCAGATCACGGAGCAGATCGACATCGCTGCGTCGGGTGAGCCGCTGGAGACGGATCCGCATTACGAGATCGGCGGCGATCTGATCATGTGCACACGCTGTCACAGGTACGTCGGCCACTGGGTTCGCTGAAAACGGCCGGACTGAGGGAAGGGGAGGGACATGGAGAGCAGTACAGGCCCACGGGAGCCGCAGCGCGGCCAGGTGAAATGGATCGTTCTCGCGGCGGTCGGCGGGGCGGTTCTCGCCGTCGCCGGCGCGCTCCTGCTGACGAACATCATGGAGCGGCAGACGGAGGCGCGCGAGCCGTTCTACCGGGTGGTCGCGCTGAACGACACGATCACGGACCCGGCGGTGTGGGGCCGCAACTTCCCGCAGCAGTACGACGACTATCTGCGCACGGTGGACCAGACGCGCACGAAGTACGGCGGCAGCGAAGCACTGCCGGTGGCGCCGAACCCGGACGACCCGCGCTCATGGGTGGCGCAGTCACGGATCGAGGAGGATCCGCGCCTGGTGACGATGTGGTCCGGGTACGCGTTTGCCACGGACTTCCGCGAGGAGCGCGGCCACGCGTACATGCTGGACGACCAGGTGTACACGGAGCGGCAGCAGGTGGCGCAGCAGCCGGGCACATGTCTGCACTGCCATGCATCCGTGTACGTGCCGTACAAGCGGCTCGGCGATGGCGACCTGATCGCGGGCTTCGAGCGCGCAAACCAGATGACGTATCAGGAGGCATACACGCACGTCGAGCATCCGGTCGCGTGCATCGACTGTCACAACCCGGCCGACATGGAGCTGCGCGTGACGCGACCGGGATTCATGGAAGGGATCCAGCTGCTCAAACAGTTCCAGGGCGATGGTGACTACGACGTGAACCGCGATGCCTCGCGGCAGGAAATGCGGACGTACGTGTGCGCGCAGTGTCACGTGGAGTACTATTTCCGCGGCCCGGAGAAGCGGCTGACGTACCCGTGGGCGAAGAGCCTGCACGCCGACAGCATACTCGCATACTACGACTCGACCGGGTTCCGCGACTGGACGCACGCGGTCACGGGGGCACCCGCGCTGAAGGCGCAGCATCCGGAGTTCGAGATGTACAGCCAGGGCACGCACGCGCGGGCCGGAGTGGCGTGTGCGGACTGCCACATGCCGTACAAGCGTACGGGCGCGATGAAGATCAGCGATCATCACGTGCGCAGCCCGCTGCTCAACATCGCCGCGGCATGTCAGACCTGCCACCGCGTGGACCAGCAGGAATTGTGGGAGCGTGCGACGACCATCCAGGACCGCACGTTCGCGATGCGCAACATGGCGATGGACGCGCTCATGGAGCTGATCCGCGATCTCGGCGCGCGTGTCGAGACGGACAGCACGAGTCAGGATGTTCAGCTGGCGCGTGACTACCAGCGGAAAGCGCAGTTCCTGCTGGATTTCGTCGAAGCGGAGAATTCGATGGGCTTCCACGCGCCGCAGGAGGCCGCCCGTGTGCTGCACAAGTCGGTAAACTACGCGCGCATGGGTCAGATCGCGCTGTACGGCGGCCGCCCCGCGGAGCTGGACGCCGGCCTGGCCGCCCGTGTGACGGAGGAGATGCCGCCGCAGGGAGAGGCTGCGTACCGTGAGTCGGAGCAGTTGAACCGGCAGCGGCTCGAAGAGATGCGACGGCAGCGAGGTGACACCACCGGCCTATCGTCTCGCTAGCAGGGCCTCGATCAGCGGGACGATGCTCAGCTGCGACGGTGCATCGCCCGTCACGGCGTTGACGATGGCGCGCAGGTCGGCACCACCGGTCCCGGCGTGGGCGACGATCAACGGGATCCGGCTGTCCTGGTCGTCGGGGCTTCCGTGCCAGGAGCGGTACCGCCCGGAGAAGTAGAATCGATCGTCGATGGGCCGGCTCGCGCCCGATCGCGCGAGCAGCAGGACATCGCCCGCGCGGTGTCCGAACGGTCCGGCACCGAGCCCTTCCAGTCGCGCCGCCAGGTCGATCAGGTCGGGCCGCGGGTTCGTCGCGAGGTAGTCCTCCACGGGAACCAGGCGGGTGCCGTCCCACACCTCGAAGGGGAGCGCGTCGGTGCCCGGAGCACGCGGCTCACGGGCAAAGATGAGGTCCAGCGTCGCCCGCATTTCGGGGACGTGCAGACCGGCGCGGTTCGCTTCGTCGAACGCACGGACGACCGGCAGGACATCCTCTTCGAGGCGTGGTGCGCGCGACCAGTCGCACGGGCTTCCTTCCGCCGCGCAGGTCGAGCGGTCGGCCAGGTACAGGTACGCGAATGCGCCCTGGTACGCGATTGCCGCCTGAAAGTCGTCGTTCTCATCGACATCGATCGAGAGCGGTCTCATGCGGAATCCTGCGCTCTCGATGACAGCCGGCGGCTCGTCGTCGCCCTCCGCTTCGAGTGCATGGCGATCGTCATCGAGCACCGGAGTGTGGCCGTGGTCCGAGACGAACATGACGTACGTGCTTCCGAGGATTCCTGCCTCCCGGTACGCGTTCAGCACCGCGCCGACTGCCGGATCGATCACAGTGGTGACGTAGTTGCGCTGGTCCTCCAGCGGCTGCTCGGCCATGTGCGTGTACAGGTCCACGCCCGGGAAGTACACGACCTGCAGGTCCGCGGGACCGCGCTCGCGCATCGCTTCGATGAGCATCTCGACCGACGCGCTGTCAAGCTCGCCCTGCTCGTCCGCTTCGACCTCGTCGTCATCCTCATCATCGACGACTCCCGAGACGAGCGCGATGGCGATTTCCGCCATCTCCTCGGCGTCCGGCAGGATCAGCAGGTCGGCGCCGCGATGGATGTGGGACAGCGATACGTACGACCGGAGATCCACGCGCTCGTAGAGCGAGGGGACGGCCAACACGCTGCCCATCAGGTCGTCGGTATACGATGCGAGAACGTGCGTCGCCTCCGGCACGGTCACCGGTGCCGGCGCATAGTACTGGCGGCGCTCGCGCACGAAGAACTCGTTGCCGGGAATCCCCGTGCGCGCAGGCGGCTCGCCGCTGAACACGGACGCCCACGCGGCCAGCGTCGTGGACGGCAGCACGCTCAGAACGCCGGGCGCCGCGTAGCCCGTGGCGAACATGCCATCGCCGATCTCGGCTCCGAGCAGGGAAGCGATGTGGGGCGAGCCCCCGCCGCGCACGGCGTGGAGCAGCTCATCGGCACCGACACCGTCGAGTGCGAACACGAGCACGCGCGTCGAGCCGCGCGCGACGCGCATCGGCTCGCGCAACTCCTTGGTGCCACCCTCAGTGACCAGGTCTGCCACGCGGTCCGGCCGGATGCCCTTCACGAGTGCGAACACCACGACTCCCGCCACCACGAGCAGGATGACCGCGCCGATCCAGACGAGCTTCTTCATCGATTTTCCACCTCAAAGGGGTCCGAGCCTGCCAGTGCACGAGCAGTGCCGCCGCTATTGACGCTGTGCGGCCGCGCGACCTATCCTGCCGCATAACCTGCGGAGGTCGCATGCGTTGCACACATATCATACCGGCACTACTGCTGCCGTTCCTTGCAGCGGCGTGCGTGTCCACCAGCACGTTCACACCGGATGCCGCCAATCTGCGCATGGCGCAGGATGCGCCCACCCAGTTCGTCACGGAGGACGGCGGGCCGCCACCCGAGGACAGCTGCCGCAGTCCGCTGATCGATCCGCGCGACCAGACGCGCCTGCGCCTCGTGCGCTCGGGCGCGGTCGGCGCAACGCACCAGGGCGACTACGAGGTGCCGGAGGGCAGGTACGGCGTGCGCACGGGCGAGCTGCTGCGGGTCGACTGCTCGACCGGGCAGGCGCTCGGGATCGTGGCCGGTTGATGGGGCGTGCCGAGCTCGCGGGCTTTCCGGTGGTCGTCACTGTACCGGTCGCCTGGGGCGAGATGGACGCGTTCGGCCACGTCAACAACATCGTATATTTCCGCTGGTTCGAGAGTGCACGCATAGCCTACCTGGACGCGATCGCGTTCCGCGGCGGCGACGCCGGCGTCGGTCCGATCCTCGCCTCCACGCAGTGCCGGTTCCGGCGTCCGCTCGCGTACCCCGATGTCGTGCACGTCGGCGCGCGCACGACCGATGTCGCGGACGACCGCTTCACGATGGAGTACCGCATCGTGAGCGAAGCCGCTGGCGGGGTGGCGGCGGAGGGCAGTGGCGTCATTGTCGCGTACGACTACGGGAGCGCCGGCAAGGCGGCGCTGCCGGCGGCGGTGCGCGCACGGATCGGCGAGGTGGAACAGATGGTCAGCGACCGGGAGACGGAATGACGAAGCGTGACAGACTCGAGGACACGGATGTTCGCAGCCGGCTCGGGCAGCTGCACGGCTGGGAGCTGGACGACGGGCGACTGCACCGGCGGCTGGAGTTCGATGACTTCGTGAGTGCGTTCGGCTTCATGTCGTCCGTCGCGCTCGTGGCGGAGCGCATGAACCATCATCCGGACTGGAGCAACAGCTACCGCACCGTGGACATCTATCTGTCAAGTCACGATGTGGGCGGCCTCTCGGAACGCGATTTCGAGCTGGCCGGCCGGATCGACGCGCTCTACCTGCACGGCAGCTGATCGGAGCACGGTGGCGATCGAACCGGCGGACCAGTCGAAGCAGCGCCCGGGCGTGCCCGATGTCGGCCCGGGCCGTGCCTTCCGCCGGCTCGGCGCGCAGGTGCGCAAGACGCTGCTCCGGTTCCGGATCGGGCGGCAGTGGGAGCAGACGGAGGGCGGCTTCTCGCGCAGGGTCTACCCCGACTACGATACGTACCTCGCGCATCAGCGCACGAAGTTCGATGCGGCGCGCGGCAAGTTCGTGCGCCGTCACGATGAGCGGTTCCATGACGCGCTGTCCGCGCGGCTGGCCGAGCTGCCGTTCGACCTGGCGGGCCGGTCGGTGCTGTGCATCGCGGCGCGCCAGGGCACGGAGGTGCGCGCGTTCATCGATCGCGGCGCGTTCGCGGTCGGCATCGACCTGAACCCGGGCCGCGACAATCGCTACGTAATGGTTGGCGACTTCCATGCGCTGCAGTTCCGGGACGGCACCGTGCAGGTCGCATATACGAACTCGCTCGACCACGCGTTCGATCTCGATCGCGTGCTGGCCGAGATCCATCGCGTGCTCACGCCGGACGGACTCCTGATCGCGGAGCTGAACGGGGGCGCGGACCAGGCCAGTGATGCCGGCTTCTACGAGAGCTCATCGTGGTCGAGCGTCGAGGACATTCGGCGCCGCATCGAAGGTCATGGCTTCACGCTCGAGCACCGCCGGTCGTTCGATGTGCCGTGGAAGGGCGAACAGCTCGTGCTGCGACGGTCGGCGGCAGCGCGCACGTAGCGGAATCGCGACCGGGCGTCCCAATCCCGGACGCACCGTACCCGCACCGCGGACGCCCGTCTCAATCATGACAACGACTTACGCCCGCGCCGGTCGCGGCACCGTTGTTCCCTGAACCACCCTCGATCCAGCGCCGCAATCAGCGGTGGTCCGACACTACCCCGTGGAACCAACATGGATGTCCTGCTGAACGACCTGAAGATCGCCGCCCGCCGGCTCGTGCGCGATCCACTCTTTTCCGTCGTTGCACTGCTGACGCTCGCGATCGGTATCGGCGCGAACAGTGCCATCTTCACGCTCGTCAACGGTGTCCTGCTCCAGCCGCTGCCGTACACCGATGCGGACGAGCTCGTCATGCCGCACGCGGTCATGCGCGGTGAGCCGATCCCGATCTTCTCGGCGCCCGTGTTCCTGCTGCTGCGCGATCAGGGCCGGTCCTTCGAGGGCGTGGCCATGTTCACGAATGCGAGTGCCACGATCGCAGGCGCCGGTGAGCCGGAGCAGATCTCCGGCGGGCGTATCAGCGCGAACTACTTCGATGTCGTCGGTGTCACGCCGTTGCGGGGCCGGCTGTTCCGGGCGGAGGAAAACCAGCCCGGCAGTGATGGCGTGGTGCTGCTGAGCGAGGGTGTATGGCGTGAGCGGTTCGGCGCCGCGGAGGACATCGTCGGCCGGACGGTGGAGGTCGATGGTCGTCCGCTCGAGGTGGTCGGCGTGATGCCCTCGCACGCGAGCTTCCCGGAGGAATGGCGGTTCTGGGTACCGCAGGCGTTCACACCGGGCTTCATCGACGCGGGCAATGCCCTGTCACTCGGACTGGGTGTCGTCGCACGGCTGAGGGATGGCGTGACGACCGAGCAGGCGTCCGCGGAAGTGGCGCGCATCGTGGAGCTCGCGAAGACGGCGGCCGACATCGACAACCCGAACTATTCGGGAGCGGTCATGCCGCTGCAGGAGTATTACGTCGGCGATGCGCGCACGCCGCTGCTGGTTCTGCTGGGGGCGGTCGGGCTCATGCTGCTGATCGTGTGCGCGAACCTCGCGAACCTGCTGCTGGCGCAGGCCGCGTCGCGCTCGTCGGACTTCGCCGTGCGACTGTCGCTCGGGGCGAGCGCCGGCAGGCTCGTGCGCCAGCTGATGACGGAGAGCCTCGTGCTCGGCATCGCCGGAGGCGCCGCCGGCCTGCTGCTCGGACTGTGGGCAGCCGATGCCATGATCGCGCTGCTGCCGCCTGAGCTCCCGCGCATGCCCGGCATGCACCTCGACTTCACCGTGGTGCTCTTCACACTGGCCATCTCGATGATCGCCGCGGTCGCGTTCGGACTCGCGCCCGCGCTCCAGGTGCGACGCTCCGCGCTCGCGGCATCGCTGCGCGAGGGCGGCCGCGGCCTGGCCGGCCGCGCCGGCGGCCGTACCAGGGCCGGACTCGTCATTGCCGAGACCGGCCTCGCGTTCGCGCTCGTCATCGGCGCCGGCCTCCTCATCCGCAGCTTTGGCGAGCTCCGCGGCGTGAATCCGGGGTTCAACGCGGAGAACGCGCTGACGTTCCGCATCGGTCTTCCAGCCACGCGCTACGACAGCGACGAGCGGCGCGTCGCGTTCTGGGACGATGCCATGGAACGGCTCGCCGCCGTCCCCGGCGTGACGGACGTCGGTGCGATCCAGCACCTGCCGCTGGGCGGCTCGGCGATGCGTATCGTGTTCGAAGTGGAGGGCCGTGAGCCGCCCGCACCGGGCGAGGAGACGGTGCTGGATGTGCGCGTGGCGACGCCGGGCTATTTCCGGGCGATGGATGTGCCGCTCACGCGCGGCCGCGCGTTCAATGACACGGACCGCGCCGGGGGCGTGCCGGTCGCGATCCTGAGCGAGTCCGCAGTCGCGCGTCACTTCCCTGACGAGGACCCGATCGGCCGCCGCATCATCATGGGCTGGACGCGCGACGACGTTCGCGTCGAGGCCACGGTCGTCGGCGTCGCAGGGGATGTGAGGCATGGTCAGCTTCGCGCCCAGGCCGAGCCGGAGATCTATTTCCCGCTCGCACAGATCCCGTTCGCCGGCATGGCCGTGACCGTGCGTACAGCCGTGGACCCGCTCTCGGTGTCGAGCGCCGTACGCGCGGCGATCCATGACATCGACCCGGGCCTGGCCGTGTCGGAGCTTCGGCCGATGACCGATGTGGTCGCCGCGTCCGTGGCGACCGACCGCTTCATGACCCGGCTGCTGACCGCGTTCAGCGCCATCGCGCTGCTCCTCGCCGCCATCGGCATCTTCGGCGTCATCTCCTACGGCGTCGCGCAGCGACGTCGGGAGATCGGTGTACGCATGGCCGTCGGCGCCAGCCGTGGCGATGTGCTCCAGCTCATCGTCGGCGGTGCGCTCCGGCTCGCGGGCGGCGGCATCATCATCGGGATCGTCGCAGCGCTCCTGCTCGGCCGTCTCATGCAGTCACTGCTGTTCGGCGTGCAGCCTTTCGACCCGGCCACGTTCGCGTCCGGCAGCCTGGTGCTGCTCGCCGTGTCACTGGTGGCGAGCATGCTGCCCGCCTGGCGCGCTGCACGGACTCCGCCGGCGAGTGTGCTGAATACGGAATGAACCTGTCCGATATCGTCCGGGCTTCGCGGGACACCGGGGCCGTGTCGGCGCGCAATGGCAAGATTGCGCGCCTCGCGGACCTGGTCCGCGGCGCTGAGCCCGACGAGGCCGCCGTGGCGGTCAGCTGGCTCATCGGCGACCTGCCCCAGGGCCGCATCGGACTGGGGCCCGCCGCGGTGCGTGCCGCACTCGACGCGCTGCCCGCGGATTCCCCGCAGCTCACCGTGCACGATGTCAACGCCGTGTTCGAGCGGATCGGGGGCATGACGGGCGCCGGCGCCACGGCCGCGCGCGTGGCGGCGCTGCGCGACATGTTCGCGCGCGCAACCGACGATGAGCGGGATTTCCTGGCGCGACTCATTTACGGTGATCTGCGTCAGGGTGCCCTGGAAGGCGTGATGGCGGACGCGGTCGCGCGGGCGGCGGACCTGCCGGCGACGGCCGTGCGCCGTGCCGCGCAGATTGCCGGCAGCCTTCCCGAGGTCACGCGTGCAGCGCTGCGCGGCGGTGCAGCCGCGCTCGGCGCGTTCGCTATCCAGCTGTTCCGGCCGATGCAGCCGATGCTGGCGAAGCCGGCGGACGACGTGGCGGACGCGATGGGGCGGCTGGAGAACGCCGCGCTCGATTACAAGCTCGATGGCGCACGCGTGCAGGTGCATCGGAGCGGCGATGAGGTCCGCGTGTACACGCGCCGCCTGAACGAGATAACACTGGCCGTGCCGGAACTGGTCGAGGCGGTGCGGACGCTGCCCGTCACGGACATCGTGCTCGATGGCGAGGCCATCGCGTTGCGGGACGACGGTGCGCCTGCGCCGTTCCAGGTCACCATGTCACGTTTCGGCAGTCGCGTCGATGTGGACCGCCTCCGCGCCGAGACCCCGCTCTCGACGTTCTTCTTCGACGTCCTCCAGATCGATGGTCAGCCGCTTCTCGATGCGGCGGCTGCTGCGCGCTTCGACGCAATGAAGAACGTGCTTCCGCCGTCGCTGATCATTCCCCGTATCGTCACCAGCGACATCGCGGAGGCGGAAGCGTTCATGCGGCGCGCGAAGGCCGCCGGCCACGAGGGTGTCGTCGCGAAGTCGCTCGACGCCGTTTACGACGCGGGCCGCCGCGGCGGTGCATGGCTGAAGGTGAAGGAGGCCGACACTCTGGATCTGGTCGTGCTCGCCGCGGAGTGGGGCAACGGCCGGCGCCAGGGGTGGCTCAGCAATCTGCATCTCGGCGCGCGCGACCCCGCAGTCGGTGGCTTCGTCATGCTGGGCAAGACGTTCAAGGGGCTTACCGACGCGCTGCTCGAGTGGCAGACCCGAGAGCTGCTGGCACGCGAGCTCGGACGTGAAGGACACGTCGTGCACGTGCGGCCGGAGCTGGTGGTGGAGATTGCGTTCGAGGGGGTACAGGCGAGCCCGCGCTATCCGGGCGGTGTCGCTCTCCGGTTCGCGCGCGTGAAGCGCTACCGCACCGACAAGACGGCAGCGCACGCGGACACGATCGACCGCGTGCGCGCCATCCACATGGCGACTACCTGATGCCGTAGCGGATACCGGCCGACAGGATCGGGTAGACCTTCACGTACTTGTTGACGTTGTCCTCGATCTCGCGTGCCTCGGCCTCCAGGTTGGCATTGAAGGCCGGGTCATTCGTCGCGGCACCCGTCGCCGCGTACGTGAAGCGCTGCTCCTCCAGGAACCCGGCGCCGAGGTCCAGGAAGATGCCGATGCCCTTGTTCGTCTGGCGGCCCAGTCCGAGCACCACGTACGGCGCCGAGTCGCCATGGTCGAGATCGCCCGTCAGCTCCCCGACCTCGGCATCCGTGTACGTCTGGCCGTTGATGTTGATCGTGCCCGAATAACGGGCATCGAATGTCGTCGGGTTCCGGATGAACATCATGCCGCCGCCCAGGCGGAGATCGAAGAAGCCGGGGTAGAAGTCGATCCCGATGTTCGAGATGGGCGATGTCGAGTCGATGTGGTAGTTGATGTCCTCCACATCGCCCGTGTAGCTGAGCGGCAGGACGCCGATGCCCGCGCGCACGCCCACGTACCGGGTGACGTTCACGGCGAGCTCGCCACCGAAGCCGAGCGATCCTGCGCGCGCGGCCACACCGACACCGATCGACTGGGCCGACACGGCGGTCGGCAGCATGACCGCCGCGCACGCGGCGATCAGAACCTTTCGCAACATTGCGATCCTCTCTGTTCCTGGATGTGTGACGCAGCCGGATGCCTGACGCTGTCGTCGGGTAACCGCGCGGTACTCGCTGCGGTCCGCATGGGCAAATCGCGCGCCGGGCATGTGCCCCGCGGATCTGCGCGGTTCCACGCGTCGTTCGCCCGGCGCAGCCTCCGGCGGCCCTCGCAAAATGAACGGCCGCTCGCAAAACGCCACTCGTTCGTGCGGTCAGCGGATGGCGACTGCCTCCGTCACGCCACCGAGTGACTCGAGCAACCCCCGGTACCACGAGACAGCGCGGTCGAGTCGCGCTTCGTGGCCGTTCATACCCCATACCATGCTCAGGGTCCGGCGCGTGGTCGCATCCGTTTTCGTCCGCTGCGCATCCCGGACCGGATTCGCACAGGCGCTGTCGGCATCGTGAAGACAGATCAGTCCGCCGACATCGATCTCCTGGCCGCCCGCATTGAACACGTACTTCTCGCCAGGCTCGGCCAGGGCCACTCGGAACGGCGCACGGGCGCGCGAGAGATCGATCACACTGATGGGCAGCCCGCTGTGGAGCGACACGGCATTGCAGGCGTCGACCGCTGCGTTGATCGCACCGATGGCGCCCGCGTCGGCCGCTCGCACGAGGTACTCGGATGCGGGCTTGCCGCGACCGGTCGGCTTGTAACCGCCGTGGCGCAGGAGGTCACGCACAGCCTGACGCACGGACTCGTCGCGCGCGAGCGGGGCCTCGGCATCCGGCCGCAGGAGCGGCTGCACCGCGGCCGCGTCGATGTCCCCGACCGGAACCGGGAACGTCGTGGTGAAGGCGCGGAGCGCCAGCAGCGGGTGCGGTGCACAGGCGATATGCATGAACAAAATACCCAGGTGTCTGAAGTTTGTGTCGAGCGCCGGGCGGCCAGCGGCGTCAACAGCGCGCGCCGTCGGCCAGCGGTGACGCGGAAAATCCGGACCCCGGGCGACTGCGTCAGGCCCGGCACCGACCATGCCTCCTGGAGCGGCATGCGCAGGATACGCGGATCGTTTCATCTCGCCCTCACCATTGGTGGCACACTCCTCATCGCATACGCGGTGATGAGCATCGAGGGCATGTACGACCGGATGCTCGTGGTCGCACTCGGACTCGTCCTCATCGAGGCCGGGATCTGGCGCGTCACGCAGTCGCTGTTTCCCAATGACCGCAACTACCGGCCGCTGCGCAAGGAGACGGACTTCTTCATCACGCTCGTGCGCCGCCTCAATCGCGCCGCGGTGAACGCGCAGCGCGGATCCGGCTCGGCGATGGACGACATCGCGCAGGTCCACGAGGAGATGCATCACTCGGTTGACCGGATGCTGCGCCTCGCCGGCCTGACGGACGAGGACCTCGGGTTCCGCTACTCGCCGAAGAAGAAGCTGCCCGAGGATGAGCAGCTGGCAGCGGGTAACGCACACCAGGCCTGACCAACCCCACTCCAGGATACGGCCGGTCGCGACGCGTCCGGCCGTTCCTGTTGCCTTCCCCGCCGGACCGCACAATCTTCGTCACGGCCGTTTTCCTCGACAGCACACGCACATGCGCAAGACAGCAATGGGGCTGATCGGCGTCGCTCTCCTGGTCGCGACGGTCGGCTGGACAGCCATCGAGCCATCCAATGCACGCGAGTGGCTCGCCGAACAGCGGCTCACGCCGCGCGCGTCGTTCGACGGGAGCATCGTTACGATCAACAACGTCCGCACGTTCCGGTGGGGCCCCGGCTCTCACGTGCGGCCGGCCTGGGAGACGCGAGCGTACGACCTGGACCGCGTCGCGAGCGTCTGGTACGTACTGACGCCGTTCTCGCGCGACCGGCGCGGCCCGGCCCACGCATTCGTCTCGTTTGGCTTCGACGACGGCCGGCACGTGGCCGTATCGATCGAAGCGCGTCGCGAGCAGGCCGAGCAGTACTCGATCGTGCGTGGCATGATGAAGCGGTACGAGATCATGTACGTGATAGGCGACGAGTCAGATCTCATCCATCAGCGCGTGCTGCGCGGCGACGACGTGTATGTGTACCCGATGCGCGCCACGCGCAGCCAGGCCCGGGCGCTGCTCACCGACATGCTGGCGCGCGCGAATGAGCTGCACGCGCGACCGGAGTTCTACGGCACGCTCCGCAACAACTGCACGACCAACCTGCTGGACCACGTGAACAGCATCGCACGGGAGCCGATCCCGTACGGTCGCCGCATTCTCCTGCCCGGCTACTCGGATGAGATCGCACACGAGCGCGGCCTCATTGACACGGACCTGCCGCTTTCTGCTGCACGTGAGCGCTTCCTCGTCAATGAACGCGCTCTGGCTGCGCGACACGGTGACGAGTACTCACACATCATCCGTTCACACTGATACACGATCAGCTGCTGAGCGCGCGCTCGATGATGGACGCGCCCGCGTCCATCCCCTGCGCGCCCAGCAGGAAGATGAGGTCGTCCTCGACCGCGTCCTGCACGACGGTCGCGATGGCGTCATCCAGCCGCGGATGATGCGTGTGCGGCACTGACGCGCCTTGCAGGACGTCCAGGAATGCGCGCCGTTCGCCGGCCGAGACGTCATTCCGTTCATCGGCCGTGTCCACTGCCGATGTGATGGCGAGACGGTCGATGTGGACGCGCCGGGCCCAGATGGCGAGAGCTTCGGCGTCGCGCATGTTGATCTCCTCCCCGCGCCGGCCGCGGATGCAGAACACGACACGCAGCTGACGGTGCGGAATCCGCTCGGCCATCTCGAACACGCCCGTGATGCTGTCGGGATGGCCCACGGTATCGTCGATGACGATCGGGCCGCGTCGGTGTATCACCTCCAGTCTGCGCCTGGGTGCGGGAATGCGCGCCAGCGCGCGCTGCACCACTTCCGGAGATGCGCCTGCGATGAGGCCCGCAGCCGCGGCCAGCGTCGCATTCATGGTGTTGGGACGGCCGAGCGTCTGGAGCTTCAGGGGCACGGTGCAGGAGGGCAGGGTAGAGCCATCCAGGCGCGGCAGAGCCCGCCGCACATTCAGCGTGATGCGCGTTCCGTTCAGGCTCAGCGAGTCGCGCCGGACACCGACCCACGCGCCGCCTCCCCCGCATGAGACGCGCGGCCCCCCGTGACGGCGTGCGGCCTGCCGCACGACGCGGTCACCGGCCGCGTAACAGAGGGGCGCCTGCGGCTTCAGCAGATCCAGGAAGCGGAGCTTGGCGGCCGCGTATTCACGGAACGAGCCGTGGTACTCCAGGTGCTCGAGCATCGTGAGGTTCGTGAAAATGCCGAGGTCGCACATCACGCCGCGAACGCGTTCCTGCGCCAGCGCGTGGCTGGTCACCTCCATCGCCGCGATGCGGACGCCGGCGCCGGCCATCCCGCTCAAGGCCTCCTGAACCTGTAGCGCGCCCGGGGTCGTGTTGCGCGTCGCTGCTGACGCGTCGCCGTACGTGATGCCGAGCGAGCCGATCGATCCCGCACTGATGCCCGCCTCCGTCAGGATCCGCGACAGCATCGCGAGCACCGATGTCTTCCCCACGGTCCCCGTGATGCCGACGATCTGCAGTCGCCGCGCCGGGAAGCCGAACGACGCGGCGGCGATCTCCGCCAGCGCGATCCGCGCATCCGGCACTCGAATGAGCGGGACCGCGTCAGCAGCATCAGCCGAATTCACGGTCGTGGCGGAGCCTTCCTCGACAACGACCGCCGCGGCGCCGCGCGCAACCGCCTCCGCGATGTGCTCCGATCCGTCCGCTGCCGCGCCACGCACCGCCACGAACAGGTCGCCGCGCTCCACCAGGCGGGAGTCATCCCGGACGTGGCCGATGGCGATGTCTGCCGCCGTGGCCGGGACGACGGACTCCGGCAGACTGCGACACAGCTGTGCGATCGTGAGTTCCTTCATACCTCTCGTTCCGCTGAGTTCGCCTACGGGCGACGGAAGATGCGTTCCGTCGCTGCGCCGCCACGGAGCGCCGCGATCACCTGGCCTCCACGGCGGCCCGCTACCGCCGCCATCTGGCGCCGGCCACCTCAGGCTACGATCTTCCGGCCACGCATGTGAACCTGAACCAGGTCCCCAATGCCCACACTCCTGTTCCCGACCGGCGCCGCCCCCCGACCGACCGCGCGCGGTACCTTCCAGTGCCCTTCCTGCCGGGGACAGCATCCCTACACCCGCGTCGTCGTCGGGCGCGTCGTGCGCTTCTTCGCGATTCAGCTGCCGGTCGGCTCCTACGGAGAGTACATCGAGTGCTCCTCCTGCCTGTCCACCTTCCGCCCCTCCACGCTCGCCTTCGAGTACGGCGACGAAGACCACCGCATCCACGCCGAGTACGAGCGGGCACTGCTGCGGGTCCTCGCCCTGCTCGTCGTCAGTGACGGCCACATCCACGACGCGGAAATCTCGACCGTGCAGCGGGTGTACGCTGCTGTCACCGGTTTCCAGCTGTCCTGGGAAGCGGTCACGGCCGAGGCCGCCGACGTCGCGCAGCACCCGACCAGCGCGGCACGCTACCTCGCGGAGGTGGTCGGATATCTGAACGACCGCGGCAAGGAGCAGGTGCTGCGCGGTGCGGCACTGGTCACTGGCGCGGACGGCCGCGTTCACGAAGCCGAGTCCGACATGGTGCGGCGGCTGGGCGCCGTCATGCAGCTGGACGAGGATCGCATCGAGTACGTTCTGCGTTCGTTCACCTGAGCGCGGTCGCATCACGTCACCTGATCAGCGGCTGCGTTCCGGGCGGTTCGCCCGATGTCGCGGCCGCTTGACTGACGGCCCCCATCTCGACGACATTCCGGCGGGTACCCACTCCAGCCGCCGCCCTCGTGCGGCATCCGGATCTTGAACCGCAATACCGCCGTCGAGATTCCCCCCCTGCGCGTGCTGCGTGACCGCAGCCCGGCTCTGCCGGCGCCGCTGACGACGTTCATCGGTCGTGAGCGGGCGCTGGCCGAGGTCGGCACGGCGATACGCTCGCACCGTCTCGTCACGCTGACCGGGCCCGGCGGGAGCGGCAAGACGCGGCTGTCGATCGAGGTGGCGCGCAGTGTAACGGATGCGTACGACGACGGCGTCACGTGGGTCGAGCTGGCACCGGTGACGGATCCGGCTCTCGTGCCACAGACGGTGGCCGCCGCGTTCGGTCTCAGGCAGCAGCAGGGCCGTAGCGCCGGAGAGGCGGTGGCGGAGTACCTGACAGCCCGCCGTATGCTCCTCGTGCTGGACAACTGCGAGCACGTCATCGCGGCGACAGCGGAGTTCGTGACGGAGCTGCTGCGGCAGGCCCCGCACATCCACATCCTCGCCACATCGCGCGAGCGCATCGGCGTGGCGGGAGAGCGGGTGTGGCCGGTGCCGCCTCTCGGGCTGCCCCCGCGCCGCACGCGCGAGCTGGACGCGCTGCTCGGCTCGGAATCGGTGCGGCTGTTCCTGGAGCGGGCGGCTGCCGTGATGCCGGCGTTCACGATCGATGCCGCGACCGCTGCGGCGATCGCCGACATCTGTGTGCGCGTGGATGGCATTCCGCTCGCCATCGAGCTGGCGGCCGCGCGCATGAACGTGCTCGCACCACGCCAGATCGCGGACCGCCTGGCGGACTCGATGAACCTGCTGACGACGGGTGCGCGGACGCTGCCGAAGCGCCAGCGCACACTGCGTGCGGCCATCGACTGGAGCTACGGCCTCCTGAGCGAGCCAGAGCGCACGCTGTTCCGCCGGCTTTCCGTGTTCGCCGGCACGTTCACGCTCGATGCGGCCGAGGCAGTGTGCGCCGATGCGCGGCTGCCGGAAACGGAAGTGCTCGACCTGCTCGCCAGCCTGGTGGACAAGTCACTGGTGACGGTGACGGAGCGCGATGGCGAAGCGCGCTACCGGATGCTCGACACGGTGGATCAGTATGCCACCGAGCTGCTGGACGCCGAGGGCGCTGCGCCTGCCACACTGCAGCGTCACGCGGAGCATTACGCGCGCATCGTGGACCTGTACGGCCCGAAGCTGCGCTCCGCAGCGCGGCCACGCGTGATGCCGATCCTGGATGCGGAACACGACAACATCCGCGCCGCTCTCGACTTCACGCGTGATACGCCCGGCTTTGCCGACCTGCACCACCGTTTCGTGAGCCGGCTGTGGTGGTACTGGGTACAGCGCGTCTACTGGGATGAGGGACTGCAGCGGCTCAGCGCGGCGATCGCATTGTCCGAGGGCGTCGATCCCGTGCGCTACGCCAGCACGCTCTACGGCGCCGGCGTCCTCGCCTGGGTCAGCGGGGTGTTCCTGCAGTCGCGTCTGTGGCTGGAGCGATGCGTCGAGCTGCGTCGTGAGCAGGAGGATCCCGGTCCGCTCGGCATGGCGCTGTGCGCGCTGGCGCCGCCGGTGTTCGACCTGGGCGACCGCGCCGAAGCCATCGCCCTGGTGCAGGAGGGTCTCGCGCTCGCACGGCAGGGCAGTGCGCCCTGGGACATCGCGTTCGCGCTCACGGCGGCGTACGGCTACGTGCATCAGGCGGGCGGATCGCTCGACGAGGCGGAGCAGGCTCACACGGAGGCGGACGTGCTGTGGAGCGATCCCGCGGACGACTGGGGCCGCTCACTCACGCACAACAGCATTGCGGTGATCTCGTGGCGCCGCGGCGACCTGGCGCGCGCGCAGGCCTATGCCCGCGATGCACTGGGTTTCGTCCACTGCTCCGGCGATCGCTGGTTCGCGTCACGGTCGCTCCAGGTGCTCGGGTACATCGCGGTAGCACAGGGTGAGTTCGAGACCGCGACGCGTCTGCTCGCCGGCTCCGAGTCGCTGCGCTGTGAGGTCGGCGCGCGGCTCATGCCGTTCGAGGTGCGCGAGTGGAGCCGCGCACTCGAAGAGGCACGCCAGGGACTCGGCGACACCGCGTTCGAAGCAGCATGGAACGAGGGTGTGACGCTCGACTTCGACAGTGCCATCGACTTCGCGCTGCGTGCGCAGCCGGCCGTCGCCCTGCCACGCGCGGATTCGGCACCGCAATCCGTCGCGACTGCGCCAACGCGGGGCGTGACGGCGACCGAGGCCGCGCCGACCCCGCGCATGGAGTGGCCCGGCCGGGAGTGCGACCTGCTGATCCGCGGGTTCGGAGCGGTCGAGGTGCACCGCGCGGGCCGCGCGCTCACGAACGAGGACTGGACGTATGCACGCCCGCGCGAGCTCCTGTTCTATCTGCTGTGTCATGAGGCGGGCGCGACCAAGGAGCAGATCGGGCTCGACCTGTGGCCGGACGCGTCACCCGCTCAGCTGCGCAGCAGCTTCCACGTGACCGTGCATCACCTCCGGCGCGCCCTCGGCGCCCCGGAGTGGGTCGCGTTCCACGAGGGCCGATATCGCTTCGATGCCGCTCACGACGTGGCGTACGACGTTATGCACTTCGAGCGATGCCTGGACGAGGCGCACGCACTCCGCGCGAGCACGTCGCCCGACGACGTGGCGCGTCGTGTTCAGCTGCTGCAATCGGCGATCGACGTGTACCGCGGCGATTTCCTCGATGAGGCCGGCTTCGGCGACTGGACGCTGGAGCCGCGCGACCGGCTGCACCGGCAGTTCGCGGATGCGGCGGTCCAGCTCGCCTCGTGTCATCAGGCCGCCGGTCGCCACGACGCCGCGGCCGCGACCTGTCGCGCGCTGCTCGCGCGTGACACTCTGGATGAGCGCGCCCACCGGCTGCTGATCCAGGCGCTGGCCGATGACGGCCGACCCGCCGATGCGGTTCGCCACTACGGCATCATGGTGGCGCTGTTCCGCGAGGAGCTGGGTATCACGCCGTCCGGCGAGACGCGCGCGCTCGTCGAACGACTCTCACACCAGGCATGATCGGGGCAGGATGAACCGGGACGACCACACACCGGCGGACACGGAAAGCGCCATTCTCGGAGGCGGCTGCTTCTGGTGCCTCGAGGCCGTGTTCGCGGACCTGCGCGGCGTGCAGCGCGTGGAATCCGGCTACGCCGGCGGTCACGTCCCGCGGCCCGCGTACCAGCAGGTGTGTGCGGGCACGACGGGGCATGCCGAGGTGGTGCGCGTCGATTTCGACCCGCGGATCATCACGTTCGGCGATCTCCTCGACGTTTTCTTCACGATCCACGACCCCACCACGCTGAACCGCCAGGGAGCGGATGTCGGCACGCAGTACCGTTCCGCGATCTACTACCTGTCGCCGGAGCAGAAGACAACGGCCGAGACGAAGATGGCAGAGCTCGAAGCCGATGGCGTGTGGTCCGGGATCGTCACTGAAGTCGCGCCCGCCGGCGAGTTCTGGCCCGCCGAGTCCTACCATCGCGACTATTACCGCAACAACCCGGACCAGGCGTACTGCCGCGTCGTGATCGCCCCCAAGATCGCGAAGCTGCGCCAGCATCACCTCGATAAACTGCGCTCCTGACGCCCCATCCGCCGGGACGGTGCGGTTCCTGCAAATGACGGCTCCGGCAATCAACCAGGAGACGCGATATGCGGTGGCAGGGCGGACGTCGCAGTGGCAATGTGCAGGACAGGCGCGGACGCGGCGGCATGATGATCGGCGGCGGCATCGGCGCCGTCGTCATCACGATCGTGGCGCTGCTCCTCGGCGTGGATCCGGACAGCATCCCCACGACCGGCGTCGCGCCCGCGGGTGAATCCGCGCCGGGCAGTCCGGACCAGTTCCAGGGCGTCGATGAGGAAGCGGACTTCATATCGGTCGTGCTCGCCGATACGGAGGACACGTGGAGCGCGATCTTCGCCGATCGCGGCACAACGTATCGGGAGCCGGAGCTCGTGCTGTTCGACGGCGTGGTTCAGTCCGCGTGCGGCATGGCGCAGTCGGCGGTCGGCCCGTTCTACTGCCCGGCCGATCAGCAGCTCTATCTCGACCTGTCGTTCTTCCGCGAGTTGAGCGAGCGTTTCGGCGCGCCCGGCGATTTCGCGCGCGCTTACGTGGTCGCACATGAGGTCGGTCATCACGTGCAGACGCTGCTCGGGATATCCGATGAAGTCCGCGCCGCGCAGGCGCGCTCCTCACAGACCGAGTCGAACGCCATCCAGGTGCGCATGGAGCTGCAGGCGGACTGCCTGGCAGGCGTGTGGGCGCACCACGCTCAGCGGGAACGGCAGGTCCTCGAGCCGGGCGATATCGACGAGGCACTTGCAGCGGCGGCGGCGATCGGTGACGACCGGCTCCAGCGCGAGACGCAGGGTCGCGTCTCGCCGGAATCGTTCACGCACGGCACGTCGGCGCAGCGCTCCCAGTGGTTCCGCAATGGCTTCGAGTCCGGAGACCCGGACCGCTGCGACACATTTGCCATGTGATGGATGGCGGCGCCGGGTCGGCACGACCGGCGCCGCATTGCATCATCGACCCGTCACGACGATTGCGTGCGGTACTCGCGCCAGGCCGCGTCCAGCCGACGCTGGACCACCATGAGGAAGCCGATCGTGGCCGCGCCGATCAACGGCAGCAGCAGCCACGTCAGCCACGACCGGTCGCCCCACCGGTCCGGTGTGCCGTCCGCACGGAAATGCAGCGGGATGCGCTCCGGCAGCTCCGGATAGACGTACACGCTCAGACCGACCGTGGCGACCAGCAGCACGCCCGTGATCAGGTGCACCGCCCGCATCGGCTCAGTGCCGGTACGGCTGCAGTTTCTCCTCCAGGAACGTCCAGACGCGGTTCCACGAATCGATCTGCTCGGGCGAGTCGTCCCGCTCGAGCGTCTCCCGGTTCACGCGCCGGCTGAACGTGTGACCCCCGCTCGACGGGCCCGGTGTCGGGTCCACGTAGATCTTCGTCTCCGCCAGGTCGGGCTTCTGCGCGCGCAGCGACCAGATCAGCATGGACGCTTCCTCGAAATTCACGTCCGTGTCGTTCGTCGCGACGTGCACCAGCAGCGGCACCTCGAGCTTGTGCACGTGATAGTACGGCGAGCGCTCCACATAGATCTCGCGCTTCTCGAACGGCAGGCCCTGCACACGCTCCTGCGTCGCGAAGCTGCGCTGGTAACGCGGTCCCTTGTAGCTCAGACGGAAAATCAGATTCGTCACCGGAACGATGGCGGCCGCCGCGCGGAACGGATGCTCCTCCCGGAACACGGACAGCAGCGATATGTATCCGCCGTGGCTCCAGCCCATGATGCCGACACGCTCGGGATCGACGTGCGGCAGGTTGTCACGCAGCCAGGCGTGCGCCGTCATCACGTCGTCCACTTCGTAGCCGCCGTAATCGATCGCGCGATGATGCGCCTCGCCGTACCCGGTGCTGCCCCGGTACTCGGGGGCGATGACCACGTAGCCGCGCTCGACGGCGTCGCGGATGAACGGCCAGTAGTTCTGGTCCCAGTTCCCGTGCACGCCTCCGTGCACCCACACGAGCGCTGCATGCCCGCGCGCACCGCGCCGCTCGAGCGGCTGGAAGATGTAGGCGGGAATGTCCATGTCGCCCACACTGCTGCGGTACGTCACCTTGCTGTAGTCCAGCACACCGCGGCTGCGCGCCCCGAAGATGCTGTCCGTCCGCGCCTTGTTCAGGATGGCGCGTTCGTAGTTGGAGGCGGGATGGTCATCCGGATTGTTGCTGACGTACAGCTCTGCGGCGCGCGCAGAGTCGAACACCGCGGGAGCGGGCGGGGCCTGTGCGGCCGCCGTCTGGGCGAACAGGACGAGCAGCAATGCGCTGCACGTAACGGGCATGAGTCTCGGCGCCGCTGACATCACGGAATCTCCTGGTCGGGCGGTTACGGGAGGACTCGTGAAGATAGGACCGGTGGCCGAACGCCAGCAAGCCGCAGCGACGTATCTCATGACAGCCGCAACACTTGAACGTGAGCAGCCCGCCCGTGGGCTCCACCGCCGGCACGCGGGGTAGTAGAATGCTTACGACCGACTCCATGCGACGGAACACACATAGATGACGGACGACCACCTGACCTGCGAGACCACGCCGCGCGCCACGCGCGGAGCGGTCGCCCTGCGTCTGCTGCAGCTCATTGCCGGCCTCTTCGGCTGGGGCCTCGGCATCGCTCTCTTCATCCGCAGTCACCTCGGACTCGGACCCTGGGACGCGTTCCATTACGGCGTGCACCTCCAGACCGGGATGACGGTCGGGACCGCGAGCATTGTCGCCGGTCTCGTCATCATTGGTGCGAACCTGGCCCTGCGCGTGCGGCCCGGCGTAGCGACCATCCTGAACATGCTGCTGATCGGCGTCTTCACGGACCTGCTGCTGCCCGTCATCCCCGATGCGGCGTCGCTGGCCGTCGCCGTCACGTACTTCGCGGGTGCGATCCCGCTCGTCGGGCTGGCCTCCGGCCTCTATATCGGCGCCGGCTTCGGGCACGGCCCGCGCGACGGCCTCATGATGGCGCTCACGCTGCGCACCGGCTGGTCGGTGCGCAGCATACGTACGCTGATCGAGATGTCCGTGCTCGTGCTCGGCTGGCTGATGGGCGGAACGGTCGGCATTGGCACGATCATCGTGACGCTCACGATCGGCCATTCCGTGCAGTGGGGCCTCCGGCTCTTCGATGCCGTGCCGGCGGAGGAGAACGCACCCGCCCGGCGATCGTTCATGCGGAGGCTGCGGCGCGCCGCATGACCGACGTTGACCCCGGCCCGCCGGGCTCGCACATTCCCACCGGACGCCACTCCGGCGGCTCGCCGACACTTCCAGCACAATGGTCACGATGAACGGATTACGCACCGCGCTGCTGCTGGGCGGGCTGCTCGCCGCAGCCGCGCCGGCGCACGCTCAGCATGACACGCACGCGACGGCGCCGGTGGCGCCGGACTCCGCGATTGCGCTCTTCGACAACCTCGGCCCGCATTCCCGCACGATCAGCACGATCGTGCCGGGCGCGCAGGCGTACTTCGACCAGGGCCTGCGACTGGCGTGGGGGTTCGGCATGCCGCAGGCGCAGCGCTCGTTCGAGGCGGCGATCCGCCAGGACTCGACATGCGCGATGTGCCACTGGGGCCTCGCGTGGTCGCTCGGGCCGTACGTCAACGGCGACATGGATTCGATCAGCGGCGTCCGTGCCTACGATCACATCCGGCGCGCGCAGCGCCATGTGCGTGACAACGCTGTCGAGCGCGCGCTGATCGATGCGATGTCCGCACGCTACAGCCCCGTGCCCACCGAGGACTCGCGTGCACGGCTGGACTCGGCGTACGCGACTGCGATGGCGGAGGTCGCGGCGCGCTTCCCGGACGATCTCGATGTCGCGACGCTGTATGCCGAGTCGCTGATGCTGCTCCGTCGCTGGGACTACTGGACGAAGGGCGGCGAGCCGCAGCCGGGCATCGAGCGCCTGCTCCAGACGCTGGAGGGCGTCCTCGCGCGCGACCTGCGCCACCCGGGCGCGTGTCATCTCTACATCCACGCGACCGAGGCTTCGCTCGAGCCGGAACGGGCGGAGCGGTGCGCGGACGAGCTGATCGATGGCATGCCGGGCGCGAGTCACATGCGGCACATGCCGTCGCATACCTACATGCGGATAGGGCGCTACGCCGATGGCGTACGCTCGAACCAGCTCGCGTGGATTGCCGACCAGCAGGCGGCGCACGGCGGCGCGACGGCGATCTATCCGTCGCACAATCTGCACATGCTGCTGTTCGCGGCCTCGTATGACGGACAGAGTGCCGTGGCAATGCAGGCCGCGCGTGATCTCGCGCGCCTGGCACCCGGTGCGGCGTACCACGTGCCCCTCGTGCTGGCTCGGTTCGGGCGGTGGGAGGAGCTGCTCGAGATGACCGCGCCCGGCACGGCCCCGATGCAGCAGGCCATGCTGCTGTACGCGCAGGGTCTTGCGCAGGTGCGCGAGCGCGAGCTTGCGAGCGCGCGCATGGGGCTCGGCGGCATCGACGCGCTGCGGGCGAACACGGCGAGCGGGCAGCGCCACCTGCTCGGACTCGCACGCGCGATTCTGGCGGCCGAGATCGACGCCGCCGACGGCAGGACGGATGCCGCTGTCGCCACGCTGCAGGCCGCGCGCACCATCGAGACGGACTCGCTCGCCTACGATGAGCCGGAGGACTGGATCCTTCCGCTGCGGCAGGTGCTCGGGGCGATCCTGCTCGAGGCCGGCCGGCCCGCGGACGCGGAGGCAGCGTATCGCGGCGAGCTCGAGGCGCATCCGGAGAACGGCTGGTCCCTGTACGGCCTCGCGCGCGCCCTCGAGGACCAGGGGCGCCTCGACGAAGCGGGAGCCGTCATGCAGCGGTTCCGGCAGGCATGGGCCCGCGCCGATGTGGCGATCCGCGGCTCGCGCTTCTAACTTCTCATGACGTTCCGGCGTCTATCCGGAAATGCCATCCCCGCGCCGGCCCCGGCGCGGGCATCATGCCTTCAGCACAGTGACGAGATGAGAAGCCTTCGCACCGGGCTCATCACGGCCCTCGCCGTTGCCCTCGCCGTCCCCCTCCACGCTCAGCGATCTGCCCGCGGACCCGCGGCAGAACCCGCGAACGGCATTGTGGACGCCGTCATCGAGGCCGCGCAGTGGAGGTCGATCGGCCCCGCGAACATGATGGGGCGCGTGACCGACGTCGAAGCGATCCCGAGTCCCTCGCGCACGTTCTATTTCGCCGGCGCTGCCGGCGGGATCTGGAAGACGACGAACAACGGCGTCACGTTCCGGCCGCTGTTCCAGAACGAACGGGTCGCCGCAATGGGCGATCTCGCGATCGCGCCGAGCGACACGATGCAGATCTGGGCGGGCACGGGCGAAGAGGACTCCCGCAACTCGATCTCGCCCGGTAACGGCATCTACAAGTCCACCGATGGCGGACTCACGTGGACGCACATGGGGCTCGAGAAGACCGAGCACATCGCGCGCATCATCGTGCATCCGACGGACCCGAACACGGTGTGGGTCGCCGCGCCCGGCGCCACGTGGCGCACGAACCCGGAGCGCGGCATCTACAAGACGACGGACGGCGGCCGCACGTGGCGGCTGGTCAAGTTCGTCAGCGACCGTGCGGGCTTCATCGACATGGTCATGCACCCGCGTGACCCGAACACACTGTTCGCCGCGAGCTGGGAGCGCATCCGCGGCCCGTACTTCCTCCAGAGCGGCGGCCCCGGAAGCGCTCTCTGGAAGAGCACGGATGGCGGTGAGTCCTGGACGGAGGTGAAGGGCGGTGGATTCCCCGAGACGATGAAGGGCCGCATCGGCATCGACATCGCCCGGAGCAACCCGAACATCATGTACGCGCTCGTGGAGGCGGAAGCGCCGGACGGCGAGGAGGGCGGCTGCCGGGCGGCGAAGGCCGGCGGCTGCGGCCTGTATCGCTCGGAGGATGGCGGCGCGACATGGACGTGGATGCAGCCGCAGAACGTCCGGCCGTTCTATTATTCGCAGGTGCGCGTCGATCCGGCGGACCCCGACCGCGTCTACTGGTCGTCCACCCCCGTCAACTTCTCGGCCGATGGCGGCAAGACCGTGGGCACGACGACCGTCGGCATCCACGTCGACCATCATGCGATGTGGCTCGACCCGAATGACCCGAACCGGATGATCGTCGGCAACGACGGCGGGATCGCGATCAGCTTCGATCGCGGCGGCAGCTTCTGGTTCCCGAACAGCATCGCGCTCGGGCAGTTCTACAACGTCAGCTACGACATGGCCGTGCCGTACAACATCTGCGGCGGACTGCAGGACAACAACTCGTGGTGCGGGCCCAGCCGGCGCGCGAACGGCACGCTGACCAACGCCATGTGGTTCACGATCAGCGGCGGCGACGGCTTCGTCACGGCCCAGGACCCGCGCGACCCGTGCACGGTGTACTCGGAGTCGCAGGGCGGCAACATGGGTCGCTCCAACGTCTGCACCGGCGAGCGCTCATCGCTGCGCAAGCCGTCGTTCCAGGAGCGGCATCGGATGTGGGAGGATTCGATCGCCACCCTCCAGCCCGACCCCTCCGTCGCGGTGTCGCCGCAGGTCCAGCAGCGCATTGATGCGTTCCGCGCCAGCCAGGTGCGTGACTCCATCGATGACAGCTTCCGCTACAACTGGAACACACCGTTCCTGCTGTCGCCCCACAATCCCGACGTGTTCTACGCCGGGGCCAATCGCGTGCTCAAGTCCACCGAGCGCGGTGAGAACCTGACGGCAATCTCACCCGACCTGAGCAAGCGCGACACCACGAAGCTGCGGATCAGCACGGTGACGACGGGCGGGATCACGCGCGACGCGACCGGCGCCGAGACCTACGGCACGATCGTGTCACTCGCGGAATCACCCGTGACACGCGGCTTCCTTGCAGCCGGTACCGATGACGGCAATGTCTGGATCACGCGCGACGACGGTGCGACCTGGACGGATATCACGGCGAAGTTCCAGGGGCTCGTTCCCGACACGGCCTATGTCTCGCGCATCGAGATGTCGGAGCGTGATGCGAACCGGTTCTACGTAACGTTCGACAACCATCGTAACGGCGACTTCCGGCCGTACGTGTTCATCACGCGTGATGGCGGCAACACGTTCCGTTCGATCGCGGCCAATCTGCCGGCCGGCGATGGGCCCGACTTCGTGCACGTCGTGCGCGAGGACCCGGTGAACCCGAACCTGCTCTATCTCGGCACGGACGTCGGTCTCTATCTCTCGCTCGATCAGGGTCAGAGCTGGCGCAAATGGGAGAACGGGTTCCCGACGGTGCCCGTGCACGACCTGAAGATCCACCCGCGCGACCGCGAGCTCATCGTCGCCACGCACGGCCGCTCCCTCTGGATCGTCGATGTCGCGCAGCTGCAGGGACTGACGTCCGACGTCATCGCGGCGGCCGAGCCCGTCCTGTTCCAGCCCGCGGCCGGCCTCCAGTACGGCAGCCGATCGGTCGGCGGGGAATCGACCGGCCACTCCTGGTTCCGCGGCGACAACCGGCCCTACGGCGCCGAGATCGTCTACTTCAATCCCACGGCATCGGAGACCCCCGTCAGCATCACGATCGCCGATGCGCAGGGCAATGTCGTGCAGACTCTGTCCGGCCCCGGGCGGGCGGGAGTGCAGACCGCGCGCTGGAACATGCGGGGCGAGCCGGCGCCGGTCGCACGGACGCTGTCGCCCTCCGAGCGTCGCGACAGCATCATGACCATGCAGCGTGCCGACATCGTCGCCGACTCACTCATCGCCGCCGGTCAGGACTCGGCGACGGTCCGGCGCGTCGCGGGGCTGCTGAAGGGCGAGCCGCCTGAGCAGCAGGGTCCGGGCGGCGGCGGCGGCGGCGGTGGCGGCGGTGGTGGTGGTGGTGGTGGTGTGCCTGCGACCGCAGGCGCGGCCCAGCGGCCGTGGGAGGATCGGCCCGGCGAGGGGACGGTCGGCGGTGGCGGCGGCGGGCGCGGCGGATTCGGCGGCATGCAGGACGTCATTGCGGCGTTCCGCGCGGCCGGTGTGCCGGGCGTTCCGGGAGCGCAGATCGGCGGACGCGGCTTCGGCGGCGGCGGCGGCGGCAACCAGGGCGAGCTGGTCGAGCCGGGAACCTATACGGTGACCGCGACGATCGGCGGCCGCGAGCTGAGGACGACGCTGTCGGTGGTGCGCGACTGACGCGTTCCGCTGCAGCGTGATGTGAAGAAGGGAGGAGCGCCGCTCGGCGTCTCCTCCCTTCGCTCGTTATGCGTCAATCGGGCCGCGGTCGTACGGCGCGCCCGCCAGTCGGCCCGATCAGCCGCGGTCGTCAGGCGTCGGCCCGGGCGGCGACGGTCAGCCGCCGTCGAGGCCCTCGATCGTGGCGGTCGATGCCGGACGCTGCTGACGCAGGCGGGCCGCAACGCGCTCGGTTTCGCGCCACACACGCATGGCGTTCTCGCCGGCGAGCTTGCGCAGATCCGCATCGCTCCAGCCTCGGCGGGCGAGCTCCGTGAACAGCACCGGATACGATGCCACGTCCTCGAGCCCGACCGGTGTCGAATCGATGCCGTCATAGTCCGCACCAATGCCGACGTGATCGATACCCGCGACGTCGCGCACGTGCTCGATGTGGCGGATCACGTCATCGATCGTCGCTTTCGGCTCCGGCGTCTCACGGCGCTGCGTCGGCGGCAGCTGCGACCACTGCATGACCTCCGTGCTGATGAACGACGGTACGATCGTGACCATCACCACGCCGCCGTTCTCGCGCATGCGCTGCAGCACGTCATCAGGCACATTGCGGGGGTGCTCCGTGATCGCGCGCGCCGATGAGTGGGAGAAGATGACCGGGGCCTCCGTCACGTCCAGCGCATCGTGCATAGACTCGCCCGATACGTGCGACAGGTCCACCAGCATCCCCAGCCGGTTCATCTCCCGCACCACCTCGCGCCCGAACTCCGTCAGGCCGCCGTGCTCGCGCAGTGCGCAGCACGAGTCCGCCCAGTCGATGTTCGCGGAGTGCGTCAGCGTCATGTAGCGCACACCGAGGTCGTAGAACGCGCGCAGCGCTCCGAGCGAGTTCTCGATCGCATGGCCGCCCTCCATGCCGAGCATCGACGCAATCCGGCCGGAGCGGAAAATCCGCTCCACATCGGCGGTCGTAAGCGCCAGCTCGAACACGTCGGGATAGCGCTGGATGATCTGGTGCGCGATGTCGATCTGCTCGAGCTGCGTCTTCGCCGCACCGTCCTCGATCGCGTTGTGCGGGATGTAGACCGACCAGAACTGCGCACCCACCCTGCCGCGCCTTAGCCGCTCTATGTCCGTATGTCCCGGTGTGCGCGTGCGCAGGTCGTACGCCACGACATCGTGTGGCGCCGCCTCGTACTGCCGCACCGCCCACGGCAGATCATTGTGCCCATCGACGAGCGGTGCCGTAGAAAGAATCGAACGTACGCGCGCGGCTGCGTCCGTCGCATTTCCGGCCCCGGCCTGGCCGCCGGCCGTCGAGCACGCTCCTGAAAGGATCAGCAGCGGGAGGATCATCGTCTTGCGCATGGTCATCGCATTCGAGGCAGTTCGAAGGGTGCAGATGGTCGGGCCAAATGTGGCCGGCCGCGGCACGGGAAGCAAACTGGAGCGTGCCGGCCGAGGCGCGTGGCGCCCGGGGGTCGGGGCGGTGGCCGGGGGCGCAGGCGGGCGTCGGGTCAGGGCGCGGCTCTGGACGGGGTCGGGCGTTCGGGCGGGGGCGCCGCGAATCGACCATTCGCGTGGCACATCCTGCCCGGATGGAGGATTCGCAGCGCTATGCGCTGCGGAGTGACCACAGACGGCCGGCCAAGAAGCTGCGATGGAAAGTTCGCCGCGCATAGCGCGGCGAATCCTCCATTCAGTGGGTGTGGTCCGGGCAATTGGACGATCGTGCGCGCCGGGCGAGCGTGAATTTACCGCCGCGGCCGGCCGCGCCGTGTCGGCGGCCCGCCGGCCGCGCGGACGCCTCCGGGCGACGCGGACTACCGCTGCGTGACGCTCTCCGCCCGGCGGTACCTGACCTGGCCGCCGACGATCGTCAGATCCACCTGCGCGGTCGGGATCTCCTCCTCCGGGACGCGCATGATGTCCTTCGACAGGACGACGATGTCCGCCAGCTTGCCCGGTGTGATGGAGCCCTTCACGTCCTCCTCGAACGCGGCGTACGCATTGTTGAGCGTGTAGCTGCGCAGCGCCTCCTCGCGCGTCATGCGCTGGTCGGGATAGAACACGTCGCCCGTGTTCGTGCGTCGCGATACGGAGGAATGGAAGCTGACGATCGGGTTGACGTCTTCGACCGGGGCGTCGGTGCCGTTTGCGATGATGGCCCCGCTCTTCATGAGCTCCTGCCACATGTACGCGCCCTCGCGCGCGCGCTGCTCGCCGAGCCGCTTCGGGATCCAGGGTGCATCCGACGTGGCGTGCACACCCTGCATGGCAGGCACCACACCGAGCTCGCCGAAACGACGGATGTCATCGGGGTGCAGGTGCTGCGCGTGCTCGATGCGCCAGCGCGGATCCGTCATGTCGGGATTGGCGGCAAACGTACGCTCGTAGATGTCCAGGACTTCGCGGTTCGCGCGGTCGCCGATCGCATGAACGGCCAGCTGGAAGCCGTTCGCAATCGCCAGCTCCGCCGTGCGCGCGACGGATTCCGGCTCCACCAGCGCGAGGCCGGTGCTGCTCGGCATGTCCTCGTACGGCTCGAGCAGCCACGCGCCGTGCGACCCCAGCGCGCCGTCGATGCTGACCTTGATCGCACGCACGACCAGGTAGTCGTTCGTGTCCGCGGGCATCAGGTAGTCAGGCAGGCGCTGTTCGAGCTCATCGTTCGGAGCCCGGATCATCACGTACAGGCGCACCGGCAGGGCACCCTCCGCCTCCAGCTCCTTCATCAGATCGATCGTGCCGAAGCCAGTGCCGGCATCGTGGAAGCTCGTCACGCCCTTCGACAGCGCTTCCTGCGCCGCCAGCTCCATCACGCGACGCCGCTCCGCGATCACATCCTCGCGCGGCCGCTCCGCCTCGGCTCGCGCGCGCGCCCGGCTCGCCAGACCCTGCGCCGTCTCCCGCAGCAGACCCGTCGGCTCACCCGACGCGTCCTTCACGATCTCGCCGCCCGGCGGGTTCGGCGTGTCTCGCGTGATTCCCGCCAGCTCGAGCGCACGGCCGTTCACGAACGCCGCGTGCCCGCTCGCGTGCGTCAGATACACCGGATTGTTCGGTGACACCGCGTCCAGCGACGCGTGCACCGGCACACCGTCCACCGTAACCTCCGGCACCCGGTCCCACTTCTCCTGGTGCCAGCCGCGCCCGACGATCCACGCGTCCTGCTTCGCATCACGCGCGGCCGCGCCGACCATCGCCACGATCTCGTCATAGTTGCGCACATTCATCAGGTCGAGACCCAGCAGCTTCTCGCCCACGCCGGGGAAATGGCCGTGCCCCTCGATGAAACCCGGGATCGCCAGCCGCCCCGCCAGGTCGATCACCTCCGTGTCGGCACCGATGTACTCCTCGATCTCCTCATCGCTGCCCACCGCGAGGATCGAGTGCCCGCGCACCGCAACGGCTTCCGCCTCCGGCACCGCCGAGTCCACCGTCACCACGTGACCGTTCCGTAGCACCAGGTCGGCCGTCTCCGCCGGGGGCGCACCCGCCCCGCAGCCCGCGGCGAACAGTCCCACTACCAGTACCCGCAGACGTTCTCCTGCCTGTCTCATCGCGCTGACTCCGCTCTGTTCCCGGGGAATTGCATGCAGGATCCTATATTCGCCGCTGCCGCCCGCACGCGCCACCCCTCGACGCCCGGCGGTCGGGCTGCGGTGCGGCGCACGCACGGCTTGACCGGGCCGCCCCGGCCACTGATATTTAGACAGTCATCTAAATGAAGGCGGTTGCGCATGGACGAGACGTTACGGGCGCTGGGCGATCCGACTCGCCGCGAGATACTGCGGGCGCTGCGGAGGGGCGACCTGACGGCCGGGGAGATCGCCTCGCGATTTCCGATCACGGGGGCCTCGGTGTCGCATCATCTGAGCGTGCTGAAGGAGGCGGGGCTGGTGCAGGCGCAGCGCGAGGGTCGGACGATCGTGTACTCGCTGGAGAGCACGGTCTTTCAGGAGTTCCTGAGTCAGATGATGACGCTGCTGGAAGTCGGAGAGGTCGGCAACGGAGACGGGAGCGAAGCATGACGAAGAGGTGGATCGGACCGGCGGTGATCGGCGGCATGCTGGCATTCACGGCGCTGGTATATGCCGGGCTGCCGGAGAGGATTCCGACGCACTGGAACCTGAGCGGTGAAGTGGATGGATGGTCGGGCCGGCTGTGGGGTTCGCTGCTGGCGCCGGTCATCGCGGCGGCGCTGTGGGTGCTGATGCCGGTGTTGCGGCGGGTGGATCCGCGGCGGAGCAACTACGATCGATTCGACCCGACGTTCTGGCTGATTGTGAACGTGATCATCGTGTTCATGGGGGCGATGCACGTGCTGACGCTGGGCATGGCGTTAGGCTGGGCGATCGACATGACGCGGGCGATTCTGGTTCTGGTGGGACTGCTGTTCGCGGGGCTGGGCAACTATCTGCCGCGGCTGCGGTCGAACTGGTGGATGGGCATTCGCACGCCGTGGACGCTGGAGAGCGAATCGGTGTGGCGCGCGACACATCGTCTTGCGGGCTTCACGTTCGTGACGGGCGGGCTGATCGCCGTTGCGGCCGCGCTGCTGCCGACGAAGCTGGCGTTCGGCGTGTCGATGGTCGCCATGATGTCGGCGGCGCTGGTGCCGGCGGCGTACTCGTACGTCCTGTATCGACGGGAGCGCGGTCTGCGCCCTTGAACGTGGCGGGTCTGCGGCGCAGATTGTGGAGCCATCCGCCAGCCTCCACCTGCGAGAGCCGTCATGAAGCCGTTCGAGATCGATGCCGATATCAGGCGTGCGAGTACGCCGCCGTCGGAGCTGTATCACGATGCGGCGGCATACGCGCAGCAGCGTGAGCGCATCTTCACGCGCAGCTGGCAGTACGCGGGCGATGCTGACGGGCTGAAAGCGCCGGGACGCGTGGTACCGTTCACACTGCTGCCGGGCTGCCTGGACGAGCCGCTGGTGCTCACGCGCGACCAGGCGGGCACAGCGCACTGCCTGTCCAACGTGTGCACGCACCGAGGCGCACTCGTCGTGGAGGGCGAGGGCCATGCGAACACGCTGCGGTGCCGGTATCACGGCCGGCGGTTCGGCCTGGACGGCTGCTTCCAGCACATGCCGGAGTTCGATGGCGTGCACGGCTTCCCGTCCGCGGCCGATGACCTGCCGCGCCTTCCGCTGCACGCATTCGGTCCGCTGCTGTTCACGTCGCTGGATCCGCTGATGCCGTTCGATGAGTGGATCGCGCCGGTCATCGCGCGGGTTGGCTGGCTGCCGCTCGACCGCTTCGAGTTCGACGCGGATTCGTCACGCGACTACCTGATGAGCTGCCACTGGGCGTTGTACACGGAGAATTATCTCGAAGAGTTCCACATCCCCTATGTGCACGGCAGGAGCCTGTCGGACAAGCTCGACTACGACACGTACCGCACGGAGCTGCACGAGTGGTGCAGCGTGCAGATCGGGCCGGCGAAGGGCGATGAGCCTGCATTCACGCTGCCGGCCGGTCATCCCGATGCCGGCACGCGCATCGCCGGCTGGTATTTCTGGCTGTTTCCGAACCTCATGCTGAACTTCTATCCCTGGGGCCTGTCGGTGAACATCGTGCAGCCGCTCGGCCCGGAACGCACACGCGTGTCGTTCCTGACGTACGTGCACGACGCGTCTCTGCGCGGCGTCGGTGCGGGCGGCGACCTGCATCGCGTCGAGATGGAGGATGAGGAAGTGGTGGAGTCGGTGCAGCGCGGTGTGCGGTCGCGCCTCTACGACCGCGGCCGTTACTCGCCCCGTCGCGAGACCGGGACTCACCACCTGCACGGCCTGCTCGCACGCGTGCTGAACGCAGCGGAATGACACGCTACAGCGTGCTGTTGCCGCACCCGCTCGAGCCGCGCCTGCTGATGCTGAATGCGCACGGCGAATGGCGGCTGCCGTTCTGGGAGGAATCCGCATCGCATTCCTGGCAGGAGGCACACCAGGTCAACCGCGCAGTGGCGGCGCGGTACGGCATGGAAACGACGGTACTGCGGTGCGTGCACAGCCGTACCGACCCCGGCACGGGTGACATCGATCGCCTGTACGAGCTGGAGAATCATTCCGCGCCCCACGACATGATCCCCGCCGCGACATGGGTGGGCCCCGCGGAGCTCGAGCTGCTGCATGTGCCGGATCCGGAAGTGCGTGAGATCGCGTACGCCTGGTACGACCGGCAGACGGGCGAGCGTCCGGTCGCGGGTGCACCCTGGTCGCACAGAGGCTGGTACATCGAGGCTCTCGCGTGGGCCATCGCACGGCTCAATGAAGCAGGCGTCATCGCCACACGCACACCCGAGCAGCTGCGCGCTTCCGAGCGCGCGTTCGTGATGCGCATCCGCAGCCACACCGACACGTTCTACTTCCGCGCAGCACCGTTCATGTTCGCGCACGAGCCCGCGTTGATGCAGTGGCTGGCCCGCAGATATCCGCAGAACGTGCCGGAGGTGATCGCCCTCGACGCCGGACGCGGCTGGCTGCTCCAGCGCGAGGCCGACAACGGCGCCATGCCGCTCAGCGAGGAGCGTGAGGAGGAAGCCTGGTATCGTGCCGCACGGCGCATGGCCGAGATCCAGCTGGACACTGTGCACGCATGCCCCGAGCTTCGCGCCATCGGCTGCCCCTCCCGCCAGCTCGATGTCCTCGCCAGCCGGCTGCCCCGTCTGTGCGCGGACACTTCCGTCATGATGCTCGGTCACCCGTGCGGCCTGCCACGGCGTCACATCGAACGAACCGCCGGACTGGTGCCCACCCTCCTCACACTCTGCGAGGAGCTCGCCAGCTTCGACCTGCCCGACTGCCTCGACTACGGCGACCTTCGCGCCGGTAACATCTTCAGCACCGCAACCGCGCCGGTCTATCTAGACTGGTCCGACAGCGCCATATCGCACCCGTTCTTCGCCATCGCCGCCCTGCTCGACGACGCCGTCCGACTGCTGCCTTCCGTGTCCCGCGTCGCCCAACGCAGAATCCGCGACAGCTATCTCGCGCCCTGGCGCGATCTCGCGCCACACGATCACCTCGTCCGTGCATTCGACATCGCCCGGCGCCTCGCACCCTTTCACCGCGCCGCCACGGTCCACGCCGAGCTCCTCCCCGCCACCGGCTTCACATGGGAGCTCGAGTGCACCATCCCTGCGCTGCTGCGCGCCGGCCTCGAGCGCCTCACCGACTCCGTCAGCCACATCGCCTGATCGTGGCGCGGCCCGACACCAGCCGCCGGAAGCACGACCCGGGCGCCCCCGCGCCATCGGGGCGGTCTGGACTGTGATGAGGCTGCGCGCTTATATTTAGACAGCAGTCTAAATGTTGGAAGGGTCCGGGAGGAGCCATGGACAGGCGGTGTGCGATGATGGCGATGCTGGTGCTCGGGCTGGGCACGTTGCCCGGGCAGGGGGCAGCGCAGCTGACAGACAGTGCGGCAGCGGCGAGCGCGCAGCGATTCGTGGGGCTGCTGCAGGAGGGGGAGTGGGCGGCTGCGGAGCAGATGGTGGCTCCGTCCCTGCGGGACCGCCTGGGTGCGACGCAGCTGCAGACGGTATGGGGGCAGGTCTCGAGTGCCCTGGGGCAGGGTGAGGTGAAGCGCGTGCGCGGCGTCACGGCAATCGACACGATGCAGTCGGTGGAGCTGTACGGTGACTTCGAGCGAGACACCGTGCTGTTGCGGGTGGTGCTCTCACCCGGCGCGGAAGTGGTGGGTTTCTGGGTTGGAGCCGTGCCGGAGGCGGAGGCGGAGGCGACACCCGGGCCGCCGTACGCGGATGCGGCGAAGTTCCGCGAAGTCGAGGTGCGGGTGGGAGAGGAGCCGTGGCTCCTGCCGGGCACGCTGACTGTGCCGGTGGAGGGCGAGCGCCATGCGGCAGTGGTGCTGGTCCATGGGTCGGGTCCCCATGATCGCGACGAGACGGTGGGCGGAACGAAGGTCTTCCGCGACCTGGCATGGGGCCTGGCCGCGCGCGGTGTCGTGGTGCTCCGCTACGAGAAGCGGACGAAGGTGCACGGCGCGAAGATGACGGGCGAGGTAACGGTCGACGACGAAGTGATCGAGGACGCACTGGCGGCGCTCGAGCTGGTGCGCACGAATCCGTCGGTAGACCCGGCGCGTGTGTATATCGCGGGCCACTCGCTGGGCGCCCAGCTGGCGCCGGAGATCGCACGCCGCGACGGGCGGGTTGCCGGTGCGATCATGCTCGCGGCAGCGGCTCGGCCGATCGGCGAAGTCATGGAGGCGCAGCTGGAATACCTGGCGGGTCTGCCCCAGAATGCAGCGCCGGAAGCGCAGGCGCAGCTGGCCGCCGCGCTCGAGCAGGTCCGTCTGCTGACATCGGGTGAAGCGCCCGACACCGCTGTGATTCTGGGTGCGCCGGCATCGTATTTCCGGGATCTGGATGCGCGCGATGCGGTGGCCGAAGCGCTCGCACTGGACGTGCCTCTCCTCCTGCTTCAGGGCGAGCGTGATTATCAGGTCACGATGGACGACTTCCGGATCTGGCAGGACGCGACCGGGAAACGCGCCGGAACCCGGCTTAGGTCCTTTGCCGCGCTCAATCACCTGTTCGTGGCCGGCTCCGGCCCGGCGTCGCCGGCCGAATACGCACGGCCGGGGTTCGTGGCGGAAGACGTGGTGGAGACGATCGCGGACTGGATCGGGTGACAGCCGGGCCGTAACGGGTCGGATTCGCCCTGCGGACGACTAACGGCGGACGAGCGGGTCCGACTCGCCCTGCGGGCGTGTGCGGCCGTCCCGGCGCGCGCGCGATTCCTCCCGGCGCTGTTGTCGTGCAGATTGGTTTCCGGTAAGGTCTTGCAATCTCACGAATTCAATGAGGCGGCCGCGCGCGCATGATCCGGCGGAAATGGAAGTTATGGCTGGCGCTGTTCGGTGCCGCGACCCTGATCGGCCTGATCGAGGGAGCGCAGCTCTACGCCGGCCTGGCCGCCATGGAGCGGCCGATCACCTGGACGCGCGCGCTGCGCTCGACCATGCCATCGTGGTACGTGCTGCTGGCGCTGGTGCCGAGCATCGTGTGGCTGTCGCGTCGCTTTCCGCTCGAGCCCGTGCGCTGGCACTGGACGCTGCCGCTGCACCTGCTTGCCGCAGTCGTGTTCGCTTTTCTGCACGTCACGGTTTCCAGCTGGCTGGGCGACTACGTGCTATCGCGCGGGCTTCAGCCCTGGAGCCTGAGCGAGAGTCTGTCGCGACTGCTCACGACGTTCTTCGTGCTGGAGCTCGTCACTTACTTCGCGGTGGTGGGTGCGTACAACGCCTACGACTACAGTCGTCGCTACCGTGAGCGGGAGGGACAGGCGGCGCGGCTGGCGCTGCGCACGTCGCGCCTCGAGGCCAGCCTGTCGCGGGCGAAGCTGGACTCTCTGCGGATGCAGCTGAACCCGCACTTCCTGTTCAACACCCTGAACGCCATCTCGGTGATGGCGATGAAGGGGGAGCGGGAGGGGGTGGTGCGGATGCTGATGCTGCTGAGCGATCTGCTGCGGTTGTCGCTCGACAACCGGCAGCAAGTGCTGTCGCTGCGCGATGAGCTGGCCATCCTGGACTGCTATCTCGAGATCGAGAACGTCCGCTTCCGCGACCGACTGACTGTCGAGCGCGACATCGATCCGGCGGTGCTCGACGCGGAAGTGCCGTCGCTCCTGCTGCAGCCGCTCGTCGAGAACGCCATTCGCCACGGTATCTCGCGTCACGCCGGACCTGGCGTGGTGCGGGTGGAAGCGGGCGCCGTGGATGGCGAGTGGCTCGAGCTGCGGGTTCTCGACACGGGGCCGGGCGTCGAGCCCGCGGTCACGAGCGACGGCACGGGAGTCGGCCTCGCCAACACGCGTGCGCGGCTCGAACAGCTCTATGGCAGCCGCCAGCAGCTGACCCTCGCCGACAGGGCGGAGGGCGGCGCATGTGCAACCGTACGGCTGCCGCTGCGTCAGTATGAAGGTGAGCCGCTGGAATCTGCGCTCCAGACGGCCGCGGTCTGAACGTGCGCGTTCGCCGAACGCGTTCTGCACCAGCATG
>DATHVW010000212.1:0-5090 GCA_035461085.1 Longimicrobiales bacterium | reverse complement strand
GCCATTCACATGAAGCGTGACTTCCATAACGGACCCGGGGTTCAGGTTCGAGCTGGGCTCATCCGGCTGTCGGGTGGAGAGGGGCAGGCCTGTATTATGGACCCGGACGGGAGAAAGCGCACCCCCCGGACGCGGTTTCGGCGCGGCGACTGCGATTTCGCGCCAGAGGGGTTACCAGCTCGGTTACTTCGGCTTCGAGCGCGGGCGCGAGCACGGGCGCGCGCGGGGGTGCTACGCGGACCGGCCTGCCTCTTTGAGCGCAGGCCGGTCCGGAGTGTCTATCTGACGCCGGCGCGTACTCCGTTCGGCGCCTCGTTGCGCCAGTACTGAGCCGGGAGCGACCTCTGGCGCGGCCAGACCTCGTCCAGAGTCGCCGCGTCATAGACCCGGCCGTTCTTCATCACATAGCGCAGGCTCGTGGTATTGCGCAGGTCCGCGAGCGGGTCTGCGTCGAGGACCAGGATATCCGCGAGCTTGCCGGCCTCGATCGAGCCGATGTCCGCGCCGAACCCGATCGCCTCGGCGCCGTAGATCGTCGCGGCGCGGAGTGCGTCGTGGGCGGACAGGCCGCCGGACGCCATGGACCAGAGCTCCCAGTGGTAGCCGACGCCCTGGAGCTGGCCGTGGCTGCCGACGGCGGCACGGGCGCCGTTCTCGATGAGCTTCTTCGTGAACTCCGCGTGCTGCGGGAAGATGTACTCCTCCTCGAGGAACCAGCCGGCCTGGCCGGGGCTGCCGCCCGCACCGGGACCGCGGCGCCGGCTGCGTGCGTCGAGTGCGGCTTCGGGCATGAAGCGCTGCATCTTCGGGTCGTCGTGTACGTTCTCGCGAGCGTAGTAGTAGTTCTCGCCGAACGGTCCGCCGTAGGACACGAGCAGGGTCGGGCTGTTCGTCGTCTGGGACGCCTTGAACAGCTCGACGACGTCCATGAAGATCGGCGCGATCGGCAGGTTGTGCTCGATACCGGGATAGCCATCGAGGGCGTGCGTGAGATCGAGCTTGAAGTCGAGGCCGCCCTCCGTGGTCGGCATCAGCTCCAGCTCCTTCGCGGCCTGGATGATCCACTGCCTCTGCTGCCGGTTGCCGGTCATGTACATCTTGAGCGTCTTCGTGTCGTAATACTCGGCATAGCGCCTGAGGATGGTCTTCGCGTGCTCGAGGTTGCGCACGTTCTCACCGCTGAACACGCCCGGGCCCGTGGAGTAGATGCGCGGGCCGACCATGCCGCCTGCATCCACGCGATCGGCGTAGCTCAGGATATCCGTGGACGCGGTCTGCGGGTCACGCGTGGTGGTGACACCGTAGGCCAGGCTGGTGAGATACTGCCACGCCTGTCCCGGATGGATCTCCGGCACGAGCCACTGCGCGTGGTAGTGCGTGTCGATGAATCCGGGGATCAGCGTCCTCCCCGAGACATCGATCACGTGCGCGTCCGCCGGCACCTCGACCTCGCCGCGCGGTCCGACGGCAATGATGCGGTTGTCACGCACGAGCACGTCGGCGTTCTCGATGATCTCGTGCTCCTTCATCGTGAGCACGCGGCCGCCGCGCAGGACGATGGTGCCGCGCGGCACGTCACGCGCGGTCGTGACGGTGATGCGCGTCTCGTGCGGCTTGTATCCCTTCGTCGTGTCGGCCTCGATGGTGTCCTGGCCGAGCCGGATGGCTTCGGCGCGGGCGAGCAGCGAGTCCGCTTTGAGGCGCATCGAGTCGACGCGTGCGATCAGTGAATCGGCGCGCACCTTCACGGAGTCGGCGCGCAGTGCGTTGATGCGTGTCTGGAGCGAGTCGGGAATCGCACCGGACTCCTTCTTCACACTGTCCGCGCGCGCACGCACGGCCTTGAGGCTGTCGATCACGGTACGGGCGTAATGCGCGCTGTCCTTCTGCGCCTGCTCGAACCGCTCGACGCTGTCCTCGACGGCGAGGGCGCGGCCGATGTCGTAGGTGACGAGGGCATTGCCGATCGCCCAGTGCACGCGCTCGCCATCCGCGCTCCACGACGGGAACTCACCGCCGATGTCGGTGAGCTTGCGCATCGGCACGGGCGGGCTGTTGACGCTGCCCACGCTCACGACGGGCGCGGCGCCGCCGATCTGCGGGATCATGACCGCATAGATGTCGTTGCCGACCTGCGCGAACGCGTAGTCGCCGCGCGGCGCCATCATGACGAGGCCGGCGGGCGGACCCGGCATGGAGGGCTCCATGCCGTCGTTGACGAGCGTCAGCTCCGGCTTCGCGAACGGGAACACGCGCCGGGGCAGAACCAGATGCTCATCGTCGTGCGGCGTGCCGCCCATGGACGGTACGCCGGCGACCCGCAGGTGCGACTTCGCATCCGTGCCATCCCAGCGGAACGACACCAGGCCCTCGATGGGGCTGTAGGCGTAAATCCGGTCCGGATCGTCCGCGCGGAAATGCGCGACGTCACGACTGCCCGAGGGCGCGATCACGTTCAGCTCGCCGCCGGCTGCCGGCACCCACACGAACTGCCCGCCGAGTGTCGGGAAGAACCCGCTCGCGACGCCTTCCTTCAGGTCGCGCGCGGCCGAGCGGGTCGCGACGATGCGCGAGCCGTCGGGCGTCCAGGCCAGATTGGTGTAGAGCGCCGCGGCGCGCGTGAGCTGCGTCGGGCGCGCGTTTCCGGTCGTTGCCACGCGCATGATGTGGCCGCCGTCGCCATCGCCCCAGGTGACGAACGCGAGGGAGCGTCCGTCCGGCGACCATGCCGGCTGGAATTCACCGACCTCGGCGTTCGTCACGCGGCGCGGTGTGCCCTGCAGCGTGACCTTGCCGAGATCATCGATCGCGATGTCCTGGAGCCACAGCCGGTCGAACGCGGTGAACGCGACGCGCCTGCCGTCCGGCGATGTCGCCGGATTGCGGATCTGCTTCGCGACGAGGCTCTCATCCGTCTCGATCGCATACGCGAACTTCACCTCGGGACCGATGTCGAGCTTCACATCCGCCTCGAACGCGATCTTCGCGGCGGGGCTCCGGTCCACCGGGACGCGCCAGATCTCGCCGCCGTACGACACGACGACGAACCGCGAGTCGGGCGTGAAGCTGTAGCCGGGCAGAACGTCGAGCGGTGCGCGCGACTCGAGCTCGTCACGCTGCACGGGGTAGGCGAGCCACTCCTCGTCACCGGTCGCGAGGTCGCGCAGGCGCAGGCCGGTCTGTGCACCCTCGCGCGTGCCGTACACCAGCCACTTGCCATCCGGCGACAGCGCGGGCCGGAACGCGGAGCCGTAGCGCGACGACATCATTGTCGATGCACCCGTCTGGCGGTCGTAACGGTACAGCTGGAACTGCGGGAACAGCGCATTGTACTGCCAGTCGCCGCTGCGGCCGGCGTACCAGATGTAGCGCCCGTCCGGGCTCCACGCGGCGCCGAGTGTCTTGAGCGTCGCGGGCGCGCGGATGAGCGGGATCGGGCTCCGGCCGTCCACGTGGTGGAGCTGCAGCTTGGCGGCACCGCCGAGGCCGCCGGAACGGCTGACGACGATGAACTTCCCGTCCGGCGACCAGTCCGGCGATGTGTAGAGCGCGCTGTTGCCCTGCGTGACCTGCGTCGTGTCACGCATGTCGAGCGACAGTGTCCACACATTGTCGCCGCCGCTGCGGTCGGATACGAACACGATCTTCTCGCCATCGGGGCTGAAGCGCGGCTGCGCGTCGAACGCCATGCCGCTCGTCAGCCGCGTCGCGCGGCCGCCCTCGATCGGCATGCGGTAGATGTCGCCGAGCAGGTCGAAGACGATCGTGCTGCCGTCAGGGCTCACGTCGAGCGACATCCACGTTGCGGTCGTGGCCGTGAACTCGGCCGTGCGCTTCGCCTCCAGCGGGAGCGGCTTCTCCCGCGCGTTCGGTCCGCCCGGCCCGCCTCCCGGCGGCCCCTGCGCGAAAGCCGGAGCGGACACGAGCGCGCTGCAGAGTGCGAATGCGGCCACCTTGGTGATGCGGGTCATCGCACACCTCCCCGCACGCCGTTCTGAACGCTCGGTGCGTTGTTGCGCCACGGCTCCTGCGCCGCGGTCCTCTGCTGCGGCCACACCTCGTCGAGGGTGCTGCCGTCGTACAAGCGGCCGTTCTTCATCACGTACCGTATCGTGTTCGTGTTGCGGATGTTCTCGAGCGGGTTGCCATCGAGGACCACCAGGTCCGCGAGCTTGCCGCCCTCGAGCGACCCGAGGTCGCGTCCGAGTCCTATCGCTTCTGCGCCGAGGATGGTGGCGGCGCGCAGCACGTCGTGGTTACTCATGCCGCCACTCTGCATCGCCCACACTTCCCAGTGGTAGCCGAGGCCCTGCAGCTGGCCGTGGCTGCCGACGCCGATCCTGCCGCCCGCCTCGACCAGGTCTGCCAGCCATGCCGAATGCTTCCTGAACGCGTACTCATCCTCGTGGAACCAGCCGCCCGGTCCGGGGCCGGGGTTCCTGCGCCGGATCTTCATGTTCAGCTCTTCGGCCGGCGTGAAGTACTTCAGCTTCTCATCGCCGATGACGTCCTCGTTCGTGTAGAAGTAGTTCTCGGCCCACGGCCCGCCGTACGACACGAGCAGTGTCGGCGTGTTGGTCGTACCGGATGCCTTGAACAGCTCGACGACGTCGTTGTATGCGGGAATGACCGGCATCGTGTGCTCGATGCCGGGATAGCCGTCCATCGCGTGCGTCATGTTGAGGCGGTAGTCGAGACCGCCCTCGGTCGTCGGCATCAGGCTCAGCTCGCGCGCGGCCATGATCAGCCACTGCCGCTGCTGCCGGTTGCCGGCCATGTACATCTTGAACGTCTTCGTGTCGTAGTAGTCGCTGTACCGACGCAGCGTGTAGCGCGCGTCATCGAGGTTGCGGATGCCCTCCTGCCAGAAGACCCCGGGTCCCGTCGAATAGACACGCGGACCGGGCATCTGTCCGGCATCGACGCGGTCGGCGTACGTGAGCACGTCGGTCGTCGCGGTCTGCGGATCGCGCGTGGTCGTGACGCCGTAGGCGAGGTTCGCGAGATAGATCCAGGGGCGGTTCCAGTGCATGCCCCAGAGGTTCCACATGTGCGCGTGCGTATCGACGAAGCCGGGCACGATCGTCTTC
>DATHVW010000211.1:0-4705 GCA_035461085.1 Longimicrobiales bacterium | reverse complement strand
CGAGGTCTCCGCCTGTCCCACCATCTCGACCAGCTCGCCGCCACAGGCGGGGCACCCGCGCTGGTCCGGCGGCAGCTCGTGACGGATCTCGACCACGGGGAGCGCCGGCTGCGGGCGGGGCCCATGGCCCGGTCGCGGCGGACGCGGCGACGCGGTCGGCGTGGCAGCGGCTGGCAGGTGCCGGTGCGGCGCCCGCGCCTCCTGCAGGGCGCGCAGCTCGGCCAGCGCCAGTTGTTCAGGATCGGCGACGCCACGGAGCCGCGCGAGCTCCGCCGTCAATTGCAGCGTCTTGGTGAGGAGGCGCTGATTCTCGCGCTCGAGCAGGAGACTGATCTGGCGCAGCGTGTCGACGTCGCGCTCCTGCGTCAGATCGATCATGTGCCGAGCATTTGATCATCGCGCGCGATCCGGCGCAAGCGAAAAGTGCGTCAGCGGCGGGGGCGTCAGCGCGACGCGGCCGATGAGCGTGCTGCCGTCGAGAAACAGATCGAGTTCGCTGACCGTCAGCGTGATCGGGGCGTCGCCGTCGGCGCGCCACACCGGCGCGAAGCGGCCGCGCTCGAGGCGTTTGGCATACACGCACAGCCCGGTGCCGTCCCAAGATGTGAAGCTCCACATCTTGGGACTGATGTGGCGTCCCGCATTATGTGGAGTCGTCTCGTCAGACCTCCCGACCTCCAGATTGTCCCGCCTGCATTGCTCCACATAACGCACGTGCGCTAGTACGAGGCCGCACCGTCCAGCCGGGCGGAGCCAAAGGAGGGCCTCGATGCTCACGTCACTGTTTCCTCGTGCTCATACTCGGTACGCCTCGCTGCCCGTGCTCGGACCCGTTCTGGAGGAGCTCTCTGCGTGGCTCCATGCGCGAGGGTTTCCGCTGTCGGCGGTCCGGCGTCACCTGGAAGCGGCGCCGTTTCTCGATCGGCACCTCCGCCGTCGGCACCTCCGATCGCTCAGTGGCTGTACCGCCGCTCGTCTGCAGGCGTGTCTCCCTCGGCAGCCGCGATGGCGACCGCAAACGGCGCACGCGCTCGGGCGGTCCGTGCTGGTGTTCCTGCGAGAGCGTGGCGATGTGACGGAGTGCCCGCCGACGCGCTCCGAGCAGCTCCGCGACGCCTACCGCGAGTACCTCGATCGCGTGCGCGGACTGGCCCCGCGGACCATCACGCATCACGCCACGGTTACCGGTGACCTCCTCCGGTTCCTCACCTACGAGCAGCGCGCGCAGGGGCTGCAGGATCTGCGCGTTGCGGAGATTGAGGCGTTCGTGGTGGCCAGCGGCGCCCGCCTCAGTCGCATCACGATGCAATCCACGGTCGCCATCCTGCGCTCCTTCCTCCGATTCCTCGCCACGCGCGGTGAGGCGCCGGCGGGACTCGACCGGCACCTGGAGTCGCCGCGCCAATACCGAGGCGAGCGGCTGGTACGTGCGCTGCCCTGGGACGCCGTCCAGACGCTGCTGCAGACGATCCACCGCTCCACGCTCAAAGGACGGCGTGATTACGCGATGTTCCTCCTCATTGCCACGTATGGGCTGCGCGCCAGTGAGGTCGCGGCGCTCGAGCTGGAGGCCATCGTGTGGCGCGCCCGTGTGATTCACGTGCCGCGGCCTAAGATCGGCACGCCGTTGGCGGTCCCCCTCACCGATGACGTCGCCACGGCCCTGCTGGAGTACCTGCGGGGGCAAGCCCGTGACCCCGCCCAACGCCGTCTGTTCCTTCGCGTCCGCGTGCCGTGCGGTCCGATCACGGCGGCGACCGTGGGAGACGCCTTCGACGTGTGGGCGAGAGAGGCGGGTGTGCGGGTGCCCACGCTCGGCGGGCCGCACTGCATCCGCCATGCGTTGGCGATGCATCTCCTCCGGCAAGGTACGCCACTCAAGACGATCGGAGATCTCCTTGGGCATCGCAGCGTCGAAAGCACCGAACACTATCTGCGCCTCCATCTTGACGACCTCCGCGACGTGGCGCTGCCGCTCCCAACGCCCGTCACTCGACCAGCTGCGGAGGTGCGACAATGACGCGGCCCTCTCCGTTCCGATCCCGCTTGGGCCCGACCTTGGCGCGGTACGTGGCGGTCAAGCGCGCCCTCGGCCGGCGCGGCGACGGCATCGAGCACATCCTCCGGTACCTCGACCGCTTCCTCGTCTCGCGCCACGCCGAGGACGTCACACGAGAGATCTTCGCGGCCTGGGCCGATTCGATGACGCATCTCAGTGGGACCACCCGACGCGGCCGGCTTCGAGCGGTCTACTACTTCTGTCTCTTTCGCCAGCGCGACGATCCGGGCGTCTTTGTGCCCGACCCGACGCAGTTTCCGGCGGCCGCCCCTCGTCCGTGGCCCCACACGTTCTCGGAGGCCGACATCGTCCGGCTGCTCGCGGCGGCCGATATCTTGCCAGCCCACAACGCATCGCCGCTCCATCGCGAGGTCGCGCGCATTGCCGTCGTCATTCTGTACACGACCGGGCTGCGGCGAGGCGAGCTCGTGCGCCTCACACTGCGCGACTACGACGCGGTCGCGCGCGTGCTGCACGTGCGCGAGACGAAGTTCTATAAGTCGCGGCTCGTGCCGCTCTCGATCGATGCCGCTGGCGAGCTGGATCGCTTTCTGCTCGCGCGCCAAGCGCGCGGCGCCCCATCGCGGGACGACGCGCCGTTGCTCGCGCATTGTCACGGCACCACGTTTGGCGGCTACACCGGGACCGCGTGCGGTCGCTTGCTCCACAAGGTCATCCGTGCGGCGGGCCTTCGGACGGTGCAGGGGCGGGTGCCGCGGGTCCACGACTTCCGCTTCACGTTCGCGGTGCACGCGCTCTGGCGCTGGTATCGGTGCGGTACCGATGTGCAGAGCCGCCTGGCGGCCTTGGCTACCTATATGGGGCATGCGTCGGTCCTCTCGACGCAGTACTACCTGACGTTCTTTTCAGCGACCGTCGACGCCGCGAGCGAGCGATTCCACGCCCAATGCGCGTCCTGGCTGTCTGAGCTGCGCGACGGCGGTGGGCAATGAGACGATCTGCCTCGACGGCGTTCGCGGCGATCCTCCGCGCGTTCTTTGCGCAGCACCTACCCCTCACGCGCGGCCTCAGCCCCCGCACGGTGTTGAGCTATCGCGATACGTTCGTCCTCCTGCTCCGCTATCTCGCCACGCGTCACCGGTGTGACGTCGTCGATCTGACGCTTGATCACGTGAGCGCCGAAGAGGTCTTGGCCTTTCTGGACCATCTCGAGATCGACCGAAAGAACAGTGTCGCCACGCGGAACGCCCGCCTGGCGGCCATTCATGCCTTCGTCCGCTTCGCGGCGACACGCGGGCCGGAGCACGTTGAGCAGTGCCAGCGCGTCTTGGCGGTGCCCACCAAACGCGGCCCTACCCGGACGGTCGATTATCTGGAGACCCACGAGATTCGTGCGATGCTCGACACGATCCCCCGAAAGGCGCGGCAGAGCGTCCGCGATCGTGCCCTCCTCCTCACCCTCTTCAATACCGGCGCCCGAGTCCAGGAGCTGCTGGATCTCCGCGCCGATGACGTACACCTCGACCGACCAGCCTTTGTGAAGCTCCGAGGCAAAGGACGCAAGGAGCGCTTGTGTCCCCTGTGGCCTGAGACGGTCGAGGCACTCCGGGCTCTCCCGAACGCGGACGGCGCTGCCGAAATCTTCCGCAATCACCGCGGGGACGTGTTGACGCGCTTTGGCGTCCGCTACATTCTGCGGCGCTATGCGCAGCTGGCACGCGCAACCGCACCCAGCCTCACCTCGAAGCGTGTCCATCCCCACACGTACCGACACGCCGCCGCCGTGCATCTGTTGCGCGCCGGCGTTGATCTCGTGACGATCAGCCACTGGCTGGGGCATGCAAGCGTCGAAACGACCAATAGGTATACGGCGATCGACCTCGAAACGAAGCGCGACGCGCTCAACCGCGCCGGACCAGTGGTTGGAGCCGCCCACCCCAATGTCACGGCCTGGCGCACGGATGCCTCGGTACTGACGTGGTTGGAGGGACTCTGATCTCACTTCATGATGTGGAGTGGGTGCCGCGCGTTTCCACGGCACCCGCGGCAATGACGGCATTCACTTCACATAATCGGGAGCGTCACATCAGTCCCAGTGGAGGACCTTCGCGCGGACGCGATCGCGGCTGACGAAGATGTACACGTCGCCGTTCAGCGGGTTGCGATCCAGCCCCTGCGTCACCAGCGCCGAGAGCCCGTCGAACCCCTTGCGCATATCCGTCGGTCGCGTGTACGCGTACACCGTCACACGCCGCCCGTGCCACCTCATCGCAGCCGCGCCAGCAGCTGCGCCGCCGTCTCCACGGTGAGCCCCTCGACACGCGGCCCCGCGGCCGTGAACGTGATCACCACGGTCGCCGGCGTCGACGGCGGCGCCGCCTCGCCCAGCTCGATCGGTCGGAACGCCCGTCGCCGCTGCACCTGACGCATCCATCGATGCAGGCTCCACGGCGCGACGCCCAACGCCGCCGCGATCGCGCGGACGCGCGCGCCCTCGTGCTGCCGCCGCACGCAGTAGGCCACGGCCTGGTGTTGCAGGCCGGGTGAGTACCGGCGCCGGATCGCACGGCGTCCGCGATTCTCGCGGGCCGCCCCAGCGCGAAAACGACTCAGTTCCTCGTCCATCAGCTCCTCCTTGATGGAAGAAACTGTGGACTACTTGAGAGCCTATGACCAGACGGGGTG
>DATHVW010000210.1:0-18838 GCA_035461085.1 Longimicrobiales bacterium | reverse complement strand
CCCCATTACATACAAGGCGTGGGTCTGCTCCAATCCGGACTGCGGCTTCAATATCCGTATCGACAACGGCGAGATCAGCTTCGGCCGGACGATCGGTCAGAGCTACAAATAGGCGGGCGGCGCCACCCGGTGGGCGGTCCGCCCGTTTCGTTCAGGCCGGAGCTCGAGCTGCGTCATGACATTCTCCTCCACGGCTGACCCGGCGACGGGAGTGTACGGCACGCTGCACGTGCCGCTTCCCACGGCCACCCAGGCCGCTGCCGCCGATGCGGTATCCCATCGCAAGTACAACACTCCCGATCGTGTTCTCATGGAGAGCGCCGGCCGCGCGGCCGCGCTGGTGCTCCAGCGCCTCTACCCGGAAGGGCGGGTGGTGGGTGTGGCGGGCAGCGGGCACAACGGCGGGGACCTGCTCGTCATGCTGCGCGTGCTGCACGCATGGGGACGGGATGTCGCCGTGATCGCCGCGGGATCCGCTCCGCCGGACACGACGTTGCTGCATGGCGAGTCGCTCGAGATCATCGCGGCGGACAATGCCGGCGATGCGCTGTCGCACGCGGCAGTGATCGTGGACGGGATGCTGGGCACGGGGGCGCAGGGTCCGCCGCGCGGGCGCATCATCGACTGGATCCGGCGCGTGAACGATGCGGCGGCACCCGTGCTCGCGCTGGACCTGCCGACGGGTGTGGACCCGACGAGCGGCGCAGCCGCGGACAACGCGGTGCGGGCGGATGTCACAGTGACGTTCGGCTGGCCGAAGCTCGGCATGCTGCTGCATCCCGCGCGCGGCCTCTGCGGGCGCCTGGTCGCCGTGGAGATCGGGTTCCCGCCGGGCAGCGTACAGTCTGACGCGCGGCTGATCACGCCGGCGTGGGTCAGACGACACCTGCGGCCGCGCGATGCATCCGCACACAAGGGCGCGGCGGGACGGCTGCTGGTCCTGGCCGGACACGAGGGCATGGCCGGCGCAGCGGCCATTGCCGGTCAGGCGGCGCTGCGGGCAGGTGCGGGCCTGGTGCGAATCGCGTCGGAGTCGATCAACCGCGTGATTCTCCAGACGCTCGTTCCGGAAGCGACGTTCCTGGACCGCGCGGCCTTGAACGCCGATGATCTGGAGCCGATGCACGCCGTCATCGCCGGCCCGGGTCTCGGCACGGACGCCAGTGCGCGCAAGGCTCTGTCCTCCGCGCTCGAGATCATGGCGGGCAAGCCGGCGCTTCTCGACGCGGATGCACTGAATCTCCATGCGGAGGAGCCGGGCGCACTTCGTGACATCGCGGGCGGGAGACCGCTCGTGATCACGCCGCACGCGCGCGAGCTGTCGCGCATCTCCCACGAGCCGCTCGAGGATATCCTCGATGACATGCCCGGCGCGGCACGCGCGGCGGCGCGCGATTTCAACTGCATCGTGCTGCTGAAGGGCCAGCCGTCGCTGATCGCTCTTCCTGATGGCACCCTGATGGTGAATGCCGTCGGGTCTTCCGACACGGCGACCGCCGGCATGGGCGATCAGCTGGCCGGTACGATCGGCGCCATGCTGGCGGGCGGGTATGAAGCTGTGGCGGCCGCGGCGCTCGGCCTGTTCCTGAGCGGCCGCGCGGCAGACCTGGCCGGACTGGGACGGTCGCTGACACCCAAGGACGTCAGTGGTCACCTCGCCGCAGCCATCGCCGATCCCGGTCCGGTGGCGAGCACGCTGGATCTGCCGTTCGTCACATTCGATCAGCCCGCGCGCCGCTGACACGCGGCTGCGGCGGTGCGCCGGTCAAACTGTTATATTACTCCGCGTTGCGCTGATGCATGCCCGCGTGTCAGGACGCAGCCCAACCCCGAAGCAGCGACAGCGATGACGCAGATTCCGCTCGGCCCCGGCGCCGAGTTCGATCTCATCCGCCAGTTCTATCCGGCAGACAGGTCGGCGGGCGCGGCAGTACGCCTGCCGGACGCGGTACGCGTCGGGTCCGGTGATGACTGTGCAGTGGTGCGGGGCGAGGGCATCTGTCTGAGCATGGACATCTCGGTGGAAGGCGTCCATTTCCTCCGCGAGTGGCTCCAGCCCGAAGAGATCGGTTACCGCGCCGCGGCTGGCGCCCTCAGCGATCTCGCCGCCGTCGCGGCCACGCCCATCGGCGTGCTCGCCTCGCTCGCGGTGGATGAGCGGGAGATCGATATCGCCCCGCGCATCATGGACGGCGTCCGTGCCGCGGCTGCCGGCGCACGGGCCGTTCTGCTGGGCGGCGACACGTCGCGCACGACCGGCCCCATCGTGGTCGATGTCGTCGTGGTCGGCAACGCCCTGCGGCCGGTACTGCGCAGCGGTGCCCGACCCGGCGATTCGATGTGGGTGACCGGCGAGCTCGGGGCCGCCGCTGCGGCCGTGCGCGCCTGGAAGGCGGGCGGCACACCGGAGCCGGCGGCCAGGCTCGCTTTCGCGCTGCCGACGCCCCGCATCGCCGAGGCGCTCTGGCTCGCGACCCGCGGCGCGCTCGACGCCATGATCGACATTTCCGACGGCCTGGCCGGCGACGTCGAGCATCTCGCCGCCGCGAGCGGTGTGCGCATCATCATCGATGCCGCCTCGGTGCCGATCCACCCCACCGTCCACGCCCACACACCGGACCACGAGCACGCGCTCCGGCTCGCGCTCACGGGCGGGGAGGACTACGAGCTTTGCTTCGCCGCGCCGCCGGGTATTGTCGAACGCATAGTCGATGACTTCGCCGACACGTTCGATCTCCCGCTCACATGCATCGGCACCGTCCATTCCGGCGCTGGTGCCATGCTCCGTTCCAACGGCTCGGTCATCCGGCTGCCTTACTCCGGGTACGATCACTTCTCCGCATCATCATGATTCGCACGATCTGGGTCGCGATCAATGTGCTCGCGGCGACCATACCGTTCAGCCTGCTCGTCGTGATTGGCTCCTATCTCGGCGCATCCTCCCGCTTCTACGACCAGATCCCGCGCTACTGGGCGCGCTGGATCCTCTGGGCGACCGGCGTGCGCGTCGAAGTGCAGGGCATGGAGAATCTTTCTCCCGACCGTGCGCAGATCATCGTCTCCAACCATGTCTCGTGGTACGATGTCCTCGCGCTCGCCGCCTGGACACCGAAGCGATACCGGTTCGTGGCCAAGAAGGAGTTGTCGCGGGTGCCGCTCTGGGGGCACGCCTGGGTCGCCGCCGGTCACATTTCCGTCGACCGCACGGACAATCAGAGCGCCGTCGCGAGCCTGGACCAGGCGGGCCGGACCATTCTCGAGGACAACAGCTCCGTCATCATCTTTGCGGAAGGCACGCGGTCGCGGACCGGCGAGCTGCAGCCGTTCAAGAAGGGGGCGTTCATCCTCGCGCTTCAGAACGGTATCGACATCGTGCCTACGGCGGTGCTCGGGACGCGCCACATCATGTCACGTGACAGCTGGCGCATACGTTCGGGCCGGATTATCGTTCGCTACGGCCCGCCCGTATCCCCGGCAGGCTATGACGTCCGTCGTCGTGACGAACTGATTGCGCGGGTGCGATCGGAAGTCGAGCAGATGCTGTCGCTGCCCGCTCACAAGACCTGAGAGACCAATGTCCATCATCACCAGTCTGCACGCACGCGAGATTCTGGACTCGCGCGGAAACCCGACGCTCGAAGCGGAAGTGGTCCTCGATACGGGTGCCGCCGGCCGTGCCGCGGTTCCGAGTGGTGCATCCACCGGGGAGTTCGAGGCGGTCGAGCTGCGCGATGGGGATGGCAAGCGGTACGGTGGCAAGGGCGTGCTGAAGGCGGCGTCGAATGTGAACGACGAGATCGCCGAAGAGGTCATCGGCATGGACGCGTTCGATCAGGCGACGGTCGACCGCATGATGATCGAGATGGACGGCACGAAGAACAAGTCGTCGCTCGGCGCCAATGCCACGCTCGCCGTATCACTCGCGGTCGCGCGCGCGGCCGCCATGGATGCGGGGCTGCCGCTGTATCGCTATCTCGGCGGGCCGAACGCGTCGCTCATGCCGGTGCCGCTCATGAACATCATCAACGGCGGCGCTCATGCGGCGAACAACGTGGACCTCCAGGAGTTCATGATCGCGCCGGTCGGCATGGACAGCTTCCCGGAAGCGCTGCGTGCGGGCGTGGAGATCTTCCACAGCCTGAAGAAGGTGCTGAGCGGCCGCGGCATGGGAACGAACGTCGGCGATGAAGGCGGGTTTGCGCCGGATCTCGGCACGAACGAGGAGGCCATCGAAGTCATCCTCGAAGCGATCGAGAAGGCCGGGTTCCGGCCGGGCGAGGATGTGCTGCTGGCGCTCGATGCCGCAGCGAGCGAGTGGCACCGCGACGGCGCATACGTCTTCCACAAGTCCACCAATGAGCGGCGCACCGCCGATGAGATGGTCGAGTTCTGGCGAAGCTGGGTGGAGCGGTACCCGATCGTGTCCATCGAGGATGGGCTCGACGAGGGCGACTGGGATGGCTGGCGCGCGCTCACCAGCGCCATCGGCGATCGCGTTCAGCTCGTCGGCGATGATCTCTTCGTCACGAACACGGAGTTCCTCCAGAAGGGCATCGAGACCGGCGCAGGCAATGCGATCCTCATCAAGGTCAACCAGATCGGCACGCTGACCGAGACGCTGCAGGCCATCGAGCTCGCGAAGCGCAACGGCTACCGCTACATCATCAGCCATCGCTCCGGCGAAACCGAGGACACGTTCATCGCCGACCTCGCCGTCGCCACGCGCAGCGGTCAGATCAAGACGGGCAGTGCCAGCCGCACGGACCGGGTAGCCAAGTACAACCAGCTGCTCCGCATCGCCGAGGACCTCGGCTCGGCCGCCGAGTACATGGGGCGGGACGCGTTTTGAAGCTCCGCGTCCTCCTCGGCTTCGCGCTCCTGGCGGGCGCCGCGTACTTCGCCGTCTTTGGCGGTGACTACGACGCCTTCGATCTCCGCAGGGTGCGCCAGGAGCGCGCGCTCGAGGAGCAGCGCGCCCGGGAAGTGAGCGCCGAGGTGGACGAGCTGCGCGCCCGCCGCGATTCGCTGGCGAATGATTCTGCGACCATCGAACGCATCGCCCGTGAACAGTACGGCCTGATCCGCGACGGCGAGAGACTCTACCGCTTCGCCGATACCGCGTCCGACAGCCTGTCCGGCCGCACGCGGCAATAGGCCCTCTCCGCGCGGCCGGCCGTCCCCCGGAGCCGCTGCTTCGGCGGATTGACCGCCGGCCAATCTTCCCTTAACTTTTCCTGCTCTGTGGTGCTCGCACCCGGACGCCAGAGTAGCTCAGCTGGCTAGAGCGCACGACTCATAATCGTGAGGTCGGGAGTTCGAGTCTCCCCTCTGGCATACATGAAGCCCCCGCCGCGTGCACGCGGACGGGGGCTTTCTGCTGCGTCTCCGTCTGGCGTTCCCACTCATGATCAGTCGCGCAACCCGTTTCGCTCACACATACAGTGGTGCGATTGCGACCCGATGTTGTATCTTGCGCGCTCCCGTAACCAGAATACTGAAGGCGCATGGCGACAAAGAAGCGTACGACGCGGCCGTTCGAGGCCAGAGAGTCGAAGATCCAGGGGCGCGGCGTGTTCGCGACCCGGAAGATAGAAGAGGGCACCCGTCTGATCGAGTACAAGGGCGACGTGGTCAGTGACGCCGAGGCGGACCGCCGCTACCCGTTCGAAGAGGGCGAGCGGCATCACACGTTCCTGTTCCGACTGGATTCGGGCGACGCGATCGACGCGGGCCCGAGCCGGAGCATCGCCAAGTACATCAACCACTCATGCGACCCGAACTGCGAGGCGGTGGAGGAGGATGGCCGCATCTTCATCGATGCCATCCGTGACATCGCGCGGGGCGAGGAGCTGGTCTACGACTACAACTACGTGCTGGACGAGCCGCACAACGCCGCGAACAAGAAGCTGTATCCCTGCAACTGCGGCGCGCGGAAGTGCAGGGGTACCATCCTGGCCAGGAAGCGATAGCGGGCACTGAGCGCGGCGCCCGCCGCCACCCTCCCCGACGAGGCAAATGACGGAGCCAACCTGGATCTCGGTGCTGCCGCCGCTCCTGGCGATCGTACTCGCCATCGTGACGCGGCAGGTTTACCTCTCGCTCGCGTCCGGCATCTGGCTGGGCTGGACGATCATGGCCGGCTGGAACCCCGTCGCGGGGCTCGCCCAGGCGATCGACGAGACGGTGCGTGTGCTCGGTGACGAGGGCAACGCAAAGGTCATCCTGTTCACGCTCGTCATTGGCGCCCTGATCGCGACGGTCGAAGCCGCGGGCGGCGTGCGCGGCTTCGTGGACTGGGTGGAGCGGAAGAACTTCGTGACCAGCGGCCGGCGCGCACAGGTTCTCACGTTCATCGTCGGCTTCGTCATCTTCATAGAGTCCAACATCACCGTGCTCGTGGCGGGCGCGATCGGCCGTCCGCTCTTCGACCGCTTCCGCGTGTCGCGCGAGAAGCTGGCCTACATCATCGACTCCACGTCGGCACCCATCTGCATCCTCATCCCGCTGAACGCATGGGGTGCCTACGTGCTCGGACTGCTCGGCGAATCGGGCGTGAACGAGCCGCTGTCCGTGTTCGTTGCCTCCATTCCGCTGAACTTCTACGCGATCAGCGCCATCATCGTCACTCTCATCACGGTCATCTTCGGCGTGGACATCGGCCCGATGAAGAAGGCGGAGCGCAGGACGCAGGCCGGCGAGCTGCTCTCGGCGGGCGCCGCACCCCTGCTCGATCCGGAGGTGCTGGCCCCTCCGCCGAACGAACGCATCGAGCCACGCGCACGCAACATGTTCCTGCCGATCGCGGCCATGGTCGTCATGATGCCGATCGCACTCTACATCACCGGCGGCGGCGACCTGCGCGAGGGCAACGGCTCGACCAGCGTCCTGTGGTCCGTGCTCACGGGACTCGGCGTCGCATGGCTCCTGCTGCTGTCCCAACGGGCATACAACATCGATGAGCTCACCCGGACCGGCCTCAAGGGAGCCGGCGGCCTCATGAGCCTCGCCCTCGTGCTCCTCCTCGCGCTCGCGCTCGGATCCGTGGCGCGCCAGCTCGGCACGGGCGTGTTCATCGCACAGGCCACCGGCGATCTGCTGCCGGCGGCCGTGTTCCTCCCGCTCGTCTTCGTCGTCGGCGCCGGAGTCGCCTTCTCGACCGGCACCAGCTGGGGGACCTTCGCGATCATGATCCCGATCGCCGTTCCCGCGGCTCAGGCACTCGGCCTGCCGCCTGCTCCGTTCGTCGCGGCCGCACTGTCCGGCGGCGTCTTCGGTGACCACGCCTCTCCCATCAGCGACACGACCATCATCGCCTCCATGGCCGCCGCGACGGACCACATCGATCACGTCCGGACCCAGCTGCCGTACGCCCTCATCAGCGGAGGCATTGCCATTGCCGCGTTTGCGGCCGCCGGCGCCTTCATGGGCTGAAGGCCGCCGCGACCCTGCGATCCGCCTCAACGCCCCCCTGACTCCGCGGGACGCAACGTTTTGCGCCTGTGGGGCATCCCACTACAGGCCGGACCCGTGAAACCGGGGATCTCCCGCTCCCGTACACATGGAGGGAGCGTTAGATTGCTGGCGTCGGACCAGGACCGCGCGGCCGCTATCCCGGCCGCGCCGAACAGAAATCGAGAGAACCATGCAAATACATGAGTTTGCCCGTTGCGATGGCTGTGGCTATATCACGGGCTCACTGCGCTGGGAGATTGCCTGGTCGCGGTGGGCAGACGCGAAGGACCCCGGTCACTCCGACGGTGTGCTGGAGGCCCATCCGTGCCCCGACTGCGGCGGTACGGGCGCATTGATCCGGATGGATGATGTGCAGCCGGAGCTGCAGCTGGCGTCCCGCCGGGGTCTCCCGTCTCAGGGCAGCTACGCGCAGCACGTGCAGTCCGTACTGCTGACGCAGCATATCAGGCACTGACCCGGCTGACGGGCTTGGTCAGACAGAACGCGCCGCGGATAGCTCCGCGGCGCGTTCTGCATTTCGGGATCAGCCTCCCGCTGGTCAGGCGGGCTGCAGCACGGGCTCGGGCTGCTGTGCGGCCACCCGCCGCCGCTCCGCACGCCGCTCGAAGAGCAGGTAGAGGGCGGGCGTGACGGTGAGCACCAGGATCGTGGAGCTGGAGAGCCCGCCGATCAACGCGTAGGCGAGGGCGTTCCAGATGTTCTGATCGGCGGTCTGACTGAACAGGACGAGGGGCAGCAGGCCGCAGATGGTGGTGAGGCTGGTCATCAGGATCGGTCGCACCCGCTCGAGCGTGCCGCGCTCGAGTGCCTCGGCAAGCGGCAGGCCGTACACGCGCCGCAGCTGGTTCACGTGGTCCACGAGCAGGATCGAGTTGTTGACGACGATACCGCCCATCATGATCACCCCGACATACGCCTCACGCGTAAACGTCGCGCCGGTGTAGAAGAACAGCAGGAAGACACCGATCAGCGCCATGGGCACCGTGAGCAGCACCGTGAGCGGGAGCTTCAGCGACTCGAAGATGGCCGCCGTGACCATGAAGATCAGCAGGATCGACACGATCAGCACGCCGTAGATCTGCTGCTTTTCCTCCACGGACCAGGACCATGCCTGGTCCTTCTCGATGCTGTAGCCGGGCGGGAGCGCGGTGGACGCGACCACCTGGTCGCGCGTGCGGTCACCCAGTTTCTGTGGCCCGCGAAACTCGTAATTCACGAGGCGCTGATACTGCTGGTTCTCACGGATGACGGAGTTCAGGACCTGCCGTTCGCGCAGCGTCGCGACATCCGCGAGGCGTACGCTCTGGCCCGAAGGTGTCGGGATCTGGAGGTCGTTCATCTGGGTGGCGTCCATGGTGCGATAGCCGTCCAGCTTCACGGAGAACAGCCGCTCCTCGCCCCCGATCCGCACCGTACTGTTCGACGTGCGGCCGCGCACCGATGCAGATACCTGTCGGACGACATCGGCCGCAGTGAGATCGTGCATGGCGAGCTGCGTGCGATCGATGTCGAGCACCAGCTCCGTCGCCTTGTCATTCTCGAACCGGCTGCCGGCTCCGTTCGTGTCGATGTCACGGATGCGCGTATACCCCTCGAGGCGGCCGCCCAGGCCCTCGGCAATCTCGCGCACGCGGTCGTAGTTGTATCCCAGCACCTTGATGCTGTAGTTCGGCGGTGACCCGCCGCCGCCGTAGAACGACGGACCGTAGCCGTACACGCGCACATCCGCGCCGCCGTACCCGAGCGAGTACTGGTACAGCTCCTCCTTGATGGCGACCGGGATGTTCGTGTTCTGATACTCGTCGGGGAAGTAGACCTGAATGGAAGCGCTCTGCGAATTGACGCTGGTGATGAATCTCTCGACCTCGGGCATCGTCTTCAGCCGGTCCTCGAAGAACCGGGCGAACTCATCGACGCGCTCCAGCTCCTCACCGCGCTGCATGCTGATGTTGATGGAGATGCGATCGGACTGCGTGCCCCAGAAGTTCCAGAGCCGGCCCGTCTGCACGTATTCGTCGAACAGGTGGTACGAGCCGCCGAGCATGATGACGACGGCCACCATGGTGGCCCACGGCCAGGCGAGCGTGCCGCGGATCATGCCGCCGTACAGCCGCACGACCCAGGAAGACGGCGGCATGGGCGGCAGCAGCACCGGTCCGTCACTGTCGCCGGCCGCAGCGGGTGAGAGGACCGGATTGTGACCCGGTCGCACCTTGCCGAGCAGCTTGGCGCCGAGCGACGGGATGAACGTGAAGGCGACGAACAGGCTTGCCACCAGGCTGATGCCCACGACGAGTGCGAGGGGCACGTAGAACACGCGCAGATCGCCCTGCAGGTAGACGAACGGGATGAGCACCACGACCGTGGTGCACGTCGCGGCCAGGATGGGCAGGACCACCTCGCTCGCACCGCGCTGCGCGGCAAGCTCAGCGGCCTCCCCGCGCCTGCGCCGGCGGTAAATGTTCTCGAGCACGACAATGGCGTTGTCCACGACGAGACCGAACCCCATCGCGAGCCCCATGAGCGTCAGCAGGTTCAGCGTGAGGCCGCTGAAATAGATGACGTTGACCGTGATGAGGATGGAGAATGCGACGGTCGCGAAGACGATGATGGCAGCGCGCGGGGAGCGCAGGAACGTGAGCAGTACGACCAGCACAATGATCGCGGCGATACCTGCGCGGTTCCGGAGATCGGAGAGCTGCCTGCGAATGTCCACGCTCTGGTCATTGTCGAGTATGATCCGCATGCCGGTCGGCAGGGAAGCACTGAGCTCGTCAATGCGCTCGCGGGCGGCCTCCGCCATCTCGACGGTGTTCGAGCGCGGCTGCTTGTAGACCTGCATGCCGACGGCGGGCAGGCCGTCGATGCGGTAATGCTGCGTCTGCTCCTCGAACGTGTCGTAGACGCGCGCGACGTCCGCGACGCGAACGATGCGGCCGGCGTTCGTCAGCAGCGGCAGCGCGGACACTTCGTCGGCCGATTGCGGACGCTGCCGCACCGCGAGCGTGTAGTGCAGGCCGCCGGGTGCCGCCACTGCGCCCGCCTCACGGATCAGCTCCATCTGCGCGACCCGTGCGCTGACCTGCGGGAGCGTCAGCCCGAGCGCCTGGATCTTCCGCTCGTCCAGCTCGATCTCCAGCACACGGGCGCGACCGCCGTTCACGTTGATGACGCCGACACCATCCACCTGGTAGAGGTCGGGAACAATGTGATCGTCGATGTATTCGCGCAGGTATTCCAGGATGTAGGGGCCGGTGATCGTGTAGCGCAGCACGGACTGCTGCTGGTCCTGGAACTCGTCGGGGATGTACATGGTGACGCGGGGCGGCGAGGCGCCGACCGGCAGGTCCGGCTCGAGAGAGGCGATGCGCTCCGACAGCTCGAGCCGCGCAAAGTCCATGTCCGTCTCGCGCGCGAACTGCACGTCGATCATGGTACCGCTGCGCTCGCTCGACGTGGACGTGATGTTCTCCACGCCGCGCACCTGCTGGATCGCACCTTCCAGCGGCGCGGTGAGGAATGCCTCGATCACCTCCGCGGAGGAGCCCGGCCATTGCGCAGTGACCTGGAGTCGCGGCAGGTCGGTATCCGGAAGGAGCTCGATCGGGACGTTGCGGAACGCCGCGACGCCGAGCGCTGCGACGACCAGGTAGATCATCGAGACGGCGATGGGCCGGCGGATGAATGCCTGGATCATCAGTCGCCTCCGGCGCGGCCCGCCGCCAGCTCATGGTCGGGCAGGGAGCCGGCCGGTGCGGGTCGCAGCGTAACGCGCTGTCTCTCCGTGTCCCGGCCGCGCAGCCACCCCTGCAGCTCGTCGATCGACTCGTAGACGACGGGAATCACCAGCAGAGTGAGAGCGGTCGCGGTGAACAGACCGCCGAAGACGGCGATCGCGAGCGGCGCCTGCAGGCCGGCGCCGGCGCCGATGCCGAGCATCATCGGCATGATGGCGAGCATGGTGGTGATCGTCGTCATGACGATCGGGCGCAGACGCGCGCGGCCGGCGTCGAGTATCGCCTCGCGGAGCTGCGCGCCCTCCGCCTTCCGCTGGTTGATGAAGTCGATCATGACGACGGCATTGTTGTCCACGATGCCGACCAGGATGACAATGCCGATGAGTGACACCGTGTTCAGGCCGCCGCCGAACAGCCAGAGCGCGAGGATGGCGCCGATCAGGCCGAGCGGCACGCTGAGCAGGATCGTGAACGGCTGCACGAGCGACTCGAACTCCGCCGCCAGGATCATGTAGACGAGCAGCACGGCCAGCAGGAACGCGAACAGCAGCTCGCGGAAGCTGCGCCGCATCTCCTCGTTCTCGCCGCCGATGTCGAAGCGCATGGGCGGCGGCGGCGGTGTGGCGGCGAGCGCCGCTTCCACCGCCTGCACCGCGCCATCGACGTCCCGTCCGGTCGCGTCGGCGTACACGGGGACGACCCTGCTCTGATCCAGGCGCTGCACCTCCACGGGCCCGACCGACTCGCGCACGTTGATCAGCTCGCGCACGGGTACGTCCTGCACCGTCAGCCGGTCCAGCGTTGCCAGGGAGCGGCGATCGTCCTCCGGCAGCCGCACGACGATCGGGATCTTGCGGTCGAATGCGACGAACGGGTTCGCGGTCGCCTTGCCGCGCATCGCGTTCTCGATGACGCTCACGACTGCCGCGGGATCCACCCCGAACACCGCGGCGCGCTCGCGGTCGATCTCCACGATGTACTCCGGCTGGCCGAGCTCGACGCCGACCCTGACGTTCGTTACCTCGGGTACGTGCTGCAGCGCGCGCGAGACGAGTGCCGCGTAGGCCATCGCGGAGTCCATGTCTTCGCCGCGCACGCGCACGGCCAGATCGGCTTCACCCGCACCGAGCAGCTTGCCGAGCGCCGTCGCATGCCCGGTCTCCAGTGAGATGCTGCCGGCCGGCAGGGCGCCGAGCTTCGGGCGGAGTCGTTCCAGTACGTCGTCCGTGTGGTGGCCGGGATGCAGCCGCACCTCCAGCAGTGCGGTGTTCAGGCCGCTGTGCTCCTCGTCCATGCCGACGACGGCCGCCTGCCGCCCGATGCGCGAGAACACCACGTCCACTGCGTCGTCCTCGCGAATGAACTGCTCCAGCTGTGCGACGCGCTCGGCCGTCTGCTCGAGCGGCGTTCCACGCGGCAGCTCCAAGCGCGCGCGGAACTCGCCCTGATCGACGTCCGGCAGCACGCTGCGCGGCAGTGACAGCGCGACGGGCACCGTGAGCACGAGCAGGATCACGCAGGCGAGCGCGACGCGCCGGCGGTGTCGCAGTGCGGCGCCGAGTGCTTCCTGGTACCGGTCGGCGAATCGGTCCCATGTCCGGTCGAACGCATTGAGCGGTCCGGCGAACGTGCGGGCGATCGGGCCGGGCGTGCGCACGATGCCGCGGACGTCGCTCCAGCGCGCCGCCATCGTCGGCAGCAGCATGACCGCGACGAGCAGGCTTGCGAGGAGCGAGAACGCCACGGCGAACGAGAGCGAGGCGAACATTTCGCCGGCCACGCCTTCGACGTAAATGATAGGGCCGAATACAGCGATGGTGGTGAGCGTTGCGGCGGTGATCGCGCGCTGCACCTCCTCGGTCCCGACCGCCGCCGCGACCGCCGCAGCGCTGCCCTGCTCGCGATTCCGGAAGATGTTCTCGATGACGACGATCGAGTTGTCCACCAGCATGCCGATGCCGAGCGCCAGGCCGCCCAGGCTCATGATGTTGATCGAGACGCCGGCCAGGTGGAACAGCCCGAATGTCGTGATGACGGAGATCGGGATCGCGAGCGAGATCGCGAGCGGATAGCGCGGGTCGCGCAGGAACAGGACGAGCACCAGGAAGGCCAGGAAAGCGCCCAGCACCATTTCCTGGATCAGATTCGAGATCGCGCCCGACACGAATCCCGCCTGGCTCATGGCGACGTCCGCGCTCACTTCGGGATACTCGTCCCGGAGCTGCGCGAGGACTTCATCGACGTTCTCCGCCACGCGTACGGTGTTCGCGCCGGACTCCTTGAAGATCAGCAGGCCGACCGCCTCGCGACCGTTGTAGCGCGCGATGGACTCGCGCTCCCGGTAGCCGTCTTCGATCGTCGCGATGTCGCGCAGCAGCACCCGGCCGGCCGGTACGCCGCCGCCGCCGCCGGCCTGGGTGATCACGATGCCGCCGATCTGATCGACCGTCTGCAGCTCACCGAGGGTGCGGAGCGCGTAGCGGAAGCGGCCCTGCCGGATCGTGCCGCTCTGGGCGCTGGTGTTGGCCGCTGCGAGTGCCGTCGCGATCTGGTCGATCGTGATGCCGTAGCTCTCCAGCCGCCCGCCATCCACATCGACGTGTATCTCGCGCTCGAGGCCGCCCGTCAGTGCCGCCTGCGCGACACCGTCGATCTGCTCGAGGCGTCTGCGGAACACGGACTCCGTGAGATCCTTGAGCGTCCACAGGTCGGCGTCGGCGGCGACGCTGATCGCCATGATCGGCTCGCTGCGCGGATCCGTGCGCAGCACCACCGGCCGCTGTGCACGCTCGGGGAGTGAGCCCCTCAGGCCGTCCAGGCTCTCGCGCACGTTCAGCGCGGCGAAGTCCATGTCCGTGCCCCACGCGAAGCGCAGCACGATCATGGACGCGCCCTCGCGGCTGACGCTCTCCACGTGCTCGATGCCGGGAACGCGGCCGACGGCGGCCTCGATCGGCTCAGTGATGAACCGTTCGATCTCGGCCGGCCCCGTGTCCGGATTGCCCGTGTAGATGACCAGCTTCGGGTATGCGATGTCCGGCAGCAGGTCTACCGGCAGGCGCGTGAAGGATATGACGCCGAGGAAGACGACCGCGACGAACAGCATCGCCACGGCGATCGGCCGGCGAATGGAGAGTCCCGGCAGCGACATCGCTAGTCCTCCAGACGGTGCCCGAGCTTCTCCTCGAGGCTGATCCGCGCGTTGATGAAGCCGAACAGCGCCTCGAGCGCCTGGCGCTCGGCCTGCGCGGTGCGATCGATCACGTTCTGCAGTGTCGTGAAATCGGAGCCGCCGAGCCGGTAGCGTTCCTGCGTCAGCTCCTGCCGCTCGCGGTTGAGGTCGACCTGCTCCTCGGCCAGCTGCAGCGAGCGGAACGCGTTGTCGAGATCGATGATCGCCGCCCGCACATCCCGCTCGACCGTCAGCCGGGCGGCACGGAGATCGTGCTCGGCATCCACCGCGCCCGCGCTCGCCTGCGCGATCGCGTCCGATGTCTGGAACCGGCTGAAGAGCGGCAGCGACACCCCGACTCCGAAGCTGAAGCCGTAGTTCTCGCCCGGATTGAACTCACCGAATGCGCCGTAACCGGATGCGGACATGCCGCGGCTGTAGCCGGCGTTCGCGCTGATGCTCGGCAGCCGGCGCGCCCGGGCCGCCGACGCGCCATACGTCGCGGCGCGTAACGCCGACTCGCGCTGGCGCACGACCGGACTGCTGGCCAGTGCCCCGGCGACGAGCGCCTCCACGTCCAGGTCGGCAGGATCGAAGACGGGCGGCAGGACCGTATCCACGCTGATGCTCGTCGTGGGCTGCATGCCGAGCGTCGCTGCCAGCGTGAGCCGTGTCTTGTCCGCATCGCCGCGCGCACGCTCCACGTTCTGCTCCGCCTGCGCCACGTCGGCACGGGCGCCGAGCACGTCCTCACGGTTGCGCGCGGCCAGCCGCAGCAGCTGCTCCGTCCGCTCCAGCCGGTCGCGTGCCGATGCCAGCAGGTATTCCTCCAGCGTGATGTTGCGCACCGCACGCACGGCCTGGAAGTACTCGCGCGACACGCGTGCATCCAGCTGGATCCCGGCACCGTCGATCTGCGCATCCACTCCATCGTACGTCGCGCGGCGCGCCTGCAGGTTGCGGAGCGTCGTGCCGCCGTCGAACAGCGTCATCTGCGTGCTGACGCCCTGACTCGCCGAGCTCCGGCGTGACGTGACCGGCTCGGGTGACTCGATCGGGTCGCCGAAGAAGTCCTCCCCCGTGAGCGTCGTCGAGCGTGAGCCGCTGAAGCTCAGGCTCGTGTTCAGGTTCGGCAGGAACGCGCCCCACGCGGAGCGCACCGAGCTGCCCGCCACCTCCAGGTCATTCGCCGTCCGCAGGAATTCGGGGTTGCCGCTGCGTGCGATGCGCAGCGCTTCGTCCAGGGTCAGCACGGCCGGGGTCTGCTGCGCCGACAGCGGACCGGCGCTCCCGATCAATACGACGGCGGCCATACGGCCGACGTATCTCATCGCGGCCTCGCTCCCTCCGCCTTCGCGACGTTGTCCACCAGCCGCACCGGGATGTCATGGGACAGCGTATAGTGGCCGCTCACCAGCACGATCTCGCCCGGTGCGAGCATCTCCGTATCGGGATTCTCGACGATCTCCACGTGCGTGTCGTTGCTGCGGCCCGGCGTGACATAGCGCCACTTCGCCCGGCCCTTGTCACCATCGCCCTCGAACACGAACACGAGCGTGCGTCGGTTGTCGCGCTCGAGCACTGCGCTCTTCGGCACCAGGATGCGGTCCGGAAACCGCTCGGCCGACAGTGCAGCGCGGGCAAACATTCCCGGCAGGATCCGGCCGTTCGGGTTACGGACCGAGATGCTGACGCGGGCGTTGCGGAGCTCCGGATCCACGACGGGATTGATCGACTGAATCCGACCCTCGAATACCTCGCCGGGGAATGCGGCGAACGTGACGCGCGCCGTACGGCCGACTGCCAGGTACCCGATGTTGCCCTCCAGCACCTTGGCATCCACCCGGATCGGATCCATCGCCTGGACCGTCAGCAGCTCGTCGCCGACGTTCACGTACTGACCCGGCACGACCTTCAGGTTCGCGACACGGCCGGGGAACGGCGCCACGATGCGGGTGCGCAGCAGGTTGATCTCCGCACGGTCAACCGCGACACGGGCCGCATCCAGACCGCTGCGTGCGCGCGCGGCCGTGTCGCGCTCCGCGCGCACACGCGGGTCTTCGATACGATCGTCGCTCAGCGTCGTCTCCCGATACGTCATCTCCGCCTGGCGGAGTCGCGCCTGCGCCTCTTCCAGTGACAGCCGGTACTCCGTCGGGTCGATCTCGATGAGAACGGCGCCCTGCGCCATGGCCTGGTTCTCGGCGACTCGCACCGCCTTCACCTGCCCGCTCACCTGCGACCGCACCGCCGTCTGCTGCCACGACGCCGCCTCGCCCGGCGCGCTCACGGTCAGCACCAGCGTGTCCTGGATCACCTCCGCGCCTTCCACCGCCACGGCCAGGTCCGTGCTGAACGCATCGCCCGCCGAGTTCTCCGGCAGGTCGCCCGCCGGTCGTTCGGGCGTCTGGCCGGACGCTTCCTGCTGGTGGTTGATGCGATAGTACACACCCGCTCCCGACAGCGAGAAGACCAGCAGAATGGCCGAGGCGGTGATGACCCGTTTCGAGACTCTCATGTGCGCGTCCTGTGGCGAGCGGGAAGAGCGACCCCCTTCGTCCGGGGACGGCTGCGCGGGGTGACCGGCCGCGCCTCTGCGGCGCGGGGAACCCTCACGGAGGCGGGATCGCTGGAAACGACTGGAGCGGGTGCCGGGGCAGGGAAACACTCCGCGACTGCCTCAAAGGTGTAAACACCCGGAGGTACGCGCAAGCCGTGTGGCACAGGCAATAGCCCGTTGGGACGGCCGCTGCCGCCGGATACGGTGCACACGCGCGCACACGCGCAGGACATATACACGCGAGCGTGCACGGTCGCGCGGGCGGGCGTGGCGGTGCAGGGGACAGGCATGCAGGTCGTCAGCGCCAGGATGCGGGCAGGCGCCGTACCACGACACGCTCGACGCCCAGCTCGTCGTCGGTCACGACCCACGCCGCGAGCCCGGTTCTGCTGACCGCGTTCGGCATCGCCTGGGCGGGCAGTGTCCCGATGTAGCGGCCGTCCGGCATCAGCAGATCGATCGGCCCCGGCGCCGTGCCATCGCGGTCGCGGCGCTGCACCCAGATGCGGCCGAGCGGGTCGGTACGGATGGCCGTCACGACGGACATGAACTCGGCGAACTGAGCGTCGTCCATCGAGAATGTCATGCTGGCCGGCGGCCGGTTGCCGATCGTCGTGGACGTGCCCGCGGGCGACGTGCGCGACATTACGACGGTCGCTCCCGTGCCCTGGGCTTCATTCCGCCGGCGCTGCTCGTGCCACTCTTCCTGATCCTTCTTCGTCACCTTCCGCGGTGTGATGTCGCGCGCGAGCGTGCGGACGTGCTTCCCGTTGTCGTCCAGGATGCGAATGGCATACTCCGTCTCGTGATGCAGGGCGAGGCCGGACGGAAGGACGCCGAACGTCGGACGCGCGCTGAAGATCGGATCCATGTTGATGGCAGCGATGCGCTGGCCGCCGCCGGCGTTCTGGATGACGCGCGGCGCCGGAACCGGCACACTGTAGAGTGTCCGCGGCTCCGTCCCGGCAAGCGGCTGGCGGAGGATGGGTGAAGCGCCCGCAGCGCTCGCCGGCTGGTCGGCGCGCGGGCGCGGCATCGAGCGTGTCACGATGCCACCGCTGCGGTCGGCCGTCATGGCCATGGGGAAGCCGAGCTCTTCGCCGAACGGAATGTTACGGACGTACGTGCCGTCCCGCTCGAACACGACGAACGCGCGGTTGCCCAGGTCACTCACGACGACCCGGCCGTCGGACGTGATGTCCATCGCGAGCGGCGCCTGCAGCTCGCCCGGACCGCCGCCCTTCTTTCCGAACTGACGGATGAAGCCGCCCTTCGCGTCGAACACCACCACCCTCGTGTTCTGTGTGTCGAGGAGGTACATGTTGTCCGCCCGGTCGAACGCGACCGACCGCACGCCCGAGAACATTTCCCAGTCCTTCCCCTCGACGGTGCCGACGCGGAACACTTCCGTCGGCCGGTCCCTGAGCACGTTGTCCCGCGACGGCAGCTTCACGGTCTGCTGCGCCGCCGCCGGCACCGCGGCCGCCGCTGCGACGAACGTCCACAACATGCTGCGGGTGATGCGCTTCCACATGGTCCCCTCCGTTGACAGTGCAGCCGGCGTGCAGTCGTGCACGGCGATCGACATGACTCAGACTCCGGTCGTCGCGGGATGGTTGCTTCGACCCCTGCGGACGATGTCGGTCGGGATGCTTTTCGCGCTTTTTGCATCGTCGCGGATGCATCCAGGTGCTGTCCTGACGCACGCCTCCGCGTTTCCGTGCGCAAGAAAGTTCTTGTGTTTTTGAAGAAGTACGTTTACGCTGTTCTCACTGTCAAACGACATCTCGCATCACACGGGTGTCGCGCGACGCGGAACGCGGTTCCGAAATGCCGTGCAGTCGGGCGGTGCAGAAACGTCGGATCCGACGATGCGAAGTGCGGCCGGACAGTGAG
>DATHVW010000209.1:0-18688 GCA_035461085.1 Longimicrobiales bacterium | reverse complement strand
GGTAACGCCTCAATGGAGGATTCGCCGCATATAGGACACTAAACACTCCAGCGGCCGCGCGAGCGGCCGCGGCAATGGAAAGTTGAGCGTGCACCGCGCGCTCAATCCTCCATTCACACGGATCGAGGTCGCCTGATGGAGGGTTCGCGACCGTCGTCCGCCGCCCGCAGAACGCCGCCCGCAGACCGCCGTCCGCCGCCGTCGCCCGTCGCACCCGTCCGCCGCCCACCGCCCGTCGCCCGTCGCACCCGCCGCACCCGTCCGCCATTGCCCGCCGCGCCCGCCGCGCCCGCCGCCGGCGAGACTCCGGCCGCCCGTCTCCCGGGGCCGCAGGGGCATTCCGGCGCGCCCCCCGGCGCCGTCATCGCCTGCCACGCCCGGATCAAGCACGCCTCGCGCGGGGTTATATTGACGGATGCCCGCCGCACGGACGGAGCGCGGCGGTGACGGGCCACACGAGATTTCACGGGAGTAACATGCGACGCCTCCTCACCTGCACATTCGCGCTGGTCCTGATGCTTCTGGCCGCCGGCACGGCGAGCGCCCAGGGCCATGAAGGCCATTCGATGGGCGCTGGCCACGATTCCGCGACCATGGCGCACATGCAGATGCTGCATCAGCTGGTCATGAACCACGAGCGGATCGCGCACACAGTAACGAACCTGCCGGACGGCGTCCGCGTCGTCCTCGAGTCCGACGACACGGCGGTTGCCCGCCTCATCCACGATCATGCTGCCGCCATGGAAACACTGCTGGACGGCGACACTGACGCTGGCGCTGCCATGCACAGTGAAGCGGTGCGCACGATCCTGAGCGACCGGGCCAGCATCGAGGGCACGATCGAGCACACGGACAGGGGCGTGACCGTCGTGCAGAAGTCGAAGAACCCGGCCACTGCCGCCGCGCTCCAGCAGCACGCCGCGGAGCTGAGCAGCCTGCTCGCCGACGGCATGGAAGCGATGCACGAGATGATGATGAAGGGCGACTCGTCGCACGCGGGCCATGGCGCGAAGGCGGGTGAGGCGAATCACGCGGCGCACGCGGCGCAGGCCGGCGCGGCGGATCACTCTGCGCACGCCGCCCAGGCCAATCCCTCTGCCCACGCAGCACACGCAGCCCAAGCCGCCCCCGCAGCCCAGCCCGCCCAGGCCGATCATTCCGCACATGCGGCGCATGCCGCCGCCGCCAATGACACTGCGTTCGCGGCATTGCAGGCGCGCGGCCTGAAGGCGATGGGCGTCGACCAGTACACTTCGACGCATCGCTTCGACGCTCTCGACGACGGCGGCCGCATCGAATTGCAGCGCGACGTCGATGACGCTGCCGGCGTGACACAGATCCGCGAGCACCTCCAGGGCATCGCCGCCGCATTCAAGTCCGGCGACTTCAGCACGCCGGCGTTCGTGCACATGCAGCAGGTGCCAGGCGCCGACGTGATGGCGGCCAGGCGCAACGTGATCACCTACACGTTCAGCGAGCTGCCGCGTGGCGGTGAGCTCAGGATCACGACGCGCGATCCGGCCGCACTCGAAGCGATCCACGCTTTCCTGTCGTTCCAGCGCAGCGATCACCGTACCGCCCACTGATGGTTCCGGCGGCCGCCTGCGCGGGGGATGCGATCCACGCGCGGCGGCCGCCCGGCCGGTGCCATGCATTGAGCGCTCCGCCCGCCTGACCTTCGAACCGACTCTCACCAGAATACCGGAACAGCAATGATGCCGTCACGCCGCACTGTACTGCCGTTCGTCACCGCGCTGCTCGCGAGCGCATCCGCGCTCGCCGCGCAGGACACGCTCCAGACCGCCGCGCCCACGATCCCCGAGAAGTGGGATGTCACGGCTCCGCCCGGACCGTCGCGCACGATCGAGTTCGAGACGAGCGAAGGCACGTGGATGAATGTGGACGTGAGCCCGGACGGCCGCACGCTGCTGTTCGACCTGCTCGGCGACATCTACACGATGCCGGTTGCGGGCGGACGTGCGACGCTGGTGCTCGGCGGACATGCCTACGAGACGATGCCGCGCTTCTCGCCCGATGGCCGGCGTATCGCGTTCACCAGCGATCGCGATGGCATCGAGAACATCTGGACGGCCGACGTGAGCGGCGGCGATCTGCGGCAGATCTCGCGCGACCGGGAGCGGCAGGTGTCGAATCCCGCATGGACGCCCGATGGCGAGTACATCGTCGCGCGCAAGCATTTCCGCAACACGCGCTCGCTCGGGTCCGGCGAGATGTGGCTGTACCACACCGGCGGCGGCGCAGGGCTGCGGCTGACGGACAGGCGCAACTGGGAGCAGAACGCGACGGAGCCCGTCGTCTCGCCCGATGGGCGCTACGTCTACTTCAGTGAGGATGTCTCGCCGGGCGGCGGGTTCGATTACAACCGCGATCCGCACGGCGTCATCTACGTGGTGCAGCGGCTCGACCGCGAGACGGGCGAGCGCGAGAGCATCCTGAACGCGCCGGGTGGCTCGCTCGCGCCGCAGCCGTCGCCCGATGGCCGCACGCTGGCGTTCATCCGTCGCGTGGACACGAAGAGCGTGCTGATGCTGCACGACATCGAGACCGGCCGGGAGCGCGCGCTCTGGGATGGGCTCGACCACGACCAGCAGGAAGTCTGGGCGATCTTCGGCACCTATCCGGCCTACGACTGGACACCGGACGGCAGCGCGCTCGTGATCTGGGCGCAGGGCGGCCTGTGGCGCGTCGATGCAGAGACCGGTGCGCCGACGCGCATCCCGTTCACGGCGCCCGTGCGACAGGTCCTCACGGACGTCGTGCGCTTCCCGCAGGAAGTGGCGCCGAACGCGTTCGACGTGAAGATGCTGCGCTGGGTGAGCGTGTCCCCTGACCAGCGTCGTGTCGCGTACACGGCTCTCGGCAGGTTGTACGTGAAGGACCTGCCGAACGGCACGCCGCGACGCGTCACCCGCCAGAACAGCGACCTCGAGCTGTACCCGTCCTGGTCGCCGGACGGACGGACGCTCGTCTACGCGACGTGGAACGACAGCACATACGGCGCTATCCGGACCGTACGGAGCGACGGCAGCAATGCGCGTACGATTACGGACGCGCCCGGTCACTATGTCGAGCCCGCTTTCTCGCCCGACGGTGCACGCATCGTCTATCGCCGCATCGGCGGCGACAACTTCCGCGGCACGCTCCACTCGCGCGACCGCGGAGTCTACATCGCGTCCGCGAACGGCAGCGGTGACGCGGAGCTCGTCACGGAGGACGGGTCGGAGCCACGCTTCAGCCGTACCGGAGAGCGCATCTACCTGAGCGCGCGTGAAGGCGGCAATGCGGCGCTGATCAGTGTGGACCTCCAGGGCCGCGACCGACGAGTGCACGTCACGTCGGAGAACGGCGGTCAGTTCACGCCGTCGCCGGACGAGCGCTACATCGTCTGGAACGAGCGCTTCAACGTGCACATCGCACCGTTCCCGCTCACGGGTCGGCCCGTCAATCTGTCGATGGGCAGCAGCGACTATCCCGTGCGTCGCCTGTCGCGTGATGCCGGCTCGTTCCTGCACTGGTCCGCCGACAGTCGCCGCGTGTACTGGGCGCTCGGGCCGGACCTCTACCAGCGCGACATCGCGCACACGTTCGCATTCGAGACGGAGGACACCAGCGCATTGCGGCGCGAGCCGGAAGCCGCAGGCACGCCCATCGGCCTCACCGCCACGTTCGACCGGCCGACCGGCACGCTCGCACTCACCGGCGCGAACGTGATCACGATGCGCGGCGGTACGGACGAGGTCATCCGCGACGCAACCGTGATCATCGAGCGGAACCGCATCACTGCGGTCGGGCCGCGCGCGCAGGTACAGGTTCCGGCCGGCGCGCACACCGTGGATGTTTCGGGCCGCTGGATCATGCCTGGCATCGTCGATGTGCACGCGCACGCCGGCACCGGGTCGAGCGGGATCACACCCCGCAGTCACTGGCCCTTCCAGGCGAACCTCGCCTTCGGTGTCACGACCATGCACGATCCGTCCAACAACACGGACATGGTGTTCAGTGCATCGGAGCTGATCAAGGCCGGGGAGATCGTCGCGCCGCGCCTCTACTCCACCGGCACCATTCTCTACGGTGCAGAGGGCGGCTCGAAGGCGATCACGACGTCGTACGAGGACGCGCTCGGCCACCTGCGCCGCATGAAGGCGGTCGGTGCATTCAGCGTGAAGAGCTACAACCAGCCGCGGCGCGATGCCCGCCAGCAGATCGTCGAGGCCGCGCGCGAGCTCGAGATGCTCGTGGTGCCGGAGGGCGGCAGCACGTTCTTCTTCAATATGACGCACATTCTGGACGGCCATACGGGCGTCGAGCACAACGTGCCCGTCGCGCCGCTGTACGACGACGTCCTGCGTCTGTGGTCGGAAAGCAATGTCGGCTATACGCCGACGCTCATCGTCAATTACGGCGGACTGAACGGCGAGTACTGGTTCTATCAGCACGACGAGGTCTGGAAGAACGAGCGGCTGCGTCAGTTCACACCCGCGCGCGTCATCGATCCCCGCTCACGGCGCCGGCTCATGGCCGCGGAGGAGGACTACAGCTACATCGACGTGTCGCGTGCTGGAAAAACACTGCTCGACGCAGGCGTGAAAGTGAACCTCGGTGCACACGGCCAGCTGCAGGGCCTCGGTGCGCACTGGGAGCTGTGGATGCTCCAGCAGGGCGGCATGACAAACCACGAGGCGCTGCGCGCCGCGACGCTGCACGGCGCCGAGTATCTCGGACTTGATCGCGACATAGGATCCATCGAGGCGGGCAAGCTCGCGGACCTGGTCGTGCTCGACGCGGATCCGCTCGCGAATATCCGGAACACGACGTCGATCCGTTACGTGCTCGTGAACGGCAGGATCTTCGATGCAGCGACGCTGGAACAGCTCGGCAACCACCCTGCTCCCGCGCCGCGCCGCAACTGGTAGCAGAAGTCTGGTGCGTGCGTGGCTCCGGTCATCGGCTGCCACGCACGCGCCTGTCAGCTCGTGCGCACCACTCGATAGCGCGCGCGCACCAGGGCGTAGACACCATAGGACACCAGCCCTGCGGCGACGATGCCGAGCAGCCACGGCCCGTACGGCTGCTGTTGCAGCGACTCGAGCGCACCCGCAAAGCCGCGCGCTTCCGAGGCGTCGTACTCCACCGCCGCCTTCGCGGCGAAAATTCCGATCACCACGAACACCACGCCGCGCGCACCGATGCCGAAACGCGAGACGCGACGTACCCACTCACGGTGCGTCGCGCTGAGCTCGGACAGGTCGAGCATGTCGTCGAGATCAGCGGTCGCCGCCCGGTAGAGCTGATACAGACCGTACCCGACGATGGCCGCACCGGCCGCGGCCACCAGCCAGCGTCCGACCGGCAGCTCCATGACGCGCGCCGCCCAGCTGGCCGCCTCCTCGTCACTGCTGCCGTCACCGCCGCGGCCGCCCGACAGTGCGAGTCCCGCGGCGGTCACCGTGAGCACGGCGTGAACGATCGCCACGCCGACGTTGTGCAGACGCGTGCCCGTCTCGTCGTTCTCGGGGTTCACCGTCGCGGCATAGGCTCGCCACAGCGTGTAGCAGGCCAGACCGACGGCGATCACGCCCACGAGGATGCGGCCGAACGGCTCGTCGAGCAGCGAGCGGAGCGCGCCGCTCGAGTCCTCCGTCTGAGTCGGGCCGAGCGCCGCCTGCAGCGCGATCCACCCCATGAGCAGGTACACGACGCCGCGGCTGGCAAAGCCGAGGCGCGCGAAGCCGCGGATCCACGGCGCCATGTCCTCCTCAGCCACGTGCGCGCGGCCGCGGACGACCCGAATGGGCTCTATCACATCACTCCTCCTGTGAAGTCGGAGTGACGACAGGGCAACTCGCGGACCATGTGTCGGCTTCGCTCGCGGGAGCCGAATGATTGATGTCCCGGCCCATCGGACCTACCTTGGACGTTCGACTGACACGGAGCCGCCCCCATGTTCTCCTCCCCGACCCGTTCCGTACCGTCCACTCTCGCGCGTGGTGCCCGACCGACCGGCCCCGCACCCGGTCGGGCGTGCGTCCCGGCGGCGGACCAGTTCCACCGATGCTCACGATGACTCCGATGCCCCTGCTCGATCGGGCCCGCGCGGCCTATGAGGGACGGAGCTGGGCCGATGCCTTTTCCGGGTTCTCGGCGGCGGACAGTCAGAATCCACTGGATGCCGAAGACCTGATCCGGCTCGCGACGGCGGCGCTGCTGATCGGGCGGGCGCAGGACTTCACCTCGTCTCTCGACCGCGCCCATCGCGCTCATCTCGAGGCGGGCAATGCCGCTCGCGCGGCGCGGTGCGCGTTCTGGATCGGATTCCGCCAGGCCAGCGAAGGAGATATCGGACAGGCGACCGGCTGGTTCGCGCGTGCGCGACGCCTGCTGGAGCGCGAGCCGGACGAGTGCGTCGAGCACGGATACCTGCTGCTGCCGCTCGTGCACCAGCACATGGCGACTCGCGATTACGACGCGGCGCGGCAGGCGGCGGCCGAAGCAGTGCGGATCGCCGGCACGTACGGTGACCCGGAGCTGCACGCGCTGGCCGTGCATTTTCAGGGCAGAGCACTCCTCGAGCAGGCGCGTCTCGATGAGGGACTGGCACTGCTGGACGAATCCATGGTGACGGTTGCGACCGGTGATCTGTCACCGCAGGTGACGGGCCTCATCTACTGCAGCATGATCGGCGCCTGTCGTCGCATCCACGCGCTCGGCCGCGCTCACGAGTGGACGGTCGCACTTCAGGCTTGGTGTGATCAGCAGCCGACCATGATCAGCTACACCGGCCAGTGCCTCGCCTATCGCGCGGAGATCATGCAGCTGCGCGGCGCGTGGGATGAAGCGTTGGCTGAAGCGCAGCGCGCGGTCGAGCGCGGCGAGCAGGCGTCGGATCGCGCGGCCGTCGCCCAGGCACATTATCAGCAGGGCGAGGTGCATCGCCTGAGGGGGGATTTCGCGGCGGCGGAGGAGTCGTATCGCAACGCGAGCCGGTGGGGCAGGGAGCCGCAGCCCGGTTACGCCCTGCTGCGCCTCGCGCAGGGGAATGTCGAGGCGGCGCGCGCCGGCATCCGTCGTGTGCTCGCCGAGACCCACGACAAGCTGCATCGAGCGCGCATGCTGCCCGCCTGCGTAGAGATCTCGCTGTCTGCCGGTGAGGTCGAGGACGCGGCACGCGCCTGCCGCGAGCTGGAGGAAGCGGCGTCCGGCTGTGACGCAAGCATCCACCGCACGGTCGTCGCACACGCGTGCGGCGCCTTCGAGCTCGCGCGCGGCAATACGGCCGAAGCGCTCGTCCGCCTGCGCGGAGCGCTGAGCGGGTGGCAGGAGCTGCATGCGGTGTGGCAGGTTGCGCGGGTCCGCGTCCTGCTCGCGCTGGCCTGCCGCGCGATGGGCGACGTGGACGCCGCCGGGCTCGAGCTCGATGCGGCGGTAGCAGCATTTTCACGTCTCGGCGCCGCGCCAGACATCGATCGCATTGAGCGACTTCGTCTGACACCCTCCGAACCGGTCGCCGCGCCAGCCGGCAAAGAGCGGGCGGTTGCAGCAGGCGGACCGCGCCACGGATTGACCCCGCGCGAGCTGGAGGTGCTCGCGCTCGTGGCTACAGGCAGAACCAACCGTGCGATTGCCGACGAGCTCGTCATCAGTGAGAAAACCGTCGCACGACACGTGAGCAACATCTTCGCGAAACTCCCGGTCACATCGCGCGCCGGCGCGACGGCGTGGGCGTACGAGCACGATCTGGTGCCCGCGCACGACTGAAAGCCCCGCCTCTCCGGAGGCATGTCTGGACGAAAGCGCTGGCAGCTGCCGGACATCTGCATCGAATTACCCATGCCTGCCCTCCGACAGCAATACATACTGTGCCCGATTCGACACGCAGACCGATACCCTAGTATCCAACCTGGTGCAGTCGGTAAGGTGGCAAGACCGCCGCCGCCTGCGACGCATCGCAGTCTGCAAGGAGAGGATCATGAACCGCACGCGCGTGCCGGAACGGATTCACACCGTCGTCATCGGCGGCGGCCAGGCAGGTCTCTCCGTCGGATATCATCTCGCCCGTCGGCGCGTACCGTTCGTCATCCTCGAGGCGAACGAGAGGATCGGCGACACGTGGCGTGCGCGCTGGGACTCGCTCCGCCTGTTCACGCCCGCGTGCTTCGACGGCCTGGACGGCATGCGATTCCCTGCAGCGCCCTGGTCCTTTCCGACGAAGGATGCGATGGCGGACTACCTCGAAGCGTATGCGGCGATGTTCGAGCTGCCGGTCCGCACCGGCGTGCGCGTGGATCGATTGACGCGCGTCAGCGGCGGCTTCCGCGTCAGCGCCGGCGCTGATGTCATCGAAGCGGAAAACGTCGTCGTCGCCATGGCGAACTTCCAGAAGCCGCGCGTGCCTTCATTCGCGACCGGGCTGGATCCCTCCATCGTGCAGCTGCATTCGAGCGAGTACCGCAGCCCCGCGCAACTGCGCGATGGCGGCGTGCTCGTGGTCGGTGCCGGGAATTCGGGCGCTGAGATCGCAATCGAAGTCGTGCGTACGCATCCAACGAAGCTCGCCGGCCGTGATACGGGCCAGGTGCCGTTTCGTATCGATAGTCGTGCTGCACGTTTCGTAATACCTGTGGTGTTCCGCCTTCTGTTTCATCGCGTGCTGAGCGTCGCGACGCCGGTTGGCCGGCGCGTTCGGCGCAAGGTCATCGCAGTCGGTGGTCCGCTCATCCGCGTGAAGAGAAGCCATCTCGCCGCGGCAGGTGTCGAGCGACTTCCGAAGGTCACCGGCGTGCGTGACGGACGACCGGTGGCCGACGACATCGTGATCGACGCGGCTAACGTCATCTGGTGTACCGGATTCCATCCCGGCTTCGAATGGATCGATATTCCGGTGCACGGCGAGATCGAGCCGCGGCACGAGCGCGGTGTGGTGGCCGACGTCCCCGGTCTGTATTTCGTCGGGCTCCACTTCCTGTCGGCGATGTCGTCGGTGATGATCCACGGCGTGGGTCGTGATGCCGACCGGATTGCGAAACGCATTTCCCGCACAACAGTCGCGCCGGTGCAACACCATGGGCGAACCCCGTGGCGGCGACGAGGGCGCGCAAATGCGGCGTAAGTCACGGCCTCTCAAGCACATCGAGCGCGCGAGGCCGGCGTTGGAGCAGGCCGGCACCGGGCGTGCCTGACGAACGGGCACGGGTGCGGCTGCTCCGACGACGGTGCGGCACTCTCCGACGATGGAGCACCCGAGGCACGCGAAGGCGCATGCCATCGGACCCTGGCCCCGCGCGATATGACTTCCGAGCAGCTGCAGCGCCTGCTGGACCGGCTGGCCGACATCCGCAACACGGATGACCTGTTCGATCTCGAGCTCCGCCTGGGGCCGTTCGACGAGGAGGATGCACTCGCAGCTCGTGCCCTCTTTCATCTCGCAGCTGCGCGCTGTCAGCTTGCGCGCGGACCGGCGCTCTCCCCGGACCGCTTCACGCTCACGCGTGCCGAGCCGCACGCCGCACGCGAGCGCTTCGAGGTACGCGGCCGCATCGGCACGCGCATCGTGCGTGTGGGCTGGGCGGACGGCGTGCTGTTCGGCAGTCGGTACGCGATCGCGCGTCTCGGCGGCAGCGACGCGTGCTTCGGCAGCGCTGCGACCGCCCGTGCGCGCATCTTCGACCGCTTCGATGTAGTCCTGCACGAGGTGCCCGCCCTGGCTGTGGCTTGACGACCTGCGCCGGCCCTGAGGACACCCGCTCGAGTTGCCCGCATCGCCCGCGAGGTCGCTCCCCATCGCCCACCCCGGTCGCCCCTCTAGTCACCCCGGAGTGTCTGCACCGGATTGGTTGCAACGGCGCGCAGGACGGGTGCGACGCACGCAACCGCCGTGATCACGAGCACGAGCGCGACCACGCCGGCAAGTGTCGCCGGGTCGATGGGACGGACGCCGTAGAGCAGCGAGCCGAGGAACCGCGCGCCGTATATGGCCAGCAGCAGGCCGATGCACGCGCCGATCGCGCCGAGCGCCACACCCTGTCGCACGACGAGTCCCAGAACATCCGCCGGCCGCGCCCCGAGCGCCATGCGCACACCGATCTCGCGACGGCGCTGGAGCACGGTGAACGACAGGATACCGTAGATGCCGATAGCGGCGAGGACGAGGGCGAGCGCGGCGAATGTGGTCATGAGCAGCATCAGGAATCGCGACGCATCGGTCGGCCGCGCGAGCACGCGCTCGATCGTGCGAGCTTCACCCAGAGGTAGCGACGGGTCGAGGCGCTGGGCGTGGTGGCGAATACGGCCGAGCAGCTGACCCGTCGTTCCGCCGCCATCCGCGACAACGTACATCCGGTAGAACGGGAACTGCCGCACGGACGAGTAGATCGCGGGCTCCGCCGGTGCCGTGATGGACGAATTCCTGACATCGGCAACGACGCCGATGACTTCGTGCTCGTTCTCCGACCCGAGACGGCGTCCGAGCGGTCCGATGCCGTCCGCCAGCGCGAGGATCGTACGGCCTACGGCTCTCTGCCCCGGCCACGCGCGCTCCGCGAGCGCCGCATTGATGATCACGACCGGACGCCCACTCACATCATCGCGCTCTTCGAACCAGCGGCCGTCGACGAGGCGCACACCGAGTGTCTCGAAGTAGCCTTCGTCGACTGTGTGGTATTGCGCGATCGGCGGGTCATTGGGTGGTGTCGGCACACCGGGCACGCCGTACGGCACGCGCCACCCGGCTTCGAGCGGCAGGAAGTTCGTTACGCCTGCGTTCGTGATCTGCGGATCGTCCCGCAGCTCGGTCACGAGACGGCCGTAGAATCGGGCGACGTCCGGCCACTCGTACTCCGCTTCCGGGAGCTGTATGTCGACGCTGATGGGTCGCGTTTCCGTGACACCGGTTTCTTCACCAAGCAGTGCACCGACGCTGCGGATGAGCAGTCCCGCGCCGGCGAGGAGCGCGACGGCGAGTGCCACTTCGGCAATGACGAGTGCGCCGCGCGAGCGTGAGCCGCGCCGCGACCCTGCCGCACCGCGGATCTCGTCGCGCAGCACGTCCTGGAGGTTGACGCCCGAAACCCGTATCGCCGGAAGCAGACCAAAAATCAGTGTGGTGAGAAGCACGACGAGTGCGGTGAAGGCAAGCACGACACCATTCACACCGACGCCGTCTGCCATGGGGACTTCGATCGGCGACCAGGCGAGAAAGCCGCGGACGGCGAATATGGCGATGAGCAGGCCGAGTGCGGTGCCGGCGATGGCGAGGACCAGGCTTTCGATGAGAAACTGACGCACGAGCCGGGACCGTGTCGCGCCGAGCGCGCTCCGCACCGCAACTTCGCCCGCACGTGCACCGGCGCGCGCGAGCAACAGGTTGGCGACGTTGATGCATGCGATGAGGAGGAGCAGGCCGGACGCGCCGAACAGCGCGATCAGACCCGGCTGGAACATGCCGGCCAGTTCGGCGCGCAGCGGGACCGCGCGCGCCGACCAGTCCGCGTTCGATGCCGGGAACTCCTCGCCCAGCCGCAATGCGAGCCGCTCGAGCTCGGTCGTTGCGGCGGCCGCCGTGACACCGGGGCGCAGCCGCGCCACGGCCTCCATGAAATGTGCATGGCGGCTGTGCTGCGCGAGCGGCCAGTTGAGCCGCTGCCACACCGCAGTCCGGTCCGGGAACTCGAAGCCGGGCGGCATCACTCCCACTATCGCGTAGCCGAACCCGTTGAGGCGAACCGTGCGACCGAGCACATCGGTGCTGCCACCGAACCGCGAGCGCCACAACGCATCGCTGATCACGACTTCCGCCGGCTCGCCGTGCAGCGTCGAATCGCGTTCGAACGTGCGGCCAACGGCGGCGCGTACGCCCAGCACATCGAACAGGTTCTCGCTCACCTCCACAGTGCTCACGCGCATCGGCTCGCCGGCGTCATCCACCAGATTCGCTTCCGGTCGCCACCAGACGGCGACGTCCTCGAAGACATGCGTCTGTGCGCGGTAATCCAGCGCGGTGACGGGAGACACCTGATCGTGCATGCGCTGCTCGGACGGCCGCGTGTCCCAGAGCATCACGAGACGTTCCGGCTCGTCGTACGGCAGAGGGCGGAGCACTACGGCATCAAGGAGGCTGAACACCGCCGTCGCGGCTCCCGTCCCCAATCCGAGGGCCAGGACCGCGGCAAGCGCGAATGCCGGCTGCTTCGACAGTGTGCGGAATGCGTAGCGCGTGTCCTGCCAGAACTCAGGGCGGGGCATGGCCGCCTCCGGGTCACGAGGAGTTGTAGGTGGGCGCTGACGTGCGACAGGATACCCGTACCTTCGACAGGTCGGACAGCTCGAAAGGTTGCCTCGATCAGGCGACGCGGCCGCGTTTCCAGCCACGACATCCGCGAGCCCGGGGCGCCGCCAGGAGCGTGGGGCGAACGGTCAGAACTGGCCGATGAGCCACCGGAGCAGAAGGATGCCGAGCGCGGCCGCTCCGATGAGCACCACAGCCAGCGCAGTCAGCACCAGCACCAGTACTGCACGATTGCTGCGCCCCACCGGCGCCGGCGCCTCGACGTAGCGCTGCAGCAGCGCCGCGTTGCGGCGATTCGCCTTGAAGCCGGCATCGAAGAGGTCGCCGAGCAGCGGGACCGTCCCCACGACCGCGTCCACCACCACGTTCAGGCCCATCCGCACGAGCATCGATGATGGCGCGCCGGCCCGCGCCGCGGCGAGGATGATGTAGCCGGAGAGGACGCCGCCGGCGAGGTCGCCGCCGCCCGGCAGCAGGCCGAGGATCGGATCGATCCCGAAGCGCAGGTTCGTGCCGGGGATGCGGATGACGTCATCGAGCAGCCACGCCACGCGCCGGGCGCCGCGCGCACCTTTGGGCGCTTCGGCCGCGGGCGGCGCGGTCGATCTGGATGGGGTTTTCGACTTTCCCGGTCGCGGTGCGGGCGTCACGGCCGGACGTCGCCCGAGGGCGGTGTGTCGTTGCCGCCCCGCAGGTGCCGCAGCCAGCGTGCCTCCCAGGTCGCGATGCGATGCTGACCGCCCGCCGACCATTCGTGGATCAGCGGCGCCAGCAGGCCGAGCGCGAGCAGGATTGCGATATCTGCTGCGTTGAACACGATGCCTGCGTGCACCAGTTCGCCGCGCACGTGAAACGGCCCGGCATGGATGAAGTCCACGACCGCGCCGCCCCGGAACAGCATGTCGGCAGCGTTGCCGGAACCACCGGCGACCAGGAGCGCGAAGCCGGCGGCGAACCGGCGGTTCCGCGCGCCGACGCGCAGCCAGAGGAACATGACGCCCGCGAGCGCCGCCAGTCGCAAGGCGACGACCACGGCGGCGGGCAGATGCCCCGACCCCGTGGAGAACGCCAGCGCGTCGTTCCGCTCCACGCCGAGCATCAGCGCGCCGAGCGGCATGGCCGCGTGCTCCAGCGTCTCCAGCGCCCACGACTTCGTCGCCCAGTCCAGCAGGAAGGCCGCCGCAGCCACGAGCATCGCGAAGCGAAGCACGTCATGAGCGAGGATCGCTCGAATCCGGACGGCGAGAGCGGCAATCATGCCGATGTGCAGAGCAGGGATCGGGCCAGACCGCGGGGCCCTTGATTTCAGGGTCCGTGCCGGCCCATGGTGTGGTGCACCGCTCCCACATCCGAGGCTAACGATGACGTCAGAGCCGCGCCGGTCCCGCGTCCCGCATACGCTCGTGCTGCTGTTCGGCATGATCGTGCTGGCCCTTCTGCTGACCTGGGTGCTGCCGGCCGGCCAGTACGAGCGCGTCGAGAACGAGCACGGCCGCATGCAGGTCGTGCCCGGGAGCTACGAGGCCACGCCCGACCACCCGACGCTCTCGCCCATCACCGTCTTCACCGCCGTGCCGCGGGGACTCGAGGCGGCGGCCGAGATCATCTTCTTCGTCTTCATTATCGGCGGCGCGTTCGCTGTGCTGCGCGAGACCGGCGCGATCGACGCACTGCTGGGCGCGGCGCTGCGCCGGCTCGGACATCGCCCGCTGTGGCTGCTGATCGGCGGCGTGCTCATCTTCATGGCAGGCTCCAGCACGATCGGCATGGCGGAAGAATACCTGCCGTTCATTCCCGTCCTCGTCGCACTGGCGCTGGCACTCGGATACGATGCACTCACCGGCGTGGCGATCGTGACGATCGGCTACTCCGTCGGCTACGGCGTCGCGACCATCAACCCGTTCACCGTCCTGATCGCGCAGGACGTCGCCGGACTCCAGCCGGCATCGGGCCTGTGGTACCGCCTCGTGCTCACCGCCGTCTTCGTGCCCATCGGTGTGCACCACCTGTGGCGCTACGCCGCGCGCGTGAAGAACGATCCGTCGCGGAGCCTCGTCGCCGACATCCCGCCGCCCGCCGCGAGTACCGCGCACGAGACGGCAATGCTCACCGGCACCCACCGCCTCGCGCTCGTCACCGTCGCGATCACTCTCGCCGTGCTCATCTACGGACTCACACGGCTCGGCTGGTACCTCGTCGAGATGAGCGCGCTGTTCCTCGCCCTCGCCCTCGCGCTCGCCCTCGTCGGCCGCATCGATGGCGACCGCGCCGCCCGCGCGTTCGGCACCGGCGCAGCCGAGCTCACCATGACCGCTCTGCTCATCGGCTTCGCCCGCGCCATCCAGGTGGTGCTCGACGATGGCGGCGTCATCGACACCATCGTGCACGGCCTCTCCGTGCCGCTCCAGACGATGGGGCCGGCGCTCGCTGCCGTCGGCATGCTCGTCGTGCAGACGCTGACCAACTTCCTCATCCCATCCGGCAGCGGACAGGCGTATGTCACAATGCCGATCATGGCGCCGCTCGCCGATGTCGTCGGCGTCTCCCGCCAGGTCGCCGTCCTCGCCTTCCAGTTCGGCGACGGCTTCACCAATATCCTCGTGCCCACGAACCCCGTCATCATCGGGATGCTCGCCATCGCCGGCGTGCCCTACGATCGCTGGCTTCGGTTCGTCCTGCCGTTCATGCTGAAAGTCTGGGCCGTCGCCGCGATCGCGCTGGCGGCCGGAGTCTGGCTCGGCGTGGAGTGATCCGGCCTGGCGCACACCGCGGTCGGCGCAGCTGTACTCCGTTCTGGTCCCGATCCTGCACCAACTCGCGGTGTAGTAAGCCGTTAGGCGGCTCTTCGGAATCGCAGCAGCAGGAGCTTTGACATGGGGAAGTGGCATGTGGGCGGGCTCGTCGCCGTCCTCCTGGTGATCACGGGTGTGGCGTTCATGAGCACCCGTCCACCGCAGGATGACGGTGCGGAGTCCACCATCGCATTCGAGGAAGCATCCGTTCGCATGCGTATCGACATCAGCGAGCGCAAGCTGTACGTCGAGGAGAACGGCAGCGTCATCGAGTCATACAACGTTGCGGTCGGCACGGCGAAGCACCCCACTCCGCGCGGATCCTATTCCGTGCAGCACATGATCTGGAATCCGCGCTGGGTACCGCCCGATTCCGACTGGGCGAAGGACGAGAAGGTGCGTGAGCCCGGCGACCCGAAGAACCCGATGGGCCGCGTGAAGATCTTCTTCAAGGAGCCCACCTACTACATCCACGGCACCAACGCGGAGAGCAGCATCGGCACAGCCGCGTCGCACGGCTGCGTCCGCATGCTCAACCAGGATGTGATCGATCTCGCGCGGCTCCTCATCGACACGACGGGAGCGCCGGTCGAGCCCGGCCTGATCCAGCGACTCATCAATCGCGTGCGCCAGACGCATGAAGTGCGGCTGCACGACCCCGTCCCCCTCCGCGTCGAGGCCTGAACCGGACGAGAATCCGGGAGGGGATCGGCGCGTGTCCGTACGCGTGCAGGGTCCCGCTCCCGGCCCCGATCCCGGGGCTCGCTCCCGCATAACCGTCCGGTCGTAGGCAACACCTGACCGCCGGCGGTCTCCCGAGTGACCGAAGTCGTTTGCGTTCCCGATATCGCGTGCCGATATTGGTCCCGTGACTCCCACCCGAAGAACGTTTCTGGCGACGCTCGGCACCGCCGCGATCGGTGCCCTCATGCGACCCGGCTGCGCTCCTGCCGCGATGCGCGGACTGATCGAGCGCGTCGGGCTGCAGCTGTACACCGTCCGCTCGGAGATGCGGCGCGACCTGGAGGGCACCCTCGCGCGGGTGGCGGAGATCGGCTACCGCGAGGTGGAGTTCGCGGGATACTTCGACCGCACGCCCGCGCAGATCGCGGCGCTGCTCGCGCGTCACTCGCTCACGGCGCCGTCCACGCACATCGGCCTCGACCAGATGCAGGGCGACTGGGAACGTGTCGCAGCGGAAGCCGCAGAGATCGGTCACACATACGTCACGGTCCCGTGGCTTGCGGCGCAGGAACGAAAGACGATCGACGACTGGAAGCGCACTGCGGCAGCGTTCAATGAGCAGGCCCGGCTCGCGCGCAGTGCCGGCCTCCGCTTCGCCTATCACAATCACGACTTCGAGTTCGTGCGCATTGACGATATCGTGCCGTTCGATGTGCTGCTCGCCGAAACCGATCCCGACCTGGTGGACTTCGAGCTGGACATATACTGGATCACGCGCGCCGGCTTCGATGCACTCGATTATTTCGCGCGGTTCCCCGGCCGATTCACGATGACACACCTGAAGGACTCCGGCGGGGCGCCCGCTCACGAGATGATGGATGTGGGCAGTGGCACGATCGACTTCGCGCGTGTCATAGCCGCTGCGAATGCTGCCGGTGTGCGTCATCATTTCGTCGAGCACGATCAGCCGGCGGACGCGCTGTCGTCGATCCGCTCGAGCTACATGTATCTATCGCGTATCAACAACAACTGACCGGACCCGGCTTCACTTTGACGAAAAAGCCGCATTCGGCCATGAAAACGGCCCAGAAGTGAGCAGGTCGGCTGCGAAAACGGCCCGCTCCGGCCAATAGACGGGAAATCAGCATGGCCCATTGCGACGTAAACGCAAAGTGAAGCCGGGTCCGGTGCCGGTCAGGCGGCCGGGCGATCCCTTCAGCGGATGCGGATGATGCAACAGCGAACCGTATACGACGTGTGTATCGTCGGCTCGGGAGCGGGCGGCGGCATGGCCGCATACGCGCTCACGCAGGCTGGCGCGAACGTGATCATGCTCGAGGCCGGCGGGCCGTGGGACAACACGAGCGAAGACTCGGCCATGCTCCGGCCCAACTATCTCTCCCCCCGTCGCGGCGGCTCCACACCCGACCGGCCGTTCGGCGAATTCGACGCCTGCATCGGCGGCTGGAACATCGAGGGCGAGCCGTACACGCGCGCTGACGGCACGCGCTTCGACTGGTGGCGCGCCCGCATGGTCGGCGGTCGCACGAATCACTGGGGCCGCATCTCCCTGCGGTTCGGCCCGGACGACTTCCGCCGCAAGTCGCTCGACGGCCTGGGCGATGACTGGCCGATCGGTTACGACGACATCGCGTCGTACTACGACCGGCTCGACCGCCTCATCGGCATCTTCGGCAGCCGCGAAGGACTGCCGAACGATCCCGACGGGATCTTCCAGCCGGCACCGAAGCCGCGCTGCTACGAGCTGCTCGTCAAGAAGGCGTGCAACGACCTCGACATCACGTGCATCCCCGGCCGCCTGTCGATCCTGACGGAGCCGCTGAACGGCCGTGCTGCGTGCCACTACTGCGGCCACTGCAACCGCGGCTGCCAGACGAACTCCAACTTCTCCAGCACGAATGTGCTCATCGCGCCCGCACTCGAGACGGGCCGGCTCACGCTGCGGACGCACGCGATGGCGCGGGAGGTGACGCTCGACTCCGCCGGCCGCGCGAACGGTGTGTCGTTCATCGATGCGAACACCGGCGTTGACGAGCACGTACAGGCGCGCGTCGTCATCCTCGCGGCCAGCGCACTCGAGTCCACGCGCATCCTGATGAACTCGAAGTCGTCGCAGTTCCCCGACGGCCTCGCCAATACCAGCGGCATGCTCGGGAAGTATCTCACGGACACGACCGGCAGTGATGTCGCCGGCTTCATTCCGGCGATGGAGAACCACATCCCGCACAACGAACGCGGCGTCCAGGGCGGGCACGTCTACATGCCGTGGTGGCTCGACAATTCGAAGCTCGATTTCCCGCGCGGCTACCACATCGAGGTGTGGGGCGGCCTCGGCGAGCCGGGCGCAGGCTTCATGGGCGGCATACATCGCTATCCGCCCGGCGGCGGGTACGGCGTCGATCTGAAGAAGCAGTACCGGCAGTACTACGGCACGACGGTCGGCTTCTCGGGGCGCGGCGAGATGATTCCGAACGAGCAGTCGTACGCCGAGCTGGATCCGGAGGTGAAGGACCGCTTCGGCATCCCGGTGCTGCGCTTCCACTGGCAGTGGAGCGACCACGAGATCAACCAGGTCAGGCACATGCAGGAGACCTTCCGCGCCATCATCGAGCAGATGGGTGGAACGGTATTCTCGCCCATGCCGACGCGCGAGAACGGCTATGGCATTGCTACCGGTGGCCGCATCATCCATGAGCTCGGCGGTGCCCGCATGGGCGCCGACCCGTCCACGTCCGTGCTGAACGGCTGGTGCCAGGCGCACGATGTCGCGAATCTGTTCGCTGTCGATGGCGCGCCATTCGTATCGCAGGCGGACAAGAACCCGACGTGGACGATCATGGCGCTCGCCTGGCGCGCGAGCGACTACATCATGGAGCAGCGCAGCCAGGGG
>DATHVW010000208.1:0-6635 GCA_035461085.1 Longimicrobiales bacterium | reverse complement strand
AGCGCTGAACGGACGGGGATATCACGCGGTTCCATTGTCGCGTGACGATAGCGTCGGTATAGTAGAGCGCAGGCGTCGCCCCCAGTTCGCCCGCCGATCGACCCTGTCTCGCCAGAGGTCCATGTCGTTTGTCCTCAAGCTATTCGGCGGCGCATCGATCGACACGCCGACCGGCGCGTTGACCGGCCGTGCCGTTCAGCGCCGCCGCCTGGCCCTGCTGGCGCTCCTCGCCACGGCCCCGCGCGGCATGACCCGCGACAAGCTGATCGGGTATCTGTGGCCCGAGACGGACGCGACCAGGGCCCGTCACCTGCTGTCCGACTCCGTGTATCGCATCAACCAGGCGATCGGTGCCGACGCCATCTCAGCGGCGGGCGACGAGCTGCGCCTCGACACGAGCCTGCTGCCGAGCGACGCAGCCGAGTTCAGCGGCGCCGTGAGCCGGGGTGAATGGGAGCGCGCGGTCGCGGCGTACACGGGACCGTTCATGGACGGATTCTTCCTGTCCGATTCGTCCGCGTTCGACAACTGGCTCGATGCGGAGCGCGTTCGTTTCGAGCGGGATCACGCGCGCGCACTGGAGGCGCTGGCCGGCGCAGCGGAGGACGCCGGCGACCGGACACGGGCCGTGCACTGGTGGCGCACGCTCGCCGCGCACGACGTGTACAACTCGCGCATCGCGCTCCGGCTCATGCGCGCGCTCGATGAGGCGGGCGAGCGCGCCGCCGCGATACAGTACGCGCGCACGTTTACGCTTCTCCTGCGCGAGGAGTTCGGTGCCGAGCCGGAAGCGGAGGTGGTCGCTCTCGCCGAGCGAATGCGCTCCGCGTCATCGACCAACACAGGTGAGATCGCCGCGCGGGCTGCTGCGGAATCGGTGACGGACGCTCCGGCCGCATCGTCGGATGCTACCGCAGGCGTTCCGGGCGGAGCGCACGATGAGCCCGTTCCGGCCATAGCGCCGGATACCCCGGTCGCTTTGCCGGGCCGTCCCGCCGCGGCTCGGGACGCCGGCGCGGCTGTGCCGGTCCCTCCGGCCGGAGTGCAGACCACGCCGGCTGGCGGACCGCGACTGCTGGCGGGCGCCGCCGTCACGCACTGGCGCCGTCGCCGCACGACTCTTCTCGCGACTGGCGTCCTTGCCGCGGCCGTCCTGATCCTCGGCATAGCGGCGATCCGGCAGCGCGACGCGGCGCCGGTGTCACCCGTTGCATCCGCTTCGTCGTCCGCACTGGCCGTCCTGCCGTTTGCCGACCTGAGCCCCGAAGGCGATCAGGAGTATTTCAGCGACGGGATCACCGAAGAGCTGATCAACCGCCTCGCGCAGGTGGATGGGCTGAGCGTGGTCGCACGCACGTCCGCATTCGCGTTCAAGGGCACGCAGGTGGACATCCGTGACGTCGGTCGGCGCCTGAACGTGGGGACGGTGCTCGAGGGCAGTGTGCGCAAGTCGGGCAGCCGGATCCGGATCACGGCGCAGCTCATCGGTGTCGCCGACGGCTACCACATCTGGTCGAACACGTATGACCGTGACATGGAGGACATGTTCGCAGTCCAGGACGAGATCGCGCGTGCCATCGTGCAGGCGCTCACCGGCACACTCGCGGTTGCGAAGGTCGGCAGCGCAGCCGAGCCCGCCGTCGAGCCCGCCGCATACGATCTGTTCCTGAAGGGGCGCCACTCGCTGTACCTGAAGGGCCGCTACAACTGGTATCGGCGGACGGAGGAAGGGATCCGGACCGCACTCTCATACTTCGAGCAGGCCGTAACGATCGCGCCGGACTTCGCGCGCGCACACGCCGGTCTCGCCGATGCGTACGCAGTACTCGGCTTCTACGACTACCTCGCGCCGGACGAGGCTTTCCCGAAAGCGGAGGCGGCTGCCCGCCGGGCGCAGGAGCTCGATCCCGCGCTCGCGGCGCCGCACAGCACGCTGGGCTACGTCGCGCTCTACTACCACTGGGACTGGCCGCGCGCCGAGCAGGAGTTCCTCCGCTCGATCGAGCTCGATGCCAGCTATTCGACCGCGCACCAGTGGTACGCCAATTTCCTCACCGCGATGGCCCGCTTCGACGAAGCCGAACGCGAAATGCGACTCGCGCAGGAAATCGACCCGCTCTCGCTCATTGCCAACGCAGCGCTCGGCTGGGTCTATTACTTCGCGGGCGACAACGAGCGTGCGATCGAACAGTGTCGCCAGACTCTCGAGCTCGACGCCAACTACGCAGTCGCCATGCTCTGGAGCGGATGGGCGCTCGAGGAACTGGGCCGCGTAGACGAAGCGATCGAGCAGTACACCCTCGCGGTGTCATCGACCAGCGGCAGCACGATCTATGTTGCAGCGCTCGCGCGCGCGCACGCGCTCGCAGGCAATCGCGCCAGCGCCGCCGAGCTGCTGCGCGGCATCGAAGCGCGCGATCGCACCGGCGGGTACGTGCCGTCGTACGAGGTCGCGAAGGTGTACGAAGCGCTCGGCCAGCGCGACCGCGCCATGGAGTGGCTCGAGCGCGCCCACGGCGAGCGGTCCCACTCCATGGTCTTCCTCCAGGTCGATCCCCAGCTCCGCGCACTGCGCGATGACCCGCGCTTCCGCGATCTGGTCGCGCGCGTCGGACTGGAGTGACGCCAGCACGGTCACACGTACAGCGCGGGCCATGCCACGCGGATCGACTCGCCTTTCACTCCGCGCCGTACGCCTCCTCGAGCGCGGCAATGTCGAACTTCTGCATGCGGAGCATCGCCTCCGTCGCACGACGCGCGCGCGCACGGTCGGGATCCCTCAGCATGTCGCCCAGCACGACCGGCGATACCTGCCAGCTGACGCCATACCGGTCGCGCAGCCAGCCGCACTGCTCCACCTGACCGCCGTCCGACAGCGCGTTCCAGTAGTGATCCACTTCCTGCTGGTCGGCGCAGTTGATCAGCAGCGAGATGGCGTGGTTGAAGTCGTCCAGCGGCCCGGCACTGATCGCCATGAACGGCTGACCGGCCAGCGTGAACTCGACGAAATCGACGGAGCCGGCCGGGCCGCTCGGCGATTCAGCAGGCAGCTGCGTTACGTGGTCGATGCGTGAATCGGGAAAGATCGAGACATAGAACTCCGCCGCTTCCACGGCCTCCTTCACGAACCAGAGATGCGGCACGATGCGGGACCCGGCCGCGATCTTCTGCGTCGTCGTTGTGCGCACGTTGCGCGCGGTGCTCTTCGTGGTGCTCATGATCGGCTCCTTTCGCCGGCAGCTGCATGCCGCCGCTACCTTGTCGTCGCTCGACGGGCGGCGGATTCGACATCCTGACAATGGCGTGCGACGGACCCACGCGCCGGTCGGTCGATCGGCCAGATGGTCAGCGCGTGGGACGCGTGGCGGGGGAGGGACTGCGGCGGGGCCTCATGCGGGTGCCGTGCGGCCGCGGGTTGCCCCAGCCGGACGCGGAACCCATTCTGCAGAATGGCCGGTCCTCACACGGCAGTGCTCCGGTCGCCCATGGACGGACCTCCCGCATGGGACCGCGCGCTGTTCCGATGAGCCATTCTGCAGAATGGGTTCCGCGTCCGACGGCTGCGACGGCTGATGACACCTGACTGGCTCCAACCGATGGCCGCAACGCTCACCCAGGAGCGGTTCACCGACCCGGCGTGGATCTTCGAGCGCAAGCTCGACGGCATCCGGATCCTCGCCTTCCGCAACGACGATGACGTCCGTCTCCTCACGCGCAACCAGCTGCCGCGCCCCATGCCGCCCGTCGCCCGCGCGATCCGCGAGCTTCCCGTTCAGAACGTGATACTCGACGGCGAATCGACGTGGGACGCCGACAGCGAAGTCGCCTACCACGTCTTCGACATTCTCTGGCTGAACGGCCGCAGCGTGACCGATCTGCCGCTGACGGAGCGCTACGCGCTGCTCGACGAGCTGCCGCTGAGGCCGCCGCTCGGCCGCGTGGAGCGCGTCACGGCCGCAATGCCGTGGGAGCACGCGTGCAGTGCGGGTTGGGAGGGGGTCATCGCCAAGCGGCTCGACTCTCCGTACGAACACCGCCGGTCGCGCAGCTGGCTCAAGATGAAGTGCGAGCTCACCCAGGAGCTGGTCGTCGGCGGGTTCACCGATCCGCAGAAGAGTCGCGTCGGTCTCGGTGCGTTGCTCGTCGGCTATTACGACGGCGACGATTTCGTGTTCGCCGGCAAGGTCGGCACCGGCTTCGACACCGCCATGCTGATCGCGCTGCGCGAGCGGCTGGACGCCGCCGAGATCGAGAAGCCGCCGTTCACGCGCGCGGTCGGACTGCCGCGCGTGCGCGCGCACTGGGTCCGACCGGAGATCGTTGTCGAGGTCGCGTTCATCGAGTGGACGAAGTACGAGAAGCTGAGGCACTCACGCCTGATCGCCATTCGCGACGACCGTTCGCCACGCGACGTCGTCCGCACCCGCACTCTGCTCGACAAGCCTGGCGGCGGGCCCGGCCGTGGCTGAGCGCGTCAGCATCACGCATCCGGAGAAGGTGCTGTTTCCGGATGACGGAATCACCAAGGGCGAGCTCGCGGATTACTACCGCATGATCGCACCGCTGATGCTGCCGCATGTCGTCAACCGGCCCATTACGATGGAGCGTTTTCACCGCGGCATCGGTGAGGACGGTTTCTTCCAGAAGAGCGTGACGAAGGGATTCCCGCCATGGCTCGAGCGTGTGGCGGTGCCGAAGAAGAAGGGCACCGTGCATCATCCACTCGTCACGGAAACGGACTCACTGCTGTGGCTCGCGAACATGAACTGCATCACGCCGCATGTCTGGACATCGCGCGTGCCCGACCTGAACCGGCCCGACCTGCTCGTGTTCGATCTCGACCCTTCCGAGGACGATGCCGATGCACTGCGCGCCGCTACGCTCGTCGTTCGTGACACGCTCGCGGAGTTCGGCCTGACGAGCTGGGTGAAGACCACGGGCTCGAAAGGATTCCACGTGGTCGTCCCGCTCGACCGCGCGGCGGAGTACGAGCAGTGCGCGCCGTTCGCGCACGCCCTCGGCCGCCTGCTCGTTCAACGTCACCCGGACGTCTTTACGCAGGAGTTCTTCAAGGCCGAGCGCGGCGATCGTATTCTCATCGATACCGGCCGCAACGAGTTCCACGCGACGTACGCCGCAGCGTACGCGGTCCGCGCGAGGCCTGGCGCTCCCGTCTCCGCGCCCTGCACCTGGGAGGAGGTGGAGCGCGGAGTGCTGCCGCAGTCGTTTACGCTGCGCACGATGGCCGACCGTGCCGCGTCCATCGGCGATGTGTGGGCGGACCTGCACGCGCACGGCCAGTCTCTGGCACCTGCGATCGCGCTGCTGCGCGATGCGTGAGGCCCGGTTGACCCCCGTACCGCGTCCATCCACTATGACAACAACACGACACCTTGCCGCGGGACTCCCGGCACCGGGCAGTCGCATGCTGCTGCTCGTCGTATTCTGCGCTTCAGCAGCCGCGTGCGAAGATCGTGACAGCGCCCGCAATCCATCGCCCGATCTCGACAGCGCGGCCGTTGCAGCGGATGCTGACAGCGCCCCGCGCGATACTCTGCAAGCGATCGAGTCTCTCGACACGCCAGCCCCGCCGCCTCCGCCCACAGCGCGAGCGACGCTCGCACTCGACGGCGACGGCCTGCGCATATTCCTCGTACCTTCCGGATCCGCGCGTCCGATTCCGTTCGGAACGCCGAAGTCCGATGCGATGGCTATGCTCCTGTCCGTGCTCGCCGTTGCGCCGCGCGAGCAGGGGCACAGCGAGGATTGCGGCGTCGATTACGCGACGTGGGAGAACGGCCTCACGGTCCGATTCTCACGCGGCAGCTTCGCGGGCTGGAGCGTCGGCGCAGGCAGCACGCTCACCACGGCGAGCGGTCTCGGCATCGGCTCCTCCCGTACGGACCTCGAGGCTGCCTACGTTGCTGACATCGGTCGCTCGACGCTCGGCATCGAGTTTACGGCCGGCGGCCTGGCAGGCATTCTGGATTCTGAAGCCCCGGACGCCCGGGTTCAGCACCTGTGGGCAGGCGTCGCCTGCCTCGGCAGGTAGTTTGCGGCCTGTACGTGAACCCTGACCGACGGCTCATACCCGCAAATGACCAGACGAATCACGCGACGGTTCCTGGCGGCTAGAACTGAAACGTCATCCCCGCCATGCCGCTCGGCAGCGTATGCGGGATCAGTGCGCGCAGTCGCTCCGGCCGGGCGTCCGGATCGAGCAGTGCATCGCGCACGAACGCAACCAGCGCATCGAGCTCCTCGGGCGTCAGTTGCACGCCCGTCCGCAGCAGCGGGTCGAGCCGCGCGATCACCGGAACGATCGGGCCGGGCGCACCCTGGAGGTCGGCGGGCAACTCGTTCGTATCGAACCACGCACTGCCGCGCACGGCGTCGACGTGATAGCGGATGGCATCCTCGAGATGCACGAACGCGCCATTGTGCATGAACGCGGGCTGCAACGCGACGTTGCGAAGCGGCGACGTGCGGAAGGCGTAGCGGTCGCTCGGATTGCCGGTGACCTGCTCGAGACCGAAGTCCTCGTTCCCGGCCTCACCGTCGTAGTCCATGTTCGACAGCAGCGGCGACATCTGCGGGATGCCCGCGACATGCTGGCGGAAGTCGCTGAACATCTC
>DATHVW010000207.1:0-4136 GCA_035461085.1 Longimicrobiales bacterium | reverse complement strand
GGGTTGCGGCCCGTGCGAGCCTTGCGCTCACGCGTCTCGAAGGTACCGAAGCCGGTGATCTGCACGCGATCACCCTGGCGCAGCGCATCCGTGATCACCCCGTCTTCAGGGCTGAAGATCGCATCGACGGCCTTCTGTGCGTCCGCCTTGCTGAGGTCCGCCTTGGTGGCCAGCGCCTGCGCCAGCTCCGACTTGTTCATGTGCCGCTCCTCGCTCTCGAGATGATGGGGAGTTCCGCGATTCCGCCCGTCTGATGAAATTCGCGCACGCTCCGACCCGCACAGCCCCTGAAGCTGCCCGGATCTCCGACAGCAACTTACACTTGCGCTGCGTTCGCCCGCGGAACAACTTCCGCACGCCGACGAAGCGGTTGTGCCGGGCGCTGGCGAGTGCCGAATAGAGTAGGGAGGCCCTCCTGCAACGTCAAGGGAACGCTGTCGGCCACGAGCCACGAGCCACCGCATGGAACCGATGAACGCGAGCCCGGACTCGCTGCGTGAGCGCGAGCTGGACGTCGCGCGAGAAATAGCCAACGCTTTCCTGACGGCGGGGACCCCCGTCGAGGTCTATCGCCTGGCGCTCGCGCGCGTGACACCGCTCGTGCGGGCCAGTTTCAGCTCGGTCTTCGAGCGCGATCCGCAGGACCCCACGCTGCTCAAGCTGACCTGCGCGAACAACTGGCCGCAATCGTCAGCCCGCTACCTGGGTCAGCTCCGACTGCGCGTGGGCCGCGGTCCCACCGGCCGCGCCGTCGCGCGCCGGCAGCCGGTCGAGGTGAGCGACGTGTTCGCGGATCCGGCACTCCGCGAGTGGCACGAGCCGGCGCGCGAGCTGGGCTTCGTCTCGCTGATTTCCCTGCCGCTTGCGACCGGTGCCGAAGCCACGGGCGCGCTCACGTTCTACTTCGATGAGCCGCACGAGTTCGATGACGACGAGCGTCATCTGCTGACGCTGATCGCCGACCAGCTCGCGGTCGCGAGCGGCCGCGTGGCCGCGCTGCAGGCGGAACGTCGGGAGCTGGAGGAGCTGCGCACGGAGAACGCCGTGCTGCGGCGGCGGCTCGGCGCCGGTGCGGAGGCGAAGCGACTGAGCGATGAGTTCCTCGCGAACATCAGCCATGAGCTGCGCACGCCGCTGACGTCGATTCTCGGTTATGCGAACCTGCTGACGGACGGGCAGGCCGGCAGCATGCCGGACGCGCAACGGAACACGGTGCTGCGGATCGAGCGGTCGGCGAATGCGCTGCTGCATCTCATCAACGACCTGCTGGAGCTGTCGCAGATCAAGCTCGACCGCGCGGCCGTCACCATCGCGCCCGACGATGCAGTGCTCCTCGCCCGCCGCGCGCTCGACTCGGCCGGCCGGCCACGGGATACAGTGCAGGTGACGCTCGACGCGGAGTCCGAGCGGCTGCCGATCATGACCGATGGGGAAAAGGTCGTCAAGATCCTCGAGAACCTGCTCAGCAACGCCTACAAGTTCACCGAGCGCGGCGCCGTCGATGTGGCAGTCCGCTCGACGTTCGACGACGGGCGGCCGGCCGTCGAGTGGATCGTGACGGATACCGGCATCGGCATCGCGCAGGAGAAGCAGGACGCGATCTTCGACGAGTTCAGGCAGGTGGACGGATCATCCACCCGGCTGTACGGCGGCACCGGGCTGGGCCTGGCGCTGTGTCGCTCGCTGGCGCGGCTGCTCGGCGGCCGGATTACGGTGACGAGCGAACCGGGCCGGGGCGCACGGTTCCGGCTCATGATCCCGGCGGTGCGCTGAGGCTAGGACCTCTCCGCCGCGTCGTCGGATCTCCCCCTGGGCATGGATCGCGGCTTCGTCATGGCATCGGGCGAGAGGACCTCGTCCAGCTCCTCACGGCTCATCCACTCCTTTTCCAGCACCAGCTCGTATACGCCGCGATCGGAGTCGAGTGCCTCGCGCGCGACGGCGGTGGCGCGGTCGTAGCCGATGTACGGCACGAGGGCGGTAACGATCCCGATGCTGCGCTCGAGCATCGTACGGATGTGGTCGCGGTTCGCGGTGATGCCGAGGATGCAGCGCTCGCGCAGGACGATGACGGCCTGTGTCAGGATCTCGACGGACTGGAAGATGTTGAACGCGATCACGGGCTCCATGACGTTCAGCTGGAGCTGGCCGGCCTCGGCCGCCATGGTGACCACGACATCGTTGCCGATCACCTGGAAGCAGACCTGGTTGACGACCTCGGGAATGACGGGGTTCACCTTGCCCGGCATGATGCTCGAGCCGGGCTGCATCGCGGGCAGGCGGATCTCGGCAATGCCCGCGCGCGGTCCGCTCGACAGCAGGCGCAGGTCGTTGCAGATCTTCGAGAGCTTGACCGCCACGCGCTTGAGCAGGCCTGACAGCATGACGAACACGCCCGTGTCCTGCGTCGCCTCGACGAGGTCCGGGGATGTGACGAGATCGAGGGCGGTGATGCTGCTGAGGTGCGTGCGCACGAGGCCGGCATAGCGCGGGTCGGTGTTGATGCCGGTGCCGATGGCAGTGGCGCCCATGTTGATCTCGTGCAGGTGCACCACCATCTCGCGCAGCCGGTCGATGTCCTCACCGATCGTTACGCCATAGGCGTGGAATTCCTGGCCGAGCGTCATGGGCACCGCGTCCTGCAGCTGCGTGCGGCCCATCTTCACGATGTCGGAGAACTCCTGACCCTTGAGCAGGAACGCGTCCCGCAGTGATGCAAGCGCCTGACTCAGGTCGCGCAGTCCCCAGCTCGACGCGATGCGCAGCGACGTCGGATACACGTCGTTCGTGGACTGCGACAGGTTCACGTGATTGTTCGGGTGCACCACGTCGTATGTGCCGCGCGGCTGGCCGAGCAGCTCGAGCGCCCGGTTCGCAATGACCTCGTTCGCGTTCATGTTGGTGGACGTGCCGGCACCGCCCTGTATGACATCGACGACGAACTGATTGTGCAGGTTGCCTTCGCGGATCTCGCGGCAGGCGCGGATGATGGCGTCCGCCTGGTCGTCGCGGAGGAGGCCGAGCTCGCGGTTCGCCATCGCCGCCGCCTCCTTCACGGCGGCGAGGGCATGGATCAGATGCGCAAACTGCGCGATCGGAATGCCCGTGATGGGGAAGTTCTCGACCGCTCGCTGTGTCTGGATGCCGTAGTAGTTCGCGGCCGGTACCTCCCGCTCGCCCAGGAGGTCCTTCTCGCGCCGCACCTCTCCCGAGATGTAGGACTCACCGCGCCCGGTCGCGCGGCCGGACGGCGAGCTGAGACGCTCGGCGATCATGCGCGCGGCCGCGGACAGCAGGCGGCGATACAGGTCCGGCCGCTCCTCCGCGATATGTGCAAACGCGTCGCGCGGGATCTCGAGGACCTCTGCCGATTCGATGACGAGGGCGGAGGTCGAGTGCGGGTAATCGTCCAGGAGGCTGCCCTCGCCGAACGAGTCGCCCGCGCTCATGGTATAGATCACGTGCGGCCGGCCGCGCGGCCCCTTGAGCAGGGCGACGCGACCCTTGAGCAGCATGCCCCAGAAGCGGCGCGGCTGGCTCTCGTGGAAGATGAAGGCATCGCGCAGGTACCCGATGGTGCGTGCATGACCTGCGAGGTAGTCGAGGTCGTCGGCGGCGAGCTCGCGCGCGAGTGGGTGCGCGCGCAGCATGCGAAGAATGCTGGTGTCCATTCCGGAGCAGTGTCGTGAGAGGCAAACAGCGACGCGCAGAAAGGTAAGACTGCCGGGGCGGGACGGGAATGGAGGCCGGGAGCATTGTTGTGGCGTGTGCTGGGGGAACGATATAACTTGGCGCGTCCCCGATAACGTCACCACGTGACCGCCCGCATGGCGGGCAGCCTACGACAGCGATCCAACCAGGCGGATATGGCCAGAGACGATTCGATGTTCGATCAGCCGCAGGCGGGCACCGTGGCTCGTGACGAGCCGCCTCCGGGACTGCAGGAGTTCACGGGCAACACGCGCTTCTTCGGCCACCCCGAAGGGCTTTCGACGCTGTTCTTCACGGAGATGTGGGAGCGCTTCTCGTACTACGGGATCCGGCCGCTCCTGATTCTCTTCATGACCGCCGCTCTGACGAGCGGCGGCTTTGCGTTCGACAGACAGACGGCCGCGGCGATCGTCGGGATCTACGCG
>DATHVW010000206.1:0-1910 GCA_035461085.1 Longimicrobiales bacterium | reverse complement strand
GCTCGACCAGATCCAGGAGGAGCTGCGCGACTTCGTGACGCAGCACTTCAGTGCGGTCGAGGCGGATACGCGGGTGGTCGAGGGGGATGTCGCGGAATCGATATCGGATGTGGCCGCCGAGCTCGGTGCGGCGTTCCTGGTCGTGGGGACGCGCGGGCGCAGCACGCTGTCGCGGCTGATCCTGGGCGACACCACGCACAGCATTCTCCAGCACGCGCCCTGCCCCGTGGTGGTCGTGCCGCTGCACGGCGCGTCCGCCAGTTGACAGAGATCGCGCGACCTGCATCCAACGAGTGACTGGACCGCGCCGGACCGCGGTCGCGTGGCATAGAGGCGAGCGTCATGGCTGAGGTGGAGTTCACGACGGACATCCTGCTGACACTGGCTGTCACGGCGGGCGCGCTCGCGCTCTTCGTCTGGAACCGCCTGCGCGTGGATGTCGTTGCGTTGATCGTGATGGCGTCGCTGATCCTGCTCGGCCTCGTGACGCCGCAGGAGGGGATCAGCGGCTTCGCCAACGAAGCGATGATCACCGTCGCGGCAATGTTCGTGCTGTCGGCCGGCCTGCTGCGCACCGGCGCGATCGATGCACTTGGCCGCCGGCTGGAACGTTGGGCCGGCGACGGTGAATTCCGGCTGCTTGTCGTTGCCATCGCCCTCGTTATCCCGCTCAGCGCGTTCATCAACAACACCCCCGTCGTCGTGGTCATGATCCCACTCATCCTCGGCCTGACGCGGAAGATGAAGGTGGCGCCCTCCCGGATCTTCATGCCCATCTCGTTCGCGAGTCAGATGGGCGGCACTCTGACGCTGATCGGCACGAGCACGAATCTGCTCGTTGCCGGACTCGTGCTCGAGCTGGGCATGGATCGGATCGGCATCTTCGACGTCACACCGGCCGCGGCCGTGCTGACCGTCGTCGGAGTCACCTATCTCCTGACCGTGGGGCGGTGGCTGACGCCCACGCGCGAGCCGGTGACGGATCTGATCAGCAGCTACGAGATCCGCCAGTACCTCACCGGCCTGCTGGTCGGTCAGCAGTCCCCGATCGTCGGGAAGTCCCTGCGCGAGTCACGCTTTGGCTCGAATTACGGCCTTCAGGTGATCGGGATCGACCGCCAGGGTGAGCGCGTCGCATTTCCGCGGGGGCATACGGTGGTGGAGGCGGGCGACATCCTGATCGTGGAAGGAAAGATCCCGAACATCGCGCGCATCGAGGAGGAGGAGCACCTCACGATAGCGGGGTCGCAGCCCGAGTTTCCTGATCCGGCAGAGACCCAGGGGCCGGGACGGGAGGCGCGGCTGGCGGAAGTCATCGTAACGCCGCGCTCGATAGTCGTCGGTCGGACGCTCCAACAGGTGAACTTCCGCAACCGGTACGGCATGCCGGTGCTCGGCATCCAGCGCCACGGCGAGCCGCTTCAGGAGCGAATGCGCGATATCACGCTCGAGCCGGGCGACGTGCTGCTCGTCTCGGGCAGCAACGACGAGCTGACAGCGCTGCATGGCAGCGGAGACCTGGCGCTGCTCGGCGCGGTACAGCTTCCGCGGAAGCGGTTGCGCAAGATGAAGTACGCCTTCGCGATCATCGCTGTCGTCGTTGCACTGGCGGCGTTCGATGTCATGCCCATTCTCGTGGCTGCTCTGCTCGGCGTAATCGCGATGTTCCTGACCGGCTGTGTCACACCCGACGAGGCCTACGAGGACATCGACTGGATGGTACTCGTGCTGCTGGGTGCCATCATCCCACTCGGCATCGCCATCCGCGACACGGGGTTAGCGGAACTGGCGGCCGGCCTTCTCGTGAATCTCACGAGACCGCTGGGCAGCTACGGCGTTCTCGCGACGTTCTATATCATGACATCTCTGCTCACGGAGGTCATCAGCAACAATGCGGCGGCCGTCGTCCT
>DATHVW010000205.1:0-12722 GCA_035461085.1 Longimicrobiales bacterium | reverse complement strand
CGCCAGCTCGACGCGCCGGACCTTTCCGCTGCCGGTCAGCGGGAAGGAGTCGAAAAAGCGGACGATGTCGGGCACCTTGTAATCCGCAAGCGTGCTGCGACACCAGTCCTTGATTTCCTCGCCGGTGATGATCGCACCTTCGACCGGGAGGATGCAGGCGCAAACCTGCTCGCCCAGAACCTCGTGGGGCAGACCGACGACCGTCACGTCGAGCACCGCAGGGTGCGCGTGCAGCCGGTCCTCCACCTCGCGCGGATAGACGTTGAATCCGCCGCGAATGATGAGCTCCTTGCGCCGACCGACGATATGAAGGTAACCCTCCTCGTCGATCATGCCGAGGTCGCCGGTCAGGAAATATCCATCCTCATCGAAGGACTGCGCCGTCTCGCCCGGCTGACGGTAATAGCCCTTCATGACACCGACGCCGCGGATCGCGATCTCGCCGAGGCTCTCCTCGGGCAGGATCGTGCCGTCCAGATCCAGGATGCGCAGCTCGTTGCCGGGCAGCGGCCGGCCAACGGTGAACACCGCCTTGTCATCGGGATCGTCCACCCGCGTCATGGCGACGGTCGAGGCCGTCTCCGTGAGCGAGTAGGCCACACAGAGATTGGGGCACAGCTCCGTACGAATGCGACGCACCATCTCGTCGCCGATGGGCGCACCTGCAACGATCCCGGCGCGCAGGGAGGAGAGATCGCGCTTCGAGCTCTCGTTCTCCCGCATCTCGGTTATATACACCGTGGGCACGCCATAGTGCACCGTCACCCGGTGGCGCTCGATCAGATCGAGCGCTGCGGCCGGATCGAACTGCTCCTGCAGCACCAGGCCGGCGCCGGCGAGCAGCGTGCCCAGCACGCCCGGTCCGAGCCCGAACACGTGGAACACCGTCGCCACCCCGAACACCAGGTCATCGGGTGTCATCTGCAGGGAATCGGCCGTGGCCGCGGCGGTGGTGAGCAGGTTCTCGTGGGTGAGGGCGACGCCCTTCGGCTTGCCCATCGTGCCGGATGTATACAGGATCGCGAACGTATCCTCGGCCGGATTCACCTCGATGTCGGGCACCTTGCGGCCCTCGCCGCTCGATTCGAGATCCTCGAACTGGTAGATGCGGTCATCGTACCAGAGGTCCTCTTCACCGACCGTCACGACATACTGCAGGTCGGGCAGCGATGTGAGGAAGTTCTCGAACAGCTGGAGGTAGTCGACGCCGTTGAACGTCTCGGCGCATACGACGACCGTCGCCTCCGAGTGGCGGAGCATGTACTGCAGTTCCGGAACCGTGTAGCGGGGATTCAGCGGCACGATGACCGCGCCGAGCCGGGCTGCGGCGAACATTGACAGCACGAACTCGGGCCAGTTGGGAAGGTCGAGCGCGATCCGGTCGCCGGCCTCGATGCCCAGGCCGTGCAGTGCCGCCGCCAGCGCAGCCGATCGGGCGTTCACCTGCCGGTACGTCAGCCGCCGGTCACCGAATACGAGGAACGCGCGATCGGGGTGTTCCCGTGCGCGTTCCTCCAGGACCTGAGCAACTGACCGGCCTGCGGCGCGCTCTGCGAGCGCCATCAACCCTCCGCGACTGTTCCGCCACAACTCCACCGGCCGCATCGAGAGACCGGCAGGCAGGCTGGAAGATAGGCGGGCGTCAACAGGCAGTCAAACGACATCGGGCACCGCCGCGCTCTGCCGCAGGACGCTCATCAGCGTCTCCGGATCCGCGGCGTGCGTCCAGGCGCCCTGTGTGTCGATTGCGCATTCACCGATATCGCGCAGCAACACGAAGCGCGGCACGGAGCGGCGTGCCTTCTTGTCGAGAGCCATGGTATCGAGCAGCGAGTCGGGCGCGAATGAGGCTCGTGACGGCAGTCCCAGGCGCGACAGCAGAACGGCGATCTTCTCGGCACTGCCGGGGCGGGTGATCCCGAGAGCCTCGCCGAGCCGGGCCTCGACGCACATGCCGGCGGCCACGGCAAAGCCGTGCGGCATGGTGTAGCGGGCAAACCGCTCGAGCGCGTGACCGATCGTGTGACCGAAGTTCAGGATCGCGCGCCGTCCGCTCTCGAGCGGATCGGCCGAGACGACATCCGCCTTGATCCGGATGGACCGCGCGACGAGCTGCTCCATGGCAGCACTGTCCAGCGAAAGCAGCTCGCGCACATGATCGCTGATCCACTCGAAGTGCGCAGCATCGAGGATCGCGCCGTGCTTGACGGCCTCCGCCAGGCCGGACTGTATCTGCACCGGCGGCAGCGTGCGCAGCACCGCTGTATCGACAATGACCGCGGCGGGTGAGTGGAACGCGCCGACGAGGTTCTTGCCTGCCGGGGTATCCACGCCGGTCTTGCCGCCGACCGACGCATCGATCATGGCGAGCAGCGTGGTGGGCACCTGCACGAAGGGAATGCCGCGCATGTACGTCGCCGCGACGAAGCCGGCGATATCGCCCGTGACGCCGCCGCCCACAGCCACGATGCATGAATCGCGGCCGAGACGGAGCTCGAGCATGCGATCGGTGAGCGCCGCCCAGGTCTCGCGTGTCTTGTGGGACTCGCCATCCTCGAAGCTGAGCAGCTCCGCGGTCATGCCGGCCGCCCGCAGCGAGCCGAGCGCGCGGGCACCCACGGTGCCGGCCAGGTTGTGCGGGGTGATCACGGCATACGCGGCGGCGGGAGCGGCGGCTGTGACACGGTCCGCCAGATCGTCCATGGCACCGGCGCGCACCACCACGTCATATCCTGACGCGGCGGCGAATACGGCATCCACGCGTATGCGCACGCCGCCGGCGTGCGCCGTCACTTCCCGTCCCTCTGTGTGCCGCGCCGATCGAGGCCGGTCCCGACCAGGCTCTCGCCGACGAGCCAGTCCACGAGCCCGCGCAGCGACGCACCCTCGCGATGAATCACCCGCATGCGCTCGGCCGCGTTGCCACGCTCGAGGATGCGCTCGATATGCGACAGTATGCCGATGTCGCCCAGCTCCTCGGCGGAGCGGCTGACGCGGTCGAGCAGTGCGCGGATCGAATCGCGCACCGGCGCATGCCCGGTCCCGGCGATGGTGTCGATCAGCCTGCCGTCCAGGCCGTCGCGCGCCACCCGCCACTCGTTCACGCGGAGCAGCTCCTGCTCCATCGTGAGAGGGACGCGTTGCGGCGCGTCGTCCGTGATCACGCCGGTCGCGGCGGCATGGACGAGTGCGCGCGCGAACGCTGCGAGCGCGGCCGCGTCACGCAGGCTGGGGCACACGTCCATCACGCGGAACTCGACCGTCGGATATTTCGGATGCGGACGCATGCTCCAGTACAGATTCCACGGGTCCGCCATGACGCCGGCATCGAGCAGTGTGTCCACGTACTGCCGGAACTCCGCATCGGACGCGAACCGCGGAGGGATCCCGGAGTTCGGCCAGCGGCGCCACAGGATCGTGCGATACGAGGCGAATCCGGTATCGGCGCCCTCGAAGAACGAGGAGCTGGCGGACAGCGCGAGCAGGTGCGGCAGGTAGTGACGCAGGATGTTCATCAGCGACAGACGGTCGATACCCTCGGGGACGCCGACGTGAACATGCATGCCGAAGATGTGCTCATCGCGCGCGATGCGGCCGTAGCGCGCCTCGATCGCACGATAGCGCTCGAGCGGCGGCCGCTCATGGCCCTCCCAGTCGCTGAACGGGTGCACGCCGGCCGCCACGATGGCGAGGCCGTGCGACGCGGCCACCGTCGCCGCCTGCAGGCGCAGCCGGCTCAGATGCTCCTCTGCGTCCGCCATGTCCGCGCACACCGGCGTCCCGATCTCGATGGTGGTCTCCTGCAGCTCCGCCACGAGCTCGCCCGTCCAGTCCTCGCGCCGCAGATCCGATGCGCGACTGCGCAGCGCTCCTGACGCGGGATCGACCAGCTGGTATTCCTCTTCCACGCCGATCGTGAAGTCGGTTGTAGTCACCGGAGTCGGTATCGTGTGCTCCATTCGGGATTGCCGATCGATGTGTCAGGTCAGTCCGTGCTTATGCAGCAAGCGAGCCACCCTGCGCACACGGTCTGCGAGTTTCCATGATCAGCCGTCGGGCTGCAGCGCTGTCGCATCGGCACCGGCCGGAGCATCCACGATCGTCACAACGGGACGACCATCCACTTCGAGGCGCGTCACCGTCACGTCCCTGTCTCCGCGTGTGGCCGCTGCGCGCCGGACGGCCGCTCCGAACGCATCGGCAGCCGCCCCCGTGTCCCACACGCTGCGCCACCATACCACCTCCGCACCGGTCGCACCGACGAGCAGAGCATACCTGTCGCCGTCCCAGCCCTCGGCGGCCGCACGTCCTGCCGCGCCCAGGTGCTGCTCCAGGAAGATCGCGGTCTCGAGCTGCCCGAACTCGTCCTCCCTCGCGATGCGCCAGCCGGCCGGCATCGCGCCGAGCTCCACGATCGTCGGCTCATCGCGCTCACGAATGAAGCGATCGACCGGATTCATGACCTGCTCCGTGGACTGTGGCAGCAGCGAGTCCAGGGGCGCCGGGTAGCGCGCCAGCGGCCGGCGCGCGCTCCACAGCGCGTGCACGAAGCTCACGCCCCGCAGATAGGGGAACAGCAGTGTCTCCCGGATGACCGCCGGCGCACGCCGGAATACCGGATACTCGTCGTTCTGCGCTGCCATCGCGGGACCGAGCTCGAGGGCGGGATCGGGCAATGCCGCCGGATCGACCGTGGCGTCCGTCGCCTGTTCGGCCAGAAGCGCGAACATCACCAGCATCGCGTGACCCTCGAGCGCCGCGTGCGCGGCCGTCTGCCGGTCGTTGCCGCGGTCGCCCGACACGAGCGAATCGAGATCGGTGTGCTGGTCCTGGAGTGCGTGCACGAGCTCGTGCGCAATGACCGGCTGGAGATCGGCCACGTCCTCACCGGAAACGACGAAGAGTGTACGCTCCTTCGGGTCGTAATATCCGAGCACCTGTTCCGTGTAGAGGTCGAGCAGCAGTGCGTCGAGGTCGAGCGTGTCGGGCAGCAGTCCGAGCGCCACGTAGGTGCGGCGCACAGCGTCCCGCTCCGCCGGTGACATCTCCTCGTCGAGTCGCGCTGCCACGTACGCGCGTGCCCCATCGCGCGACTGCCGCCGCACGCGGATCGTCTCCACCCGGTCCAGGCCGGAGATCCGCTCGAGCGCGGGCATCATCTGCTCGACTACGCGAGCGAGGTCACGAGGCGACTGCGCATCCACGATGGCCGCGGCATCGGCTGCGGCGTCGTCGGCACCGGGTGCGTCGGCACAGCTCGCGGATGCGCATGCGAGCACGAGCACGCATGCCGGGATCAGGTGGGCGCGGCGGATGCGATCGACGCGCGCGCGACAGCGCGGAAAAACGGCTTTGCTCATGTCAGCTGCTGCCGGGATGATCGAGGTCCATGTTCAGCACGTCGGCAGCGGCGCCGAGCGGCACGAGTGACGTGTCGTTCAGCGCGATCACGCGTTCCGCCAGCAGCTCGCCGGACACGGGATGGCGCAGCCCGATGTCGAGATCGAGCAGCGGCGCGATCACGAACGCACGGTCCATCACACCGGGATGAGGAATGCGCAGGTCCGGCGAATCCAGCTGCACGTCATCATAGAAGAGAATGTCGAGGTCGATGACGCGCGGTCCCATGCGATGGGTGGGTGCGCGCCCGATCCGCAGCTCGAGCTCCTTGAGCGCGGGCAGAAGCGCTTCGGGCGCGAGCTGCGTGCGCAGCTTGACAGCCATGTTGAGGAAGCGCGGCTGATCGACATAGCCGTACGGCTCCGACTCGTACACGCGCGACACGCCCTGCACACGACCCAGCTCGCGCAGACCTGCGATCGCGGCGCGCAGGTTCGCCATGCGGTCGCCGAGGTTCGTGCCCAGACCGAGCAGCGCCGCGCCGTCAGCCGCGCCCGTAACGATCCTCCAGCCGGACCACGTCGCTCAGATGCGGAGTGGATGCCTCCAGGATGTCCACGTCCGTGATGGCCTCGACGCGATGGACGGTCGGCGGCCGGATCCGGATGCTTTCTCCCTCGGCCAGCTCGATCGTCTCCAGACGGTCCGCGGCCGGGCCGATCAGCAGCCGCATGCGGCCGCGCAGCAGATGCATGGTCTCGTCCTTCACGTCGTGATACTGCAGCGAAAGTGCGTGACCGGCCTTCACGTGCAGGATCTTCCCGACGTACTGATCGGTCTCCGCCCAGATCAGCTCGTGACCCCACGGCTTCTCGACCCTGCGCGGGGTCAGCGTCTCATTCGGCATTGTTCCCGGTGTTCCTGGTTCAGAAGAAGGCGGCACGCATGGATGCGTTACGGCAGGGCGAAATACGCGCCGAGCGACATGCCGCCGGGGGCCGTCTCGTAGCCGAAGCGGAAAACGAGATGACTTCCTGCCCGGATCAGCATGCCGGCGACCAGCTGCAGCTCGGTCGCCGGGTCCGGCTCGTTATCGACGAAGAACTGGCCGGTCGCGGTGATCGGCTCCTCCTCCTCGTCGAAGTACTCGGTGACCGTACGCTTGCGTGCCGCGCCGGCACCCAGCATGAGAACGAACTGCGGCGTGACCGCGTACATGGCACCCGCATTGGCGATCATGAACTCATCCTGCTCACGGATGAACAGGTCGTTGCGTTGGGATTCGACGTACGTCACGGTGCACTCGGTCAGCGCCGCAGGGCAGTGCGTCGGCTCATCGCGCAGCGAGCCGATCGTCATCTTCGCGTCGGCAAAGACACCGAATGGACTGCCACCGACCAGGTGCCAGACGCCGACGCCGGCCTGCACGTCCGGGAACGCCGCCGTGTAGCCGATACCGGTGCGCATGCCCGACCGGAAGTCGCGCCCCTGGCCGGCCAGACTCCCCGCGGACACGGCCAGAAGGATGGCTCCCAGCAGTGCCGGCGGCACCCGGCGCATGAATAAGCAGCGTCGCATGACTGTTCTCCGATCTGAGGCCGGCGCTGCCGGCGTGACGTGTTGCACCCGGGACCTGCCGGCGCAATCCAGCAAGATCGCGCTTGCGCCGCGCACGTCGCAAGCGGAAAATTGGGTACATGGTGAAAAGTATACGTTTCGCGAGGCGCGCACTCACTGGTATCCCGCTCATCCTGGCGGGCTGCCTGAGCACGACGGAGCCGCCCGAAACCCTGTTCTGGGAAGGCGAGCTGGTGGCCGTGCCGGACGGTCCCGCCGGGCTGGCCGGACCCGCGGCCATGGTGGCCCTCCAGTCGCAGACCCGCGTCGGTGTGGGCCTCACTGGCGCGCCCGATGGCGCCACATACGGCTGGCTGCTCCTCGGAGGTACCTGCGCTGCACCCCGGGAAGCCGTCGCTCCCGCCTCCGCCTTCCCTGCCCTCCAGGTCAGCGACGGCGGCGTGGACGCGGAGGCCGTCATTCAGAGGCGCCTCACCGGCACGGATTACGCAGTTCAGGTGGTCGAGAATTCCGACGGCACGGGCGCTGTGCTTGCCTGCGCCGATCTGACGCGTACCTAGCGAGCGGTTCGCAGACGCGCCCCTCCTCTCCGGCCCCCGTGCGAGGCAGGTGAGCATGCTTCACGACATCACCGGCCGTTCCCCGAATGCCCGTTCCCCGGCGGCGGGCCTGTCGATATGGTGCCTGCTTTCGCTGCTGGCACTGCTGCCCGACCGCGCAGCGGCGCAGCGGGCCTCCCTCGACGTGACGATCCACGGCACGGTCGTCGAGGAGGACACCGGCGAGCCGATCGTGGACGCATGGGTGCGCGTTCTGGATGACAAGCGGCGCACCCTCGGCAGCGCCCGCACCGACGATGACGGTCGCTTCACGTTCACCCGGCTGAACCCGGGGCCCATCGCCTTCCGTGTGGCGCGCATCGGCTACCGGGAGATCACCACACCCTACTGGCGCGTGCAGAGCGGCGAAGCACTGGACGTGACCATCCGCCTGGACGCGACGGCAGTGCTGCTCGCTCCGCTCGAGATCACTGCGCTGACGCGCTCCCGTTCACCCATGCTCGCGGCCTTCTACCAGCGGCTCGACCGCCGGCTCGGCGGCACATTCTTCAGCCGCGCCGACATCGAGCGCAGAGCACCGGCGCAGATCACGGACCTGCTGGTTGACGTACCCGGGATTAGACTGGAGGGCGGCAGCACTGTGGGCGCCCGCATCGTCACGTTCGACCGCACGCTTTTCGCGACCGGCGGCGGCATGTGTCCCGTGCAGGTCTACGTGGATGGCATGCCGGCTCGCGGCGAGGTCTCCCTGAACGACCTCGCCTCGCCGGCAGCCCTCGAGGGCATGGAAGTGTACAAGGGACTGGCGACCGCACCCCCGGAGTTCCACACGCCCGAGGCCAGGTGCGGCGTCATCGCGCTGTGGACCCGCAGGGGCGGCTAGGCGGTAAGGGACGCGCTCAACGCCCCTCGGCCGTCTCCAGGACGATGCCCGCCACCACGTGACGGCTGGTGTCGTAACCCGTGAGCGTCGCCGATGCCTGAGCGGCGTCGAGGTAGCGGATCCGCACGACCTGGTGGGCCTGGAACTGCCGCAGAGTCTCGGGGCCGCCCACGTAGCTGTTGTTGAGGAACACGACGATCTGGCCGACGCCCGTGCCCAGGCTTCGCACGTCACGCATCTCGAGCCAGCGCGGACGCAGCCGGTCGATCGCTTCGTACAGGTTGTTGACCGGAACGGTGGCAATCTCCTCCGGCATCAGCACACGGGAATCCCGCCGCGCCGAGGTACCGCCGGATGAGGCGCAGCCGGCCGCGGTCAGGAGCACGGCGAGGAGCAGGCTGAGTACGGTCCGACGTTGCATTTCAGACTCCGGATACGGGAGGACGCTTGATTCACAGTGTATTGTACAGCATTGTACATGACGCCGAACAGGCGCCAGCAAGGAGGGACCAATGAACAAATGGGCGCGCCGACTCGTGCTCCTCGGATGGATGGGAATCGGACTGGCCATCGTCGCACCGGCGTGCAGCAATCCTACTGCTCCACGGCTGCCCGAGGTGGAGGAGGAACAGGACACCGTTCCCCCTGAAGACGGCTAGCGAAGGATTGCCGGGCAATGCGGAAAGTGATGGCGGCGGAGGGGTGACCCTCCGCCGCCATCGTTTGCATCAGTAGCCGTACGTACCGACCGGTGCAGCGCCGTCTGCGCCCGGCCCGCCGAACGTATACGGAGCGACGAACAGCAGCTCGGCCTCGCGTCCCGGCAGAGGCATCTGAAGGAACGTGCCTTCAGCGAGATCGCCCCAGCCGCGGCCGTGGAAGTACCACGGCGCCAGGTGCAGCCCCTTGTACATGGTCTCGAGGCGCACCTCCCACTTCAGCATCTCGAACAGATCGCCGCACGACCCGTCCGGAAGCTTCGGCACGCAGCTGGTGTTCGTCCCGGTGGCGTCGGTGGCGTTGAGGCCTGCGGCCGTACGCGTGACGTTGATCAGCGTTGCCGCGGTTCCGAGCGCGCCCAGGTTGTAGTGCGCCTCGGCTTCCAGCAGGCGCATTTCATTCACCGTGATCTCCTTGTGGCCCTGGGTCCGGTTGGCGGAGGTCTGGAGCCACATGTTGTTGCCGAGATAACGGTAGTACGACCAGCGGAACGGGCCGCGGTCCGGACGGTTCCACTGCGCGCCGAAGCCGCCGCTGGCCGTCGGGATCTCGAAGAGCACGCCATCGTTGGCCTGCTGTTCCGCGATGGTCGATCCCTGCGGGAAGCGCAGGTCGGGCGTGATGATCAGGAACGGGTCGCTCGCCTGGTCCGACGAGAGATTCGGATGGCGGTCGAACGGCGCGCGCGCAATCCACTCCTGGTAGTCGCCCGACTGATCGGCCATGCCGAGCACCTGGTAGCTGAGCTGACCCCACGGGCCGTAGCGCGGCATGTTCACCAGGGCACCGGACGAGAAGCCCGATCCGGACACGACGTCCACCGACCAGTCAGCCGTGATGCCGGCCGTGACGTCGTTGATGACCGCCTGCCAGTCCACCGCAGCCCGCTCCGCGGGTGTGCGTGCGACGGCCGCACGGTAGCGTGCCTTGTACGAGTGGATCAGGCGCCGCAGCTCGGCTGCGCTGACGTCGCGCGACATCCACGTTGCGGGGATGGTCGCGGCGCCCTGGGACTCGGTCAGGGCCCGATCGAAATAGCCCATCGCGGCGTCCATGACGTCCGTGTACGGATGCAGCGCCACATCCTCCATCGGAATCGACGGATCGTAGATGTACGCCTGGTCGTACATGGCGGCCGCGCCGGCATGCGCGAGGCCGAGCACGAAGTAGCCGAAGGCCTTGGCACGGGCGAGCCGGTCGGCCGGCAGCTCGACACCACCCTCGATGGCCTTGAGTCCGTCCACAGCGGCCGCGACCGCACGGAACTGCCAGACCCAATTGTTGGCGAACTCGTTGTAGAACACGTTCGCCGTCAGGTGATGCACGGGCACCTTCGGCCAGCCGGAGAACTCCACCATGCCGAAGTTCGCAGCCGTTGCGGAGTGCTGATAGGAGGCCGTGGCCAGAATGGGGCCTACGCTGTTGCTGGCGTAGCCCGCATTCCACCAGTTCTCCCACGAGCCGCCGATCAGAGCCTCGACGTCACCGGGCGTTCCGAGCGCGCGTTCCGCGTCCGGATCGTTCGGGTTGATGACCTCGAGATCCACGCAGGCGGTCAGGGCGAGGCCGCCAATGGCGGCCGCCGCCAGGATTGATCTGAATTTCATTTACGCCCCCTTCTAGAAGTTCAGCTCGACGCCGAGCGTCAGCTGACGGAAATTCGGGTAGCTGAACCCATCCACGCGTGCGATCGCTGCCGAGCCCGTACCGCCGCCGCTGCGGCCGACGTCGGGATCGTAGCCATCGTAGTCCGACCACGTGAGCAGGTTGCGGCCGGTCGCTGTGAACGTGAGCCCGTCGAGCGCGCTGACACCCGGCACGCGATCCAGCAGGCCGCGGCCCGGCGTGAAGCGGAGCGTCACCTCGCGCAGCTTGATGAAGCTGGCGTCATCGACGAACGCGGAGCTCGGCTGCAGGCCCGACGCGCCGTAGAGGCGGCTGTAGTAGCCGATCGGCTTGCGCATGTTGTCGGGGACATCCGACTGATCCATGATGCCGGAGTAACCCTGGAAGGTCGCCCACTGCAGCGGCTGGTTGTAGACGCTGAAGCCCTGTACGGACTCGAGCAGGCCGTACAGCGACACGCCCTTGTACGTGAACGTGTTGGACAGGCCGAGGCGGTACTTCGGCTGCGTCGTTCCGAGCGGCAGGAACGTGGTGCGCGCGCCGGTGATCTTGTCCGTGCCCTCACCCTGGAACGGCGTGCCCCACTGGAGCGGCTGACCGCGGATCGTGAACGGGGCTACCGTGCCCCACCACGCCTGCGTCTCACCGTCACCGTTCAAGTACGTGTCCCAGCCGTTCTGCCACGAGCCGGCACCGCCGACCCAGACCAGGAATCCGTCGTCGTTGACCTGGAACTCGCTGCAGTCCACGCCGGAAGGCAGGTGTCCGCAGTTCTCGGCAAACTGGAAGCCGTAGAACGTACCGATTGCCTCACCCTCGCGGATGTAGAACACGTTGCCGAGACCCTGCCCGCTGACGCCGTCCTGATAGGCCGGCAGGTCGAGCTGCGTGATCTCCTGTCGCGTGCGGTCCAGCATCACGCGTGCGTTCCACGTGAAGTCGCTGCTGCGCAGCAGCTGTGCGGAGAGCGTTGCCTCGTATGTGTTGCTCTCCAGCGTGCCGGCGTTCTGCCACTGACGGCTGAAGCCCTGGTAGGCGAGCAGCGGGATATTCAGCAGCTGGTCCTCGACCGTCGTCGTTGCGTAGGTCAGGTCCAGCGACATGCGGCCCTGCAGGCCGACCGCCTCGATGGCGAACTCCTGCTCCGTCGCATATTCCGGCTTGAGGTTGCGATTGCCGAGTGTGCCCTGCGTGATCGCACCGCCGCTGACGCTGTACGTTTCGTACTGCGCCGAGAAGCTCGGAGTGTTGCCGGCAGTGCCGATCGAGTAGCGCAGCTTCAGCTCATCGATCGCGGGAAGCGAGAACCACTCCTCCTCCGAGATGCGGTATGCGGCCGCACCGCGGTAGTACCAGCGGCGCCGCTGATCGAGACCGAAGCGCGATGTGCCGTCCTGACGCACCATCGCGTTCAGGATGTAGCGATCGCGAAAGTCGAGGTCCTGGATCACGAAGAAACCGTCCGCGCGCGTCATCGAGAGGGATGAGCTGGCGCCGCGGTTGGCTGACGGCGTGTTGCTGATGGTCCAGACGCCGTCGGCCGTGAAGTCCGAGCCGCTCGCGCCGGTGTTGACCTGGTCTTCCTTCTCGATCAGGTAGCGCACCTGCGTCGTCGAGACGAGGTCACCGAACGTGCGGCGGACCTGGCCCATGACGGAGGCATTGAGGCCCTCGTTGACCGTGTTGCTGCGTGACAGGCTGCCGCCGGTGCCGTTCGGCAGTGACAGCGTGCGGAAGCCCTTCGGCGTGAAGTTCTCGCCGTTGGCATCGAGACGGTCGTACGCGACGTTGGCGTCGAGCTTGAACCACGTCACGGGGGTCCAGCTGGCGTTCACGTTGCCCAGGAAGCGGCCGCGCATCGACTCGGAGTGTCCGCCGTTCAGCATGGTGTTGAGCGGATTCGCGTTGTCGTTGAACGGGTCGGGCTTCAGGATGATGTTGCCGGGGGACGTCGGGTCCTCGGCCATGAGGTCGACACCGGCGGGCATGCGCGTGAGCGCGAACATGGCGCCGTC
>DATHVW010000204.1:0-8260 GCA_035461085.1 Longimicrobiales bacterium | reverse complement strand
GAGCAGATCTGCATGACGTGCTCCGGCGCCAGACGCTGCTGCGTGAGCGGCACCAGCTCGCCCGTGATGCGCGCGCGTATGTAGTCGCCCGCCTTGATGTGGATGTCCGACGCGCCGCGCTGAATTGCGGCCTTGAAGATTTCGATCATTATGGGCAGCCGTAGCGGGTCCAGTGTGCGGGACGCGCGGAAGATAACAGCGCTCCCGCAGCGCCGCTATCTGGCCGACTGCGCGCGCGGCTCAGTCGTTCAGGCGGCGCAGCTCCTTCAGCAGGCCGGTCTTGTCCTTCGTCCTGGCGTCCACGTCCTTCAGCTTGCGCGCGGGCTGGCCGGCAACGACGACGAGCTCCGGCACATCGGCGGTGACGACGGCTCCCGCTGCGACCACACTGCCGCGCCCGACGGTGCAGCCCTCCAGCACGACCGCATTGGCACCGACCAGCACCCCGTCTTCGATCACGACAGGAGCGGCGCTCGGCGGCTCGAGCACGCCGGCCAGCACCGCGCCGGCGCCGATATGGCAGTCGCGGCCGACCAGGGCCCGCGCCCCGACGACGGCGTTCATGTCGATCATCGTCCCCGCGCCCACGACCGCACCGATGTTGATGACTGCGCCCATCATCACGATGACGTTGTCACCGATCTCCACCTTCTCGCGAATCCACGCACCCGGCTCGATGCGCGCGTTCACGCCCCGCAGATCGAGCATCGGTATGGCGGAGTTGCGACGGTCGTTGTCAACGTGGAAATACTGAATGGCGGAGCCGGCGCTCTCGATGAGTGCATGCGCGGCCTCCCACTCGCCCACGAGCACGGTGGTCCCAGCACCCGTCGGAAAGACCTTCAGGTCATCGCCGTCTCCAGCCTCGAGCTGGCCCTCGTGTCGCACATACACCGTCACGGGCGTGCGCTTGCGCGCGTTCGCGATGAGGTCCCTGATCTCCTGATAGTCCATTACCGCCCCTCCCCTGGTTCCTGGAGCCCGAGCACATCCTGCATGGTGAAACGCCCCGCACCGCGGCCGGCGATCCACGTTGCAGCCTTCAGCGCACCATCCGCGAACACGGCGCGGTCGAGCGCCTCGTGCACCAGCTCTATCCGTTCCCGTTCACCGGCAAACACCACACGGTGCTCGCCGATGATGCCCCCGCCCCGCAGCGCGTGAATTCCGATCTCGCCGGCCGGCCGCACGCCGGTTTCGCCGCTGCGTCCGTCGCGGCGCACGCCGGCGAGCGGTACGCCGCGCCCTGCGGCGGCGGCCTCGCCGAGCGCGAGCGCGGTACCACTGGGTGCATCGACCTTTCGCCGATGGTGCGCCTCGACGATCTCGATGTCGTAGCTCGCCGCGTCGAGAGCCGCCGCGACACGCGCGGTCAGCCCGAGCAGCAGGTTTACGCCCACACTGAAATTGGCAGCGGTCAGGACAGCGGTGCGCGCTGCGAGCGCCTCCAGCCGGTCACGCGCGGCCTCATCCAGACCGGTGGTGCCCACGACGAGCGCCCGGCCGTCGAGCACATCCACGGCGCGCTCCAGCAGCATGCCCGTAGCCCTGGCGGTGGAAAAATCGATGACCACATCGGCATTACGTACGATGCCGGCCGCATCATCCAGGGAGACGACCGGCACGGCGAATGACGCGTCGGCTGCGCTCGCCAGGCCGCCCGTGACTTCGACATCCGGACGCTCTTCCGCCAGGCGCAGGAGGGTGCGCCCCATCCGCCCCCGGATCCCGGCGATGACGATGCGCGTCACGATCGGGCAGCGACCCGACGCTGGATGCCGAGCCGCTCCAGCTCACGCACCACGACCTCCTGCTTCGCAGGATCGGCTTCGCAGAGCGGCTGGCGCAGCGGTCCGACGTCGAAGCCGAGCCAGCCGACCGCAGTCTTGACCGGTATCGGGTTCGGCTCCGCGAACAGCGCCCGGATCAGAGGCAGGAACCGCAGCTGCAGGGCAGCCGCGTCAGCGATCCTGCCATCGAGGAACGCGTGAGCCATGTGGCTCGTCTCGCGCGGCGCGACATTGCCGAGCACCGTGATCACGCCGCGACCGCCGAGCGACATGATGGGGATCACCTGGTCGTCGTTACCGCTCCAGATCGAGAGCCTTTCGCCGACGAGACGGGCGAGCTCCGCGACCTGCACGATATCCCCGCACGCCTCCTTGACACCGATTACGCGCTCGTCCTCCGCCAGCTCCGCAATCGTCTCCGGCAGAATGTTGACCGATGTCCGGCCCGGCACGTTGTAGATGATCGCCGGCAGCTCCGCCGCATCCATGACCGCACGGAAATGATCGATGATCCCGCGCTGGGGGGGCTTGTTGTACGGGGGCGCACTCAGCAGCACGCCGTCCGCCCCGGCGCGGCGGGCCTGCTCACCGAGGCGCACCACCTGCCGGGTGTCGGTGCCGCCGCAGCCGACAATGACCGGAAGCCGGCCGCCGTTCGCTTCGGCGACGCACGCGGCAGCACGGTACTGCTCCTCCGCCGTCATTGCCGCCGCCTCGCCCGTGGACCCGCAGACGATCAGCGCGTCCGTGCCTTCCTCATGGTGAAACGCCACCAGATCCATCAGCACGCGCTCGTGCACGCCATCGGCGTTGAACGGCGTGACGAGCGCCACGCCGGAGCCGTCGAAGCGGACCTTTGACATCAGAGATTGTTGAGGTCGTGGAGATCACCCCGCGTGATGTCGGACGGGGAGTCCGTAGTCAGGACGTCACGCTCCGTCGAGTCGCGGAAATCGTCCGACGCCTCATCGGCGCGCGCATTGGCATAGAAAGACCGGAACACACCATTGCCGCACTTCTCGCAGGTCAGGTCTTCGGCCGGCTCCTGGTTCTCGAACATGTACTCCTTGCCGCACTCCATGCAGACCTGTACCAGCACTTCGCCGGAGCCCTTCTCCTGTGCGGCCATGATGCGCCTCCTTGCTCTGATTGACGCTGTCGGCCGCGTCACGCGCCGGCCCAGCGGTGTGATCTCCTGATTTCGTTCAACGGAGCGCAAATACTCTGCCGGCGCGCGAAGGGACACCCGCCACGGAGAGGCCACAGCGGGGGGTCCACTAGGATGGAGCCGGTGCGGCGGATAAGTTACGCGCCAAGTCCTGCCGGGCAAACGCTGCGCACGATGCGTGCGGGGCCGGCGTGCGCGCCGATCGGGCCGGTGCCGGAGCGCTGGCCGCGCCGGGGTTCATGGGCGAGGAGGAGTGTGAACGAGCTGTTGAGCGTCGCGCTGCGGGCCGCGCGGGACGCGGCGTCCGTGCACCGGGAAAATCTGGGTCGGGTCGCGGTGTCCGACTGGTCGCAGAAGGGCGTGGCGGACTTCGTCACGCACGTGGACCGTGCCGCGGAGTCGGTCATCGTCGAGCATGTCCGGGCGCATTTCCCGGAGCACCGGCTGCTGGCGGAGGAGGACGCGGCGGAACGCGGCGACCGGTCGGGCGTAACGAATGATGCCCCGGGCGGCGAGTGGACGTGGATCATCGACCCGCTGGATGGCACCACGAACTACCTGCACGGGTACCCGGCCTACGCTGTCTCGATCGGCGTGGCACGTGGAGCGACGCTCGAGGCCGCCGTGGTGCTGAACAGCGCGAGCGGCGAGGAGTGGAGCGCCGTGCGTAACGGCGGCGCGTTCCGTGACGGCGACCGGATCGCCGTGTCGGAGATCACGGACCTGTCGCATACTCTGATCGGGACCGGGTTCCCGTTCAAGTCGCTGCACCTGCTTCCGGTCTATTCGCGTCAGCTGGCCGCGGCGCTGCGCGCGACATCGGGTGTGCGACGCGCAGGATCGGCCGCGCTCGATCTGTGTCACGTGGCGACCGGCTGGTTCGACGGCTTCTGGGAGCTGGATCTCGCCCCGTGGGATGTGGCGGCGGGGACCCTGATCGTGCGCGAAGCCGGCGGCGTCGTCACGCGGCTGGACGGCAGCGCGGACGTGCTCGGACACGGGTCGCTGCTCGCGGGCAACCCGTCGGTGCACGCGGCACTGGGCAACGTGGTGCGACAGGCCGCGGCAGCGACCGACACGACTGACGCCTGACCCAGACATTCAGTACTGACTCGACGAGGATCATTCATGGGCCGTATCGGTGATGCATTCGGCAGTACGCGCACGTGGCTGCGCGGCCATCCGGGCGTGGTGCGCGGCTTCGCGCTGGGCGTCGTTGCGTTCATCACGCTCATCGCCGGATTGGCGATCGGGTCGTGGCGCGCCGTCTGCCGCGACTGCCCGTCCGTAGCCCAGATCTACGCGTGGGAGCCGAAGGAGGCGACCCGGCTGCTGGACCGCGACGGCAAGCTGTTCGCCGAGCTGTTCGAGGAGCGTCGCACGCCCGTGCAGATCGAGACGCTGCCCGAGCATGTCGCACAGGCGTTCATCGCGGTGGAGGACAAGCGCTTCTACGAGCATGACGGCCTCGACTACCGGCGCATTGTCTCCGCCAACATCCAGAATGTGCTGAGCGGCCGCATCACGGGCGGCGGCAGCACGATCACGCAGCAGCTCGCCCGCAACATGTTCGAGGAAGGGATCGGCTTCGAGCAGCGCGTCGCCCGCAAGCTGAAGGAGTTCAAGGTCGCGAAGCAGATCGAGCAGGTGTATCCGAAGAACACCATCCTCGAGGCCTACATCAACCTGGTCAATTACGGCCACGGCTGGCGCGGGATCGAGACGGCGTCGCAGCACTATTTCGGCAAGGCCGCTTCACAGCTGAATCCCGCGGAGGCAGCGATGCTGGCCGCGGCGGTGAACGCGCCCGGCCGCTACTCGCCGTTCATCAATGCGGAGGCGACGCTGAACCGCCGCAACACGGTGCTGCGCCTGATGGCGGACCAGGGGTATCTCTCGGAGGAGGAGAAGGAGCAGTGGCAGCAGCAGCCGCTGCCCACTACACGTCACACCACCGATGTGGGCCGGATCGCTCCCTATTTCGTGGAATGGGTTCGCACGACGCTGGAGCCCATCTATGGTGCGCGCCTCTACAGCGGCGGGCTGCGCATCTACACGACGCTGGACATCGAGATGCAGCGCTTTGCGGACTCCGCGATGGCCGCCGGCTGGTCGCGGATCGAAAACCGGCCGGGCTTCCGCGCTCCTACCTACGCGGCAACGATGGCGGACGAAGACAGGGCAGCCACGGGCGAGACGCCGTACCTGCAGGGCCTGTTCATCGCGCTCGAGCCCGGCACCGGCGAAGTGCGGGCACTCGTTGGCGGCCGCGACTTCGCCGATTCCAAGTTCAATCGCGCGACGCAGGCGGTGCGGCAGCCGGGCTCCACGTTCAAGCCGTTCGTCTACTATGCGGCGCTGAACAGCGGCGTGCCGCCTTCGACGATCCTCTACGACGCGCCGCTCAGCCTGGAGCTGCCGGATGGCAGTATCTACGCACCGCGTAACTACGACCCCGATTTTCGCGGTCCGGTGCTGATGCGCGAGGCGCTCCAGTACTCGGTCAATACGGTGACGGTGCGGCTGGGCGTTGATATCGGACTGGAGACGGTCGCGCAGACTGCCCGCGAGTTCGGCCTGCGCACGAACATTCCGGCCTACCCGTCCATGCCGATCGGTGCGGCGGACGTCGTCCCGATGCAGCTGGCGGAAGCGTATACGGTGTTTGCCACGGGCGGCACGCGCGCACGTGCGCGTCCGATCCTGCGCGTCGAGGATGCCGATGGTACCGTGCTCTGGCAGCCGCCTGCCGATGTCGAGCAGGTCGCCAACCCGCAGGCTGTGGCGATCACACGCAGCTTCATGGAGACGGCGCTGAATAACGGCAGCGGTCACCCCGCGCGCGACCCTGCGCAGGGCAATCTGCCGTACACCGTCCCCGCAGCCGGCAAAACCGGCACGACGAACGACTACACGGACGTGTGGTTCGCCGGGTTCACTCCGGACCTCGTGGCCGTGGTGTGGTTCGGCTTCGATCGGCCGCGTCGCATCATGAACGGGGCGGCCGGAGGTCTGCTCGCTGCGCCGGTGTGGGGCGACTTCATGCGCCGGGTCTATGTCGGCGACAATGCGGAGCTGCCGACGCCGGAGCCGTTCGCCTGGCCGTCCGGCATCGTGGAGAGGGAGATCGACGGCGAGAGCGGCCGTCTCGCGAACGAGTGGTGTCCGACGAACGTGGAGACGGAGTACTTCATCGCGGGCACCGAGCCGGCCGAGGCGTGCAGCCCGTACCGCGGCGGCCTGTTCGGCGCGCCGCTGCGCGGACTGTCACCGCCGCCCGACACGACGCCGCCCGACACCATCCCGCCGGGCATGAGGCGCCCCCGCACGCAGCCGGACACGCTGAGGCGGTGACACGCAGAGAGGGGGCGCCAGGGCGCCCCTCTCCTGCATCAAACCGTGCCGTCGATTCAGCGTGACTCGAAGACCGTGAACTCGACCTGCGCGGCCCGCAGCGCGGCCAGCAGCGCGGCCTCGTCCTCCACCAGGTACTCGATCGCCAGGTCGCACTTCGCGCCCGACTCCGGCGGTGCCGGCGTCACTTCCGCACCGAGACCGTTGTCGTGTGCGATCTGCTCCGCGAGCAGCGCGTGATGCGTGGTGTCGAACGTGAGCAGGCGCGTCATGAGATCGTGGCGCTCGCCTCGTCGATGCGGCGCACAATGAGCGGCAGGGGTGCAGCCGGCTCGTCGCCGATCACGATCGCTTCCAGCAGACGGCGCGCGCTCGTCTCCGCGGCTGCCCCGTCGCGCGCGTGCACTGTTGCAATCGGCTGCCCCGGCTCCACGTCGTCGCCCGGCTTCACCGTGATGTAAAACCCCACGGCAGGGTCCACCGCCGCGTCCAGCGTACGCCGCCCCGCGCCGAGCTCGACTGCGGCCTCCCCGATCGCTCGCACATCCATGCGCGTTACGGTCCCCCCCCGCGGAGCCTTGACCACGCGGCGCGCTTCCGCCTGCGGCAGGATGGCGGGATCGTCGAGCACCATGGAGTTGCCGCCCTGCGCCTCGATGATGACACGCATCTTCTCGAGTGCGCGACCGTCATCGAGCGCTGCAGCCGCCTGTTCGTGCGCCGCTCGAGTGTCGTCGGCCGCACCGCCGAGTACCAGCATCTCCGCCGCGAGCGCGAGCGTCACCTCACGCACATCCTCCGGCCCCTCGCCCCGCAGCAGCATCACGCATTCCTCGATCTCCAGCGCATTGCCGACGGCGTAGCCCAGCGGCCGGTCCATCGCGGTAAGCAGCGCAACCACGCGTTTGCCGCTCGCCGCACCGATGCCGATCATGGTCCGCGCCAGCTCCTCCGCGCGCGCCTGCTCCGGCATGAACGCGCCGCTGCCCATCTTCACGTCGAGCACCAGTGCGTCGATCCCTTCCGCCAGTTTCTTGCTCATGATGCTCGAGGCTATCAGCGGGATCGACTCCACCGTCGCCGTGACGTCGCGCAGCGCATACAGCCGCCTGTCGAGAGGTGCGACTTCCTGCGTCTGTGCAATGAGCGCGCACCCGATCCGGCCCATCTGGTCGGCATACTCGCGCATCGTGAGGTCGGTGCGGAACCCCGGGATGGTCTCCAGCTTGTCCACCGTGCCGCCGGTGTGACCCAGGCCGCGACCGCTCATCATCGGCACCGGCACGCCCAGCGATGCCACGAGCGGCGCCAGCACGATGGACACCTTGTCGCCCACACCACCGGTCGAGTGCTTGTCCACTTTCACGCCGGGCACCGCGGAGAGGTCTGCAACGGCGCCGGACGCGATCATGACATCCACGAGCGCCGACAGTTCCGAGGGATTCATGCCCCGGAAGAACACCGCCATGAGGAACGCCGACATCTGGTATTCCTCGACGTCACCGGCGGCGTATGCCTCGAAAAACGTGCGTATATCCGCCGCGCTCAGCTCCTCGCCTTCACGCTTGCGTCGTACGATCTGGGATGGTGTCACCGCGTGCGGCTCCACCGGTCCGCGTCCGACAGCGGCGCGGGCTCGCCGCGTGCGGCGGCGCCCCATCCCTCGAAGATCTCGCCCATCCAGTCGTAAATCGTCCGCAGCGATGCGTGCAGCCGGTTCATGCGATCGCGTCGTTCTTCCGCTGACATGGTCAGCGCCCCGTGCAGCCCGTGTGCCGACGCTTCCGGATCGTAGGGATTCACCTCGTATGCGCCGTCCAGCTCCTCGGCCGCGCCGGCGAACCGGGACAGCACCAGGACGCCGCCGGGGTCATCGACCTGGCAGGCGAGGAATTCCTTGGCGACGAGGTTCATGCCGTCCTGCAGCGAGTTGACGTAGCAGAGGTCG